>CAJFTG010000066.1 GCA_904419875.1 Candidatus Avimonas caecicola | reverse complement strand
CGGATGGACTGCCGCTCATCATCAACAAAAAGCGACGTGGGCAGCTCGGTAAACTCCAGCTCCGCTTCAAAGCCAAGGCAGAAAAGGTCTCCGCAGGACAGGGCCTTTTCCGCATGCGGCACGTTGTGTGGAATCACCACATAACTGCCCGGCATATAATTAAAGGCCACCCCGTTTACAGTGGAGACTCCCAATCCACCGTAGTAAACCAATTCCCAGTATTCATGCCGGTGCTGTGCCACTTCGTAAGGCGGTTCCGTTTTTCCATGGGAAAAATAGTGCAGTATGGATTTGGATATGACCATGGGCGTTCCCCCGTCAAAAGCAAAATGCCACAAATTACCTTTCTATATTATATCAAATTTTATAGTATTTGTCAAGGCGAAGCTGCGGTTAAGTGGTGTACCCGGCCGGGAATCTTCCTCGGATTCCCGGCCTTTTCCCCGCCTTTTTTCACCTTCTTTCGCCTTCTTTCACCTTCTCCGGCCTTTCCACGCCATCCTTTTGCTCTCCTTCCCACCCTTTCCCACCCTTCTCACCCTTCCACCCTTTCCCCCTTGCTCTTCTTGCTCCCCTCTGCTTTCACAAGAGAACGTTCGGCCTCCCTGTAAAGCGGGAAAGCGGACGGCAGGAGAAACGGCAGGAGAAACGGGGAAAGGACGGCCGGATTTCCCGGAGGACCACCCGCACCCCCGGCCGCCGAAAAGAGAGCGCTATAGAGCGCTATTTGGAAAACGGGCAGAGGAGGAACGAAAACGTAAAAGTGTCCTCATCAAGCCGGTACTTTTTATCCAGCTCCGGCCCGCAGGAATTGGAGCCGATTCCACTCTGGGCGTAATCTATGCACAGTACGGTGCAGCCGCTGGGAGTCAGCTCGTAATTATGAGCGCATTTGGTAAGCATCTCCTGCGTGAAAGGGGACGCGTTGAAGCTGAAGGGCGCGTTTTGGGCCGCAATCCGGAGACCGCCGGCCGGCCCTTCCAAGGCGACCCAGCGGCATCCACAGTGGCTGCCGTTTTCCTGAGGAAAGAGGTAGTCTTCATGCATTTCACGCACCGTACGGCTGAAACGCCCCCGCCAGCTTGCATGATGCTTGTCCACGTAGCTTTCATAGGGCCCGTAGCCGAAATAGGTTACATTCTGGATTTCCTCCGGCAGAAACAGGCGCAGGCCGAACCGCGGGAGGAAGGGAATCGCCGGATTTTTATTCACCGCAATGGAAGCGGAGAGCCGGCCTTTGGCGTCAACCCGCCATTCGGTGTGCAGGGTGAGCAGGCGCTGCAGGTAAACGGCCCCTATGGAAACCTCCGCGCGTATGACCACGCCGTTTTCGCTTTTGACGGCTTGCGTCTGGTAAGCGCGGGAGACGGTGCGGTCATAGCCTGCCGCCTCCCACTGGACGCGGATGTTCCGGTCGTTGTCCGTCGGGGCGCGCCAGAGATTGTACTCCATGGGCCGTTGGAGCAGGACGCGGTTGTCCGCCGTCATCTGCTCGAAAACGCCGGAGAGCTTGTTAAACACGTAGCGGAAAGAAGGGCCGGCGAGGAGGAGATGCTCTTCCGTTTCCTCCACGGACAGGTCCCCCGGCGCCGGAACCCAGACAGGCAGCGGCGCCGGCGCCAGCTCCACCTGGTCAAAGCCCAGCTCGTACCCCGCGGGGAGGAAGGGCGCGTCCGACTTTTGGCAGTAGCGGAATTTCAGCAGAAGCAGCCCGTCGGGCAGCGGCTTCGGCAGGGAGAGGGGCAGCGCCTTTTCCTCATGCGGCGGAATATCCAGCCGGGCCGGGTCGTCGATTATCCCGGCGGCGCACGGCTCGCCGTCGCAGGTGATTTCCCAGCGGATGACGATGGCCTCTTTCAGGTTGGTGAAATCGTACATATTCCGGACATGGCAGACGCACTCCCTCAGGGACATTCGGGCGGGACGGATAACATTTTTGTATTCCCGCAGGCCGTTATGTATCTGCCGGTCGGGGGAAACCAGCCCGTCGATGCAAAAGTTTCCGTCGTGGGGGAATTCGCCAAAATCCCCGCCGTACCCGTAGACCGCCCGATTGTCCGCCGTGCGGCCCCTGTACACCGCATGGTCGCACCACTCCCATACAAAGCCGCCGCAGAGGTTCTCATATTTCAGCGTCAGCTGGTAGTAGGCCTCCAGGTCGCCGGGGCCGTTTCCCATGGCGTGGCTGTATTCGCACAGGACAAAGGGCTTTTTCTCCTGACCGTGGATGGCATAGTCTTCCCACCGGTCCCCGGTTTCCGGGTTGTGGATCTGCACGCCCAGGCCCTTTCCATCGCGGCAATACTGTTCGATCATGGCAATGGGAGGATACATCCGGCTGATTGTGTCCAAATGGGAACGGTCCGGCGTCCATCCGTCCTGGATAACGTAATCGCTTTCGTAGTGGGTCAGACGGGTCGGGTCCGCCTGCTTGATATAAGCCAGGGCAGCCTCGACGTTGACGCCGTACCCGGATTCGTTGCCCATTGACCACATCAGCACGCAGGGACGGTTTTTGTCACGAGCGTGAAGCAGCTTCACCCGGTCGACCCAGGCTTCCTGAAACCGGTCGTCCATTGCCAGCAGGGAAAAGAAGTTATCCCTGCCGTATAGGGTGCAGGTGCCGTTGGATTCGAGATCGGCTTCGTCTATGATATAAAAGCCGTAGCGGTCGCACAGCTCGAGAAAGTACGGTGCGTTCGGGTAATGGCTGCTTCGGACAGCATTAATATTGTGCTGCTTCATCAGTTCGAGGTCCCGCAGCATGTGTTCCCGGGAAACGGCCGGTCCGTCTACAGGACTGGAGTCATGCCGGTTCACCCCGCGGAATACAATCCGCCGCCCGTTCAGCTGTACGACGTCCCCCCTGACGGCGATTTCCCGCAGGCCAACCTGGCAGGGGATCGCTTCTTCCGCGGTTTCAAGCAGCAGGGTGTACAGATAGGGGTCCTCCGCGTTCCACAAACGGGGGGCTGCAACCGGCATGGAGAACGCGGTTCCGTCCGTTTCCCCGCCGGCGACAGGCCGCCCGGCGGCATCGTATAAAGTGTACTTAACGGGGAGGGAAGGCTCGCTTTTGATGAGCTGCACCTGCACCTGTGCATGCGTGTAGTTTTCACTCAAAGGGGTGGTGACCGTGAAATCCACGATATGATCCGCCGGGCGGGTCAGGATATATACGTCCCGGAAGATGCCCGACGTGCGGAATTTGTCCTGGTCTTCCAGATAACTGCCGTCGCACCATTTCAGCACCAGAACGGCCAATTCGTTTTCGCCGGCATGAACATGGTCGGTGATTTCCCATTCGCTGGTGCTGTGGGAGACCTGACTGTAACCCAGCCAGGTCCCGTTAATCCATACATAGAAGCAGGCGTCCACCCCTTCGAAATTCAGGAACCGCTTCCATCCTTCGGGCCGGTCGTCGAGCGTGAAAGTATGAATATATGCCCCGCAGGGATTATGATGGGGTACATAGGGGGGATCGAAGGGGAAGGGGTAGCGGTTGTTGGTATATTGGTGGCGGTCATAGCCCTGCATCTGCCACACCGACGGAACCGGAAGGGAACCGAATCCGTCCCGCACAGCGTCCGGAAGGTAGAACCGCTCTTTCAGGTCGTGGACGCTTTCATAGTAGGCGAATTGCCATATGCCGTTGAGAAGCTGAAACCGTTCGGAGGCGTTCCGGGGTTCGGGGGCCAGCGCCGTTTCCGCCGATGCGCAGGGGACATAATACGCTCTTGGCGGTTGGGTGCCGACATGGAGGATATGGGGGTCTTCATAATATTTCTCGATAATCACAATAGATCACCCGCTGCTTTCATTATTTTTTATTGGGCATACCCGCCGGCGGATTGTTCCCGTTCCCCCGCCGGCGCCTGGAACCGCCGCAACCGGCGTGTTCACACCCGCCGGACGTGAATACGCCGGGTCACCGTGGGCGCCGCGTGCACCGCGTGCACCACGTGCACCGGGGCACCGCGGCCTTGCCCGCCGCCATTCCTTTATCTGCGGACGATTGGGGAGAAGGGACGTCCCGGCGAGGCGGCCGGATCTGCGCCCGGCTGGGAGAAGAACACGGCCGGGCATGCGGCTTCCTGCCTGCCGGAGGGGGAGAAGGGGGGAGAAGGGGGAAGAAGGGGGAAGAGTGGGAGAAAGGTGGAAGGTAGGAAGGGAACAGAAGGAAACAGAAAGGAACAGAGGGGAAATAAACCGACTTCGCCGGCCAACCGCCCTGTATTTCCAGCGTACAGAGACGGCGGCCGGCGAACTTCGGCAATATGGCGGCGGAGCGCCCATCCGGGCCGGAGGCGTCCGGTCAGGATTTGCTCCTTGTAAGGTCCTTTACAGAGCTGCGTTCCACCACCTGCCCGTCGAACAGGTAGGAGGACTCTACCGGTTCGCCGGCGATCCGGCGGGAGACCAGTTCCACGGCCTTGTGGCCGATCGCGCTGAAGTCCTGCGCTATACTGGTCAGAGGCACCTGCAGATGATCGCACAGGGAAAGGTTGTCGAAGCCCACCACGGACAGGTCGTCCGGAATGGAGATCCCGAGACGGCTTGCCTGCTGCTGCACATAGGCCGCAATCAAGTCGAAAGCACAGAAAAGGGCGGTGGGCCGCTGGGGCAGCGACATAATCTGCTTGAGCTGAACGGCGATTTTGGAATGGAGCGCTGCGTTGTCTTCCTCCAGCATGTGCTGCGGGTCGCCGTCCTTCTCAATTTCCATAAAGTACAGGCTGTCCGGGGAGATCCCGTTGTCAAGCAGGGCGTTCAGGTACCCGAGAAAGCGTTCTTTTTCGTTTTCGTCTTTCATCGTGTGGGTGTAAAACGCGATGCGGGTATGCCCTTTTTCGATCAGATATTCCACTATTTTGTAGGCGCAGCGGAAATTGTCGGACTTGATGCAGGGAACGCCGGTAAAAGGGATGGTTTTGTCAATGGCCACCAGCGGCGTGCCGCGGAGGATAAAGGGCGAATAGTAGGAAAGGTTTTCATAGCTTTCGATCGGATAGCAGATCACGCCCGCCAGGGACAGCCCGGTGAGCTGCATCAGGATGTCGCGCTCTTTCTCCAGGCTTTTTTCTGAATTGAAGATGGAAAGAATGTAGCCCTTCTTTTGCGCAGCGTGCTGCATGGCAAACATCATCTGCGGCACGACGCCGCTGGAAAACGGCATGACGAAGGCCAGCGTGTTCGTTTGTCTGGAGGAGACGGACGGATAGGACGAAACCGCTTTTCGGTCGGCTACAAACGAACCCTTGCTGCGGTAACGGGTGACATAGCCGTTTTTAACCAGTTCCTGCAGGGCGCGAGAAACGGTGATGCGGCTGACGCCATACTGTTCAATCAACTCAAATTCCGTAGGCAGCCGGTCGCCCGGCGCCAGATCGTTGTTTTTGATCTTCGCGATAATATCGTCATAGATCGCTTGATATAAAGGCTGGTTGATATTGCTCATGTGTACACACACCTATTCGGTTGGATTTTGGCTGAAAGCAGAATTTGACAATATTATATCATTTATATCAAAGCAAATCAATGATGAGAAAAATCGCATAGCAAAGTGCGTCCCCGCTTTACGGTTTTTTTCGGGTCAGGCCGTCCAGAAAGCCGGGGAAAAAGCCGAATCGGATTTTCAGGATGAGGAAGACCGCCGCCGCAATAACCAGCAGGGCGGCAGCACAAATCCCGACGATGGCGGCGATCGGCAGGCCGCCCGAATCGCCTTGGTCTGCGTCCGTTACAGTGGTGGGAACGCTTGTGGAGCCGGATGGGCTGCCGGTGATGACGGTAGAACCGGCGCTGCTCCCGCCTGACGAAGAGGAAGAACTCTGGGTCGAGGCGGTGGTATTGTTCAGGGTAGTGGTGGTGGGCGCCGTCGTATCGTCGGAAGGAGGCCTGGCCGTGGTGGTAGTGGCTGCGGGCGCCGAAGTGGTAGCGTACAGGGAAGCGCCGGGTTCAAGGGGGCCTCCTCCGAGCATTTGCTGCACGCGGTGGTAAATCGGTTTTTTGGTTCCGATGGAAAAGTCGTCCCTGTTCACCTTTACAAAGCCAAAGTGCGACTCTCCTTCGTACCGGCCCGCGCTCATTTCATACTGAGGCTCGTCAAGCAGCTCGTAAAAGATCATCCCCTTCACCCGCGTATAGTTGTTGTAGACATCCCGCATGGCTTGCGGCAGAAAATCCGTATCGTTTTCATAATCGGATTCCATGGACTCCGTGAATGGCCATATGTTGGTTTCGCAGATGATAATATCCTGCGGATAACGCGTGCTCAGGCGCGTCAGGATATTGTCAAAGCTGCCGTTTTGCATATTGGCGTACCAATCCAGGCCGGTCAGATCCCATTCCACGCCGTTGTCCTTCAGGTAATCGAAGAGATAGGTGTGCAGATAACTGATGTTGATGACAACCTTACACTCGGAATTGCCCGCCTTTACGCCGGCCACGCCCGCCTTGAACTTCTCAAGCACCTGCGCGAGCGCCATGGCGGAGTAGTGGGTTTTGTTCGTGCCGTCCCCGCTGACGCGGTTGTCCGCGTCGGGAAAGTCCTCGGTGGTCATCGCCCAGACATCCACCTCGTTAAATACCTGGATGTAGCGGATTAACCCGTGCCCGTTCCTGCCGTTGTACCGGCTGGCCACCGTTTCGAAACGGGTGCGGAGCACATCGGCGTCGGGGCCGAAATCGTCCATCACCAGCATAAGCTCCATGCCGTAGCGCTGCGTCCAGTCGACTACCCTGTCCAGATAACTGTAGTCGCTTCCGTTCTTGGGGTTAAAGTTGAACCGGTAGATGTCGACCCCCAGCTCGGCGGCCAGCCGGATCTGCTCTTCCAAATTGCGGATGGGATAGGATTTGTACGTCAGGTTGTGCCCGTTGATCCCCCAGGAAAAGTCGCTGCGCGTTGTAAATTCGGATGCCGCCCGGGCGCTCATGCCGAAGGGCGCCGCCGCCAGCAAAGCGGCGGCCGCCAGGCAGGCAATCCGCTGGGTAAATTTTAATTTTCGCATAAAAACTCCTTTTCGGTTTCATCCCTGCCTGTGCAGGCAGGCGGAAATGTCCAGATAGCTGAGCTTTTTGCGGCCGATGTTGCCGCGGATGTCGTTGAGCGCCAGGCCGAAGTGGCCCTCGCCGCCCTCTTTGTCCGGTTCGTCGAGCAGTTCATAAAAAATGAGGCCCTTCAGCTTTTCGCAGGGATAGGTATAGTAATATTCCATCGCCCGGCGGTTATACTCCCGCATTTGTTCCTCGCTCACGCGGTAATCGCCTTCCCAGGAGTTTGTTTCGGCCACGAGGATTTCCGGTGCGGGAAGAGCCGCCAGCCGCTCCAGCGTATCGACGATGTTGTTCTGGCCGTGGTCGTCCAGCGCCCAGTACCAGTCCAGCCCGGTGACATCCCACCGCAGGCCGTCCTGTGTGAAAAGGTCCAGGACGGCGGTATGCCGCCAAGAGATGTTGACGACGGTTTTTGCCTGCGGATCTCCGTCCTTGAACCCCTTCAGGATTTGTTCCATACAACGGCGGATATCGGCATAGCGGGCCATGTCGTAGTGGGACCGTTCGTTGCCGATGGGGTCTTTCAGCCGCGCGAGATCCAGCGCCGGGATGTCCTGCTCGTTGGAGGCTTGATACAGGGGGATTCGGCCGCGGTATCGTTCGGCGATCCGGCGGGCGGTCGCGTACAGCTTTTCGGGATTTTTGTAGCCGATGAAGCAGAGGTCAAAGGCGACCAGGAACACCTTCAGGCCGTATCGGCCGCAGAGGTCCACCACTTTGTCCAGGTAGGCGAACATGTCGTCGTTGTCGGGGGTATAGTTGAAACGATAGAGCGTTACGCCCAATTCCGCCGCCAGACGAATCTGATCTTCGAGCCGCTCCTCCGGATAGGCGGGGTAATCCCGGTTATGTCCGTTGACCCCCCAAAGCCAGTCCCTGCGGGACAAAAAATCCGTTTTTTTCTCCATAATAAACGAAGATGCCGGGAGGCGCTGCGCACTCACGGCATCTTCCTCCTCCTTGCAGCAGATTATGTATGTGCGGTTCAGCTTTCCTTCAGCTTGTACATCAGGTCGGCCAGGTTGGAGACGGAGAAGGGCTTGTACGTCTCGATTTCCGAAATGGCGGATACCTTGCCGGGCACGCAGTTGTACAGTATTTTGTAAGTCCCTTCGTGGATTCCCCAGTCGCCGGTGGAGCCGAGGATGGAGGAGGTGGTGATTTTCTGGGAGGAGGCCATGACCTTCATCATCTCCACCGACTGGTCATCCCGGAAGTACCGGTCGGAATACTCGTCATACATGGTTTCGACGGTATCCTCGGACAGCTTGCAGAAGGCTTGCAGGAAACGGCCGACGTTGTCGTAGTTCGCCGCTTTGGGGTTGATCGGAACCATCAGGACCGAGGAATTCCAGTTGGTGCCGACATTCATGGAAGAGGCGCTGTCGCTGCGCGGGAAGGGGACGAAACCGTAGTCGTCGTCCATATCCATGATTTTTTGGGCAATGTTTACGCCTACCCCCAGGAACAGGCCCTTGCCGGTGATAAACATATTCCACAGGTCTTTATCGCCGTCGGTGGTGGCATAGCAGGAACCGTCGCTTACGAACATCTGGGTGCACAGGGAGATGGAATCCAGCACCTCTTTGGAGTCGGTGTTATACACCGCGCCGCCCTTGCCGTCCGGCTTGATCATTTCCGCGTTATTGGCGGCCAGCACTGCGGCAGCGGCGTCGGCAACATAGCTGGTTTGCAGCATGCCCCACTGATCGCTTTTGGACATGCCCGGCTTGCCGTCGGTGTCCTTGGTGGCGGCCTTGGCCATGGAGCGCAGCTTGGAGATTGTCCACTGGTTGTTCTTTACCAGGTCATAGGGGTTTTCAAGGCCGCACTCCTTCAGGAGGCGCTTATTGAAGAAATATCCCATCCCCGAATCCGCGATCATGTCGTCACAGGTGATGAAATAGGTTTTGTTGTAAAAGGTGGAGGAATTGACCGCGTCGCCTGCATTCAGGTAGTCTTGCGACAGATCCAGGGTGGAGATCGACCGGAGGTTGACCACGGCCTGGGAATTCAGGTAGGCGGAGGTGCCGTAAATGGGCACTTCCAGAATATCGGCGAACTTGCTGCCGGAGGAGATGGTGGTGAAAGCCATTTCGGACATCTCGTCCACCGTTTTCACCGAAATGCTGATTTTACAGTTCAGCTCGGACTGAAGGGTGGACAACCGCTCCGCGCACGCGTTCTGGTAAGCGGAAAGATTCTTTTTGGTGTTGAAAATGCCATTTTGGTAGGGGGTTATGATCTCAATGGTCTGGCCTCCCAAATCGGCTTTTAAGGGATCGGTTGATGTAGCGGGCGGTTTGGTGGCGGGCCCGCTGTTTGGGCTGGTGGTTTTCCCTCCGCCCGTGTTGCCCTGCGTATTTGTGGATTCTCCGGATGCCGTGGTGGTTTCCCCCGCCTTTGTGGACGTTGTGCTCCCGGCGGCACCGCTGCCGGTCGTGCTGCCCGTCGAACTGCTGCTGTCCGGGGCGGGCTCCTTGCCGGAACATCCCGCCAGAGACAATACGGCGACCGCGAAAGCCGCTGCCAGAGCCAGTTGTTTTTTCATAACGCACCTCCGAAAAAATGAATGAACACGGATATGACGGCAGGCCATTGAGTTTAATCGATCGTCCTCCTCCGTTTGGTATCACAAGATACCTATTTTTTCCATACGAATCCCGGGCACTTTTTGACTAATTAATGACATGAATATTATAGCTCCACAGGGGCGTTGTGTCAACATCAATAATACAAATATGTCAAATAATCTTTCGAATAATCCCCGATATCTTATTGACATATGAGAACAAGGGTGTTACAATGAATGCGAAAAGATCACGGAAACCCCAAATTGTAAAAATAATATTCATGAAATTTATACCAATTTTATATATACATCTATAAGAGAAACGGAACCGAAGACAAAAAGCAAGGCCGCTTCTCAAAATATATTGCTATATCAAAATGGGCGCGGGTGGGCGCGGGCAAAGCTGCCCATGCCTTTCCCGTCTTGAAAAGCAGACGGAAGGGTATGAAGGGTATTCATTAACAGGAGGAAACCGTTTATGCGCAAAAAACGATCACGGCTTTCGGCAATTGTCCTGTCTTTGCTTCTGCTGACCACATGGATTCCGGCGGCAGGGGCTGCTTCATCGGAAACGGCTCCCCTGGCAAAAAGCGGGGAGACGGCCGGACAGCCGGACGAGGCGTCGTCATCGGGGGGATTGACCTATGCGGAATACCGGGAATCGGGCTCGTATCCGGATGGGTCCGCTGTGGTGGAGGTCCCTTTGGACTTGCTGGACGAAGCCTCGACGGCGGCGGTACATACTGATTATGGGGAAACCGGACGGGACGCCGTGGTGATTGACGACGACGCGTTTGCCTCCTTTTCCTTTGCCGTTCCCGCCACGGGATGGTATGAGGTGGAGATCGATTACATGCCGGCGTCGGCGGGGAGCGGCGACGTGCAGCAGGAGTGGGAAATCGACGGCGCTCTGCCCTTCCGGGGCACCTCTCTGCTCAGCTATCCGCGCCGGTATGCCCAGAATAACGAGTTTGAGAAAAACATGGCGGGAAACGAGCGGAAACCCGCAGTGGAGGAAGTCTTTGCCTGGAACACCTATGCCGTCAGCGATCCGTCCGGTTATGTATCCGGCCCTTATCGCTTCCTTTTCACGCAGGGGGAGCACACCCTGACGCTGAAAGGGAACCGGGGTTCGCTGGCCGTATCCGCCATCCGGCTCTGCCCGCCGGAACAGACGCCGACCTATGAAGAGTACGTTGCGCGGCACGAGGCGGAGGGGGCCCGGCGGATAGAGGGTGCGTTTGAGGCGCTGGAGGCCGAGAAGATCGCCTATAAAAGCCACCAGACAATCCTGCCGGACACCGACAAAACATCGCCGGCCACCACGCCGCAGTCCGCGGCCAACCTCCTTTTAAACGTGATCGGCGGCGACAATTTTCAAAACATAGGGGAACAGATCGGCTGGGAAATAACGGTGGAGGAATCCGGCTTTTACCAGATCGGCTTCCGCTTTAAGCAGAGCACAGCAGACGGCATTTTTACCAGCCGCCGCCTTCTTGTGGACGGAGAGGTGCCGTTTCAGGAGGCGGACGCCCTGCGCTTTTCCTATGACGCCGCGTGGCAGAATCAGTGGCTCGGCGGCGAAGAGGCTTACTGGATTTACCTGGAGGCCGGAGCCCACACCATGGCGCTGGAGGTGACCATGGGGGATCTGGCGGAGATGATCGGCGGGGTTCAGGCGGCTCTTTCGGAGATGAACGCCATTTACCGCCGGATTATCACCATCACCGGCCCTTCTCCTGACAGGTACAGGGATTACGGCTTTGAGGAGATGATTCCGGAGGAACTGTCCCGCATGGGGGCTCTGGCCGGGGAATTGCAGGAAATTGTCGACGGCTTTGACGCGGCTGCCGGCAAAGGGGGGAGCTATACCTCCATAATAAAGAAAATTATTTTTCAATTGGAGGCCATGAGCGGGAAGCCCCGAAACATCGCGAAGTATCTGGAGCAGTTCAAAGCGAATCTCGGTTCATTGGGAACGTGGCTGCTGGATGCGCAAAAGCAGCCGCTGCAGCTTGACAAAGTGTATGTCGGCTCGGTGGGGACGGCGCTGCCGAAGGCGGAAGCCGGACTGTTCCGCCGCCTCCAATTCGGAATTGAAAATTTTGTCTATTCGTTCATGACCGATTATTCGTCCATCGGCGCAAGCGGGGGAGAGCGGTACGACGACACGATCAAGGTGTGGATCCAGACCGGGCGCGACCAGGCGGAAATCCTCCGCAATCTGATCGATTCCGACTTTGTCTCGCAGACCAGAACCAATGTAACGATGGAGCTGGTCGCGGCCGGAAGCCTGCTTGTGTCCGTGCTGTCCGGCAATGCGCCGGATGTTTGCCTGAACAATCCGATCACCGAACCGATCAACTATGCTACCCGCGGCGCGGCAATGGACCTGACCGCTTTTGACGATTTTGAAGAGGTCGCGGCCTATTTTCATGAAAGCGCCCTGACGCCTTATACCTTCCGGGACAGGACGTACGGGCTGCCGGAGACGTTCTCGTTCTATATGTTTTTTTACCGCACCGATATCTTTGAAGAGCTGGGTTTAAAGGAACCGCAGACCTGGCAGGATCTGCTGGACCTGATTGCGGAATTGCAGAGTCAGAACCTGGAAATGGGCATTCCCCATGACCTCAACGCCTATGCGATGCTGCTGTATCAGAATGGCGGCGAGCTGTATACGGAAGACGGGGCGGAAACCAACATCGGCTCCAACGAAGGGCTGCAGAGCTTCCTGGAACTGACGGAGCTTTTCACCCTGTACGACCTGCCGCCGACGTTCGATTTTGCGAACCGCTTCCGCAGCGGCGAGATGCCGTGCGGGATCCAGGACTATACCATGTACAACCAGATGATTGCTTTTGCGCCGGAAATCCGCGGAAACTGGAAGATGGTCCCGGTGCCCGGCAAGCCGGATGCAGACGGGAACCCGCAGCGGATTTCGGTGGGGACCGGCACGGCGGCCATGATCTTGTCCACCTCCAGACAGCCGCAGAAGTCCTGGGAGTTTCTGAAATGGTATCTGAGCAGCGACGTGCAAAGCTCCTTCGCGGTGGAGATGGAGAGCCTGCTCGGGCCGGCCGCCAAATATGCCACCGCCAACATGGAGGCCCTGACCCGGATGACATGGAGCCGGGAGGAATACGACAGCCTGCTGACCCAGATGGATGAGGTTATGGCGGTGCCCCAGGTCCCGGGCGGCTATTATCTGCAGCGGATTCTGACCTTCGCCTTCAACCGGGTATACAACAGCTCCGGCGAACAGACGATGGCCGAGAACCCGGTGGAAGTGATTACGGAATATATTCCCGAACTGAATCAGGAACTGGCCCGGAAAAGGCAAGAGCTATTGGGAGAGTAAAGGAGAGTGCAGCGTATGGATTACCCGGCGGGGAGGCTGGCGGCCTCCCGCAGGGAGGGACTGGGGAGGCGGATTTGGAAAAGCCGTAAGTCCTACCTGTTTGTCGCCCCCTATATGATCTTGTTTTTCATTTTTACGGTTCTTCCCGTATTGATTGCCGTGGGGCTCAGCTTTACCTCCTTTAATGTGCTGGAAAGCCCGGAATGGGCGGGGATGAGCAATTATCTGCGTCTTTTCTTCCAGGACAGCGTGTTTTTGACCGGGGTGAAGAACACCCTCTTTCTGGCATTGATCCTCGGCCCCGGCGGCTATCTGTTCAGCCTGGCGTGCGCCTGGTTTATCAACGAGCTGTCGCCAAAGGTGCGCGCGCTGGTTACGCTGATTTTTTATGCGCCGTCGATTTCCGGCAATGTGTATTTGATTTGGAGCGTGATGTTCAGCGGCGATGACTACGGCTATGTCAACAGCCTGCTTACAAAGATGGGGCTCATCCAAAAGCCGATACAGTTTTTGCAGGACCCGCAGTATATCCTTTTAATTGTGATCGTCGTCTCGCTGTGGGTCAGCCTGGGAACCGGCTTCCTGTCTTTGATCGCCGCCTTTCAGGGGATTGACAAATCCTACTATGAGGCGGGCGCCATTGACGGCATACGCAACCGCTGGCAGGAGCTCTGGTTCATCACCCTGCCGCTTATCCGTCCCCAGATGCTGTTCAGCGCCGTGATGAGCATTACTTCCGCCTTCAATGTGGGGGCGGTGGTCACCGCCCTGTGCGGGTATCCCACCACCGATTACGCCGCCCATACCATTATGAACCACCTGACCGATTACGGATTGGAGCGGTTTGAAATGGGGTATGCCTGCGCCATTGCGGTGGTGCTGTTCTGTATGATGGTGGGCGCCAATCTGCTTGCCAAGCATATGATCGGCAAGGTGGGCGAATAGCCCCTCCGGATCGCCCGGCATATTCCCGGGATATTTTGGAAAGGACGGCATGACAGGCTTATGACTCAAAAGATAACGCTGCGCCAGCCTCGAAAGACCCGCCATAAGCATCTCTACTTGAATCGGTCTCTGGGCGGGAATCTGGCCATATTCTTTTTTCTGGCCCTGGCGGGGGTATTCATGGCGCTGCCGCTGGTCTATTCCATCTCCAGCTCGCTCAAGCCCCTGGACGAGCTGTGGATGTATCCGCCGCGGTTTTTCGTCCAGAATCCCACCGCCAAGAATTTCCGCGACCTGTTTGACCTGATGGGCGACAACTGGGTGCCTTTTTCCCGCTATCTGTTCAATACGGTTTTCGTATCGGCGGCAGGCACCCTGGGGCATGTTGTCCTCTCCTCGCTGTGCGCCTACGCGCTGGCGAAGCACGATTTCCCCGGTCGTCATTTTCTGTTTCAGATGGTGGTGCTGTCGCTGATGTTCAGCACGGTAGTCACGCAGGTCCCCAACTTTCTGATTATGTCCAGAATGGGGCTGGTCAACTCCTACAGCGCCTATATCCTGCCGGCGTTCTGCTCCTCCCTCGGCCTGTACCTGATGAAGCAGTTTATGGAAACCAGCATCCCGAACAGCCTTTTGGAGGCCGCCCGCATTGACGGCGCCGGCGAGGGGCGGATATTCTGGCGGGTGGTTATGCCCCTGGTAAAACCGGCGTGGCTGACCCTGATTATCTTTTCCTTCCAGGGGCTGTGGAACACGTCCGCCACCGTTTTGATCCAGAAAGAAGAACTGAAAACCTTAAACAACGCGTTGTCTCAGATTGTGTCGGGCGGAATTGCGCGCACCGGAACGGCGGCCGCTGCCACCGTAATTATGATGGCGGTGCCTGTTGTAATTTTTGTCGTCAGCCAGGGTTCCATTGTGGAAACGGTCGCGACTTCTGGCATGAAAGATTAGAGGGACAGGAGGGAGCCATGTGGCAGCAGTGCGTAAACTTTGCAGGCGCCTGTGGGTGCTGCCGGTCGCCGCTATGGTACTGACTGTGCCTGTGTCGGCCAAAACCAGTTATCAGACGTATACCTATTCCTATCAGGGGGACGTGCAGATTTCCCCGAACGTCTATACGCCCTTGTACGAATTGTCCGACTTCGGCCTGGAGCTTCCTCTGGACAAGCCGCAGGATATGGTGGTGGACAAGGAGCGCGGACGTATCGCCATCGCGGACACCGGCAACAGCCGCATCGTGGTTTTGAATACCGATTTCCAGTGCCTGCAGATCCTTACGGATTACACGGATGCGCAGGGGAATCCGGTTTCCTTCAAGGAACCGCAGGGTGTGTTTGTCCGTGACGACGGGATGCTGTATGTTGCCGACACGGGCAACGCCAACATCGTTTCCTTTGACACGTCGTACCGGCAGGCGGCTTTTTATCCCGCCCTGTCCGCCTCCATTTTGCCGGATAATTTCATTTACAGCCCCAAGGCTCTGGCGGTTGACCATACGGGGCGCATGTACGTAATCAGCAGGAATACCAACATGGGCGTGATCGCGCTGGACAAAGAAGGCGGCTTCCAGGGCTTTATCGGG
>CAJFTG010000065.1 GCA_904419875.1 Candidatus Avimonas caecicola | reverse complement strand
GCCCGCGCCCGCATTCAGCGGCTGCGCAAATACCTGCCGGTTTCCTGCTCCCGGCTGGAGGATGCGGGAAGCGTCGATACGCTGGAATGGACGCAGCCGCTGGAATTTGCCCCGGTGATGAAGCTGGCTGAAAATGTGGAGGATGCGATGCGGCTGATGGCCGAAATCGATGCGCTCTGTGAACGGCTCCCGCAGCTGGACTGCGGTTCCTGCGGCGCGCCGACCTGCCGGGCGCTGGCGGAGGACATTGTGCGCGGCCTGGCGCGGGAAACCGACTGTATCTTCCGGATGCGGCGGCAGATTCAGGATATTGCCAACCAGCTTTCCCAGATGGAAGGCGGCTTGCCGGGCGAGGAGTCCGGCCGCGGCCGCCGATAACCTGCCGGAAGAGGGACGACCGGGCAAAGGGGCGGCAGAAGCCTGGAGAAGCCAGAGGAGCCGGGGAAGCCTGGAGAAGCCGGAAGAGTCAGGGAAACGGTGTTCCGGGGAACAAAAAGCAGAAGAAACCAGGAGACCGGGAATACGGGCGAAGGCCCGCACGGACGACAGAAAAAGCGGCGGGCGCGTTTTGCCGGTACGGAGGGCGCCCAAAGGAGGAGACGCTTGTGATACGGACATGGACGGTCGGGGCGCTGGCGGAGAAGATGGGATTGGAAACCGTGGTGGAAGGGGATTCCGCCCGGGCGGTGACCGGCGGCTACTGCGGCGACCTGCTCAGCTGGGTGATGGGGCGCGCCAGGGAAGGGGACGCCTGGATCACCGTGATGGGGAACGTGAATGCCGTCGCGGTGGCGGTGCTGGCGGACGCCGCCTGCATTCTGCTGGCCGAGGACTCGTCGCTGGACGACGAGGCGAAAGAGCGCGCACTGGTTCAGGAGGTTCCGGTGCTCCGCAGCGGGAAGGATGCCTTTTCGCTGGCGGTGGAGCTGGGAAGGCTGCTGGGGGAACCGGACGGCGGGGTTCTGTAAAACAGCGCCGCCGGCAATGCAACAATGCCGGCGGCGCCGGCCTCCCGGATTTGCGAAGCTTTACGGCGCGTTCCCGGCCGCCGGGGTAAGTCTGCCATGCGCTGTCCGCGGGCGGCATTCAGGCGCTTCGGGATGCTCCGCGGCCGCCGGCCGGGATGGCGCCGATCGGCGGGGGACGGAAACGCACGGAAACGCACGGGAATGCACGGGCATGCACAGAGATGGACAGGAATGCAGGAAAAGGCGCGGAAAAGCGCAAAAATGCGAAAAAGTTTGGAAGAGAGCGAGCGGGGCCGGGAGAGGACAGGGCGGAACCGGATACGAGGGGAGAATGGGAGAAAACAGGGGAGAACGGGAGAAAAGTATGAAAGGGGGCGGTTCCGGTGAGGGTGCGGTACGACCTGCACATCCATTCCTGCCTGTCGCCCTGCGGCGACGCGGATATGACGCCGAACAACATTGTTCATATGGCGCAGCTGGCCGGTTTGGAGATGGTTGCGCTGACCGACCACAACTCCTGCAAAAACTGCCCCGCTTTCCTTCGGGTTGCCCGGAAGGCAGGGCTTTGCGCCATACCGGGAATGGAGCTTTGCACGGCGGAGGAATGCCATGTAGTCTGCCTGTTCCCGTCGCTGGAGGCCGCCATGGCGTTCGACCGGTTGGTGGAGGGGACGCTGCCGCCGGTGGAGAACCGGCCGGAGGTCTTTGGGGAGCAGTGGATTATGGATGAGGAGGATGCGGTGACCGCCTCCTTCCCGGTGCTGCTGACCACCGCCTCTTCCATCAGCGTGGACGAGGTGGTGGAGCTGGTCCGTTCCTACGGCGGCGCGGCCTTTCCCGCGCATATCGACCGCCCCTCCTACAGCGTGACCGCCTCGCTCGGCGATCTCCCGCCGGTGGGCTTCCAGACGGTGGAAGTGACGGCGGACGGGGATACGGCGGCCCTTTCGGCGCGGTATCCGGAGATGCGGGGAAAGCCGCTGCTGCTGGATTCGGATGCGCACGACCTGGAAAATATCCAGGAGGCAGGTCCATGGCTTGACCTGCCGGAAAACACACCGTCCGCCCTGATTGCGGCGCTGAACGGGGAATTCCCCGCTGCCTGGGGACGGGAAAGAGGATAGTGGTGTGAGGGAGCGAAAGACCGCTCCGCCTTTCGGGGTGGTTCTGCCATCGGCTTCCGCCGTCCGGTTCCGGCTTCCCGCTGGGGCGGGCCGGCCGGTGGAGGGCCCGGCCGAGGCGGCGAAGGACGGAAGGCAAACAGGCGTCCGTCGGCGCTGCGGCCCGGTCGGCGGAGGCGGGACATCCCTGCGTCTGCAATTCGCACGCGGTGCGGAGGCGGACCGCCCGGCCTTTTCCGACGGACCGTTGGAGCCTCGCGGCGAAATGGCTGCGGCTCAGACGGCGGAGGGCGGACGGCGGGCAGACGCAGGAGAGGAACCTTCGGCCCGGCGCGTTCCCCGATGTATTCCGGTGCATGGCGGAAGGAGCCCCTGTCACGGAGGCCGGACAGGTTTTCCGGCATCGCCCGTTTCGCCGGGGAAATCCCCCGGCATGCAAAAATAGTCCGGGGACTGCCCCTGCGGTCCAGGATTTGCCTCAAACCGGGAGGGAGGAAGCCGGACGCGGTGCTGCGCCGGTTTCCTCCCTCTCTTTTCTCGATTTGGACGCCTTGGACGCCGGTTTACCCGGGCTGCTCCCGCCGGTTATCTTTTGCCGGCGACCAGAAGGGCGGCGGGGAGCGGGCCTTCCGCCCCCTTCAAAAAGCGTCCCTCTTTTCGGGCTTTATAAAGGACCGCCATGGGGACGGCGTCGGCGCAGAAAAGATAACGCTGCCAGTTCGGTACGCTGCTCAGATGCTTCGGCAGGCGGACGCCGTTTTCAAACAGGGGGCGCAAGGTCCCGCGGATACCGGGGCGCAGCTTTTCCTGCCAGGATTGGGAGAGCTTCTTTTCCTCATGGTATTCGGCCGGGGAAAGCACCGGAATGTCCGGCCGGATCTCCGCGCCGTCGGGTGTTTTCGTCAGGATGCCGCTTTCCAGCAGCCTATCCGTCGCCTCCAGCACGTAGTCTCTGACGGCGGAATCCTCCGGTTTTACCCCGGTCTGCCGCTCGTAAAGCCATTTCACATATTCCGCCCGGAAATATTCGTTGGGATAGCGTCCCAGAGCGGTGTCGTATTTGCGCAGTTCCAGCCTTTCGGCGTCCCGGAAATTACGGATTTCCGTCCCCGCCTCGCCGTCGATGCCATACCCGCCGCAGGCGCCTTCCCGGTCGGGGCGGTAATCCGGCGGATACTTCTGGCCCATAGCCAGCCATCGCCCGCCGTTCTTCCGGTGCGGATACGCGGAATAGGACATGATGCTGCCGGTGAGCTCGTCCCGCACGCCGATGACGCTGTACAGGAGCAGATCGATGACGAAATGCAGCGCCAGCTTTTGCTGACCGCTGGGGGTCTGCCGACGGTAGTACGGTGTTTCCCGCAGCTGTGCGAGAGCCTCCTCCGCCGGCTCCCAAAACAAGTGGAAATCCTTTTCCGCGATCTCCAGCTGACGGGACAGCGTGGCTTTGCGGTCCCCTTCGGTATAAATGATAAAATCCGTGTACACCTTGCCGCCCTCTGTCCGCCGCATCAGCTCGCCCTGCACCAGCTTTTCCACCACCGGCTCGATATAGGCGGCCGGCACGCCGAGGGCACGGGCGAGTTCGGCTTCGCTGGCCGGTTTGGGGTAAGCGAGAAGCAGGATGTTCTGCGCCAGCCTGTCGTCTGGCTTCACCAGGGAAAACGGCTCGCTGTAAAGGCCGGTTTCGCCGGAGCAGGACATGTGCAGGATGTCCGGCGCATAGCTTTGTATTGTATAGTTCTCCATTTTTCTGACTCCTTCCCGAAGACGGCGGCGGCCCGTGTTCAACCGGCTTTTTACCGTGCCGGCCGGAACGCCGAGGTCGCGCGCGATTTTTTCGATGGAATGGCTGCGCATGTAAAAACGGACCATCACCTCCCGGTGGGTTCGTGCCAGATAGCCGAGCTCCCGCCGGACCGCCTCCAGCTGCTCTGCATACTCCTCGTCAATTTCCGGGGTAACGTCCTCCGCTCCCCAGAGACTGCCGCCGGCAGGTTCCGGCGGGCAGTCTCCATAATAGATACGGGGGGCGTTGTACTTTTCCCGCAGGTCGTCGTTGTACTTGTTACAGAGAATCCCCATAAGCCAGGCCCGCAGGTTTTTCGGCCTTTTCCCGCGGGACAGGGCGACCAGCGCGGCGAGGAGGGTTTCCTGCGCGAGGTCCTGCGCGGCCGCCGAATCATGGGTCCTGGCGACGGCGGCGGCATACAGTGCGTCAATATACGGCGTCAGATCGTATTCGTTCTCCATGGCACACCTCACGAAAGCGCTTTCACCCATAATGTCGGGATTCGGGGCGAAAGGTTCATCCGCCGTCCCATTTTTTTATTGACGGAAGAACCGTTTCTCTACGCGGATATTGTACCATAAAATGCAAAGAATTTTTTCGTCAATCCGCTTTCCGGCCTTTCGGTTTGCCGGCGTCTTTTTCCCATTATCCTGCTGCGCGGGGCTTTTCTTTTCCATTGGTTTTCCCGTTGAATGGGCGCGGGCTTTTCGGGAAAACCTATGGAAAAGTCATTTTAAAAATCCTGTATGAGAATCGTTAAGTATTTCACGATTTTCAATAAAGAAGAGCAAATATGGACATGTCGGCAAAAAAATAGATGGAAAAAGCCTGGATACGCAATGAAAATTCATCGATGTGTGCAAATTCGTGGGGTATTCCGTCGCCATGATAAAGATTACAAAAATGAAACTTGCTTTTTGGGCAATGAGATAGTATAATGCATGTTGTACCTGAGGGAACGTATTGCTCATTGTATTCCGGAACGCTAGCTCAGGAGAGGAGAGACCTTATGCAGAAAGTGCTCAGTATGAACACATACCGTGCATCGACTTTCGGTTCCAAGGCGTTTGCATTTGCCAAACGGTTTTTTGATATTATGTTTTCCCTGGTTTTGATCGTGGTGCTTCTGCCGCTCGGGGCGGTTGTCTCGGTGATTGCGGCGTTTGATACAAAAGGCACCCCTATTTTTATCCAGACCCGCATGGGGCGGAACAATGTGCCCTTTAAGATGTTGAAGTTCCGTACAATGAGCGTGAACGCGCCCAGCAATGTGGCTACCTGCCGGCTGGACGACCCCAAACGGTATATCTCGAAGGTGGGCGGCCTGCTTCGGCGGCTGAGTATCGACGAGCTGCCCCAGTTGGTGAACATTTTCCTCGGTCAGATGAGCTTTGTGGGGCCCCGCCCCGTGGTCCTGACCGAAACCGAACTGCTGGAGCTCCGCACCCGCAACGGCGCGTGCAGCGTCCGTCCGGGGCTTACCGGCGTGGCGCAGACCAGCGGCCGGGATAAGGTGACCATCAACGAAAAAGCGAAAATGGATGCTTTTTACGCCAACAATGCCTGCCTGCAGCTGGACTGCCGGGTGCTGATGCTGACGGTTGGTTATGTTCTCCGCTCGCAGGATATCTGCGAAGGAGCGCCCGCCTCGAAGGAGGAAGGCCGCCGCGCCGACCGCAGCGCGTAAAAAGCGGATGGAGACAGGGAAAAGACGGCCGCGGGCCGTCTTTTTTGTTGGCCGGCCTGTCCGGCGCCGCCGGCGGCCGGGGGCGGGGCTTGCATTCTGCGCCGTTTTGGGTCTATAATAACGTTTGCCGGGTTCGCCGCAGAGGAACCCTTTTTCCTCCTGGACCCGGTCCCTGTTCCTGTGCCACACAGCGGCCGTCGCAGAGGATGGCCCCCTCCCTCGGTTAAGGGGCTTCCACGCTTTTGACCGATTCCGAACCCGAATTCGGCTTTTGCGGCGTTGGGAAAATTTCCCCGGACGCCGCGTCGCTCTGTGGAAAGGAGCGGAGGAAACGGGAGAAGCAGGGGAGGCAGGGAGGCGGGGAAGCGGTTCCAATGCCTTGCGCTGGGCGGTATAATAAAAACGGCAAACAAGAAAGGATGAATCCCGGTGAGCGAATGTTCCCACAATTGTTCGAGCTGCGGCGAAAGCTGCAGCGAAAGGGACCTGCATGCGTCCCTCAACGCCTACAGTTCCGTCAAAAAGGTGATTGCGGTCAGCAGCGGAAAGGGAGGCGTAGGCAAGTCCTCCGTCACGGCGATGCTGGCCACCTTTGCAGCCCGCCGCGGCTATAAAGTCGGTGTGCTGGACGCCGATATTACCGGCCCCTCGATCCCCAAGGCTTTTGGAATTGCCTGTAAGGCCAAAGGGAGCGAAATGGGGATTCTGCCGGTTGAAACCCACATGGGCATCAAAGTCATGTCGATCAACCTTCTGCTGGAAAAGGAGGACCAGCCGGTGGTCTGGCGCGGTCCCGTCCTCGCCGGCGCGGTGACGCAGTTCTGGACCGACGTGGTATGGGGCGAACTGGACGTGCTGTTCATCGATATGCCTCCCGGAACCGGCGACGTGCCCCTGACGGTGTATCAATCCATCCCGGTGGACGGGACGATCATTGTCTCCACACCCCAGGCGCTGGTGCAGATGGTGGTCGGCAAGGCGCACAAAATGGCGGGGATGCTGAACATCCCGGTTCTCGGCATGGTGGAAAACATGAGCTGCGTCGTCTGCCCCGACTGTGGAAAGAGGATTCCTCTTTTCGGGGATCCGGACGGCCTGGACAAGGCGGCGCAGGAAATGGGCGTCAAGGTGCTGGCGCGTCTCCCCATGAACGCGGAGATCGCCCGGCTGTGCGACAGCGGGGAGATCGAGCGGGTGGTGTGCGAGGAACTGGAGCCAGCCGCTGACGCGGTGGAGGCTCTTGTGAAGTAAAAAGGCATGGATTTGCCATGGCCTTAACGGTCCGCCGGTTGGGAAGGCCGACCGACGATTTCCCGACTTTTAGGGCCGCCGCAGAAGCATTGCGGCGGCCCTTTTCGCAGCGCAAAGATTACCGGCGCCCACGGCAGCATGAAAGGGGGAACGCCCTTTGCTGCCGTGGGCGCCGGTTCCCACGGGCTCGGAAGAGGAAGCCCTGTTTTAATTGTTTTAATGCGCTTGTAAGGCTCTCTTTTGCGAAAAATACTCTTATGTTATTATACGAGGTTTGCTCTTCGTCGAATAAATTCCTGTGGGTTGAACAGAATAAAACGAGAAATAGCATTCCGCCCTTTCCTCTTACGGCAAAATGCACCGACTCGAAAATTAATGCTTGACTTTCTTTCAAAGGTATGGTAAAGTATAACACGTTGTTGAGTTACAGAAGTTTTCAAAAGCAGCATAAAGAGGCATTTATATTTGGGGGTATAGCTCAGCTGGGAGCCCGGTTCATCCGGTTACACACCCCTCCTTTGATAACTGAATATTGAAACAAATTTGTTGACAAGCAGCTCTCCACACATGGGGGTATAGCTCAGCTGGGAGAGCGCTTGAATGGCATTCAAGAGGTCAGCGGTTCGATCCCGCTTATCTCCACCATCTCAAGGAGAGCTGCTTTAGAAATCCCGTTCCATAAGGAGCGGGATTTTTTTATGCCGCAATCGTCACGATGTCCAGCCCGGCACTGAACTGCTCAAAGTCGATGTTAAAGTCGAGGTGCAGCTTGTAGTCCCGGTAAACATCTATTCGCTTGATAAGGCAGCTCACAATCATTTTCTTGGCTTCTATGCTGGCCGTGTCGTACATGTCCGCCCAAGAGATAATATCGTCATATTGCGCATTGAGTGAAGCCAGCACCGCCTGTCCCTCATCATACGCCGCTTGTGCCGTTTCCATATTCTCTTGAAGTTCCCGGCACCTGGCCTCGGCCTCGGTAATCAGGGAACCCAAAAGCTCTTTGGAAAAGGTGCTTTCCCCTCGGATCGTCTTGATGACCTCGCCTTTCAGCGTTTCGAGGTCAGCGGCCGCCTTGGCATATTCAGCCCGGACACTGTGGAGCAGGCTTTTTCTTTCCTCCATCTTTTCCCGGTAACGGATATTCACGATATCGCTTTTTGGTATCGCTTTCATATGTTCAAATATCTGCCGTACCACCTTGTCGATGATACCGTCCAGAATATGCGCTGTGTAGCCCGTCTGCCCGTCGCAATCGGTCTGCTTGCGGGTTTTGCCATAGCAGATATACCGCACCCGTTTTACTATTCGGTTCGGGTCGTCCTTGCAGGGATACGCCTTGCCGTTTGTGGTAAGAGCCAGCCTCGATCCACAATGACCGCAATACACATTTCCGGCCAGAAGTGAATTGCCGCGCGTGTTGAGCGGAATATGGCGCTCCTGTTCGGCGCTGTTGGCCCGGTTCATCCGGATACGCTGGGCTGCCTCGAACAACTCCGGCGGGATGATCTGCAAATGAGCAAGCACCTGGGAACGGCTTTCCCCGCTGCGGAGTACGCCCGTATAGGTCAGATTGCAGAGGATACCCCGGATCGTGGCGTGGTGCCACATTTTGCCCGTCCTTGCCCGGTAGCCTAGCTTATTTATGTAGGTAGCAAGCCGTTGCGCACCGAAACCCTCATGCACATACTTGTCAAAGATAATCCGTACAACGGCGGCTTCGGTTTCGTTGACGACCAGATCATAAAGCTCGTGTTTGCGCTTGTTGAAGCGGCCGCTTTTTACAAGGTCATAGCCGTATGGAGCAAGACCGCCCTTAAAGCCGCCATCCTCGACAAGCTGCCCCAGAGCGGTCTTGGTACGGATAGAGGTTTTTTCACTTTCGCCATCCGCCTGCCAGAAGCGGATATAATTTGTGAGCTTGTCTGTGTGGCTGTCAAACCGCTGCTCTCCCTCTTGCGTGCTCCACACCCGGATGCCGTTTTTCACAAACCATTCCACCACAAAGGGCGTTTCGTCCGCGATACGTCCGATGCGGTCAAACATGAACACCAGCAAAATATCAAACTTGCCTTGCTTGGCATGTTCCTTGATGATTTGCAGCTTGTCACGGTTTTCGGCCCGTACCTTGTGGCCGGATACGCCGTCCTCCTGTTCCTCGTGGATGATCGTCCAGCCCTTTTCTTCCGCAAAACGGTGACAGGCTTTGCGCTGCATGGGAATGTCGGCCTGACTTTTGTTGTCGTAGTCCACCTGCTTGTCGGTAGACACGCGATATAAACAATACACTCGGTTTTCCATGATTGATCCATCCTTTCATTCTGTACAACGGAATGAGATGCGGATCAATATGAAAGAATCATGCAGTTTTCAAGGTTCATGGCTGCTATCACTATCCTTATTGTACCTCTGCTGCTGCAAGGAAACAAGTTTGTCGTCGCTGCAACATATTGAAACACGGTTAGTAAAAGACGATAGCAGAATTTGCTTTATATGGTTGTTAGCCGCTTCGTTTTTTGTGGCGGCAAAGGTGGCGGAAATCTCATGCCCATTGATATGAAAGACCAGCGGTGTGGTTGACATAAAACCCCTCCTTGAAAATGGCAGATCGGCTTGTCCGAGAGCTATAAAATTGTTACCGGGAAAAAGGAGGACAGGCAGCGCCCAAGCGTCACCCGTCCTCCTTACCAACACATCGGGCCTCGTCAGCGCAAGCTACACTTGGTACACATCGGGCCAAGTTGGCCCGATGTGTACCCCGTTTCGCTGCGCCTCCTCTCCCCACAAAGCAGGCTTTGCGGGGTTCCCATTCAACCGATGTGCTGGCGGGAAACACGCCGTACTCGTTTGAGCTGTCGCAGGACAGATAAATTCCCAGCGTGTTCATCCCTTGTCCGGTATATGTTTAAGAGAGGAAAAAGCTCCTCTCATATACCGTAGGTTTTGGAGGGAATAGTTCGGTCTTGCCGTTCAATTTTCTTCTAAATATTTTCGCATAGCGGCCAAGCCTTTCTTTATACTTTCGCTGACCGAGCTTTTTGCGACTCCTTCGGCTTCAGCAATTTCCTTTTGACTTTGACCCAGCAGATAATGTGCTTCTACCCTGCGTCCTTGGATTTCCGGCAGTTCGTTCAAGGCGCGGCACAAGCGACAATGCCGCTCCATAAGATCGAGCACTACCTCCGGGGAAAGGTTGCGGCACTCGACCGCCGAGGCTTCGATCCCGTCCCCGGCGTCGAGGGAATACTGCGCCTTGTGATAATACATTCGGCTTATATAGTTGCGTTCCAGCCGTTCGGCTTCGGCCATAGCCTGTGCCACTTCGTCCGAAACTTCCAAAAGAGTATCCTGTGTATAGAACGGGTAATAGTCCCGCAGATTGATGATTTTCATAACTTGCCCTCCATTCGATTTTTGGGATAGATGCGATAAATCGAATGGAGCGCGGCGGAGATCGGCAACGGGGCTGTTTACGCTGTTGAACATTTACTTCGGGCCAACTTGTCCCGAAGTAGTCATATAAATAAAATAAACATGACGGCTCCTTTTGGAAACCGCCATGTTCTTAAAAAAGGGTAACTTTAATAATCCTCCGTTGCTATCCTGTTTTCAAGGGAAACGGCGGCTCTATTATCGTCTTGTGTTTTTCCGGTAGTCTCATTTTCCCTGACTTGCCCCAATTAACTGTGTTCGAACATTTTGTATCGTTGTATTCAACCGTTGCTCGACCTCGTTGGGGGTAAGCACGTATTTGTAATTCACACCATCCTTATCCAGAACGGTCATATCGTGATACAATTTTTCTGTTTCCTCTTTTAACAGCCGAATCACGGCAGCTTCCTCTTCCGATATTTTTCCGTCCTCTGCAAAAGGAGAGATGGAACCTCCGTTGATTCTTCCGCCCTGCGTAAACAGGATAGCCACCGATTCTATTTTCGTATATAATATGGGGTCGTCGGTTCCCATGAGCGCATTCTTCATGTCGACATAGGTGCTCAGACGCCTTAATTCCTCCGCAATCACCTCCAGACAGTCGATCTGATCCTCAAATGTCGTCATTTTTTCAAATTTGTTCAACGGGTCAGTCAGACAGGAAAAGGCAAAGCTGTATCGTGTCAGGACGGCATGTTCCCGGCTTTTCTCTTCCTGATGATTGTGCACATACAGCATGACAATCCAGCCGGTTAAACATACTGCAACGAGGGCCGCCGCAGCATGTATCCGTATTTTCCGCTTTTTCGGCATACAGCTATCCCTCCCCGCTAATCCAGGGCGAATAATGGGCGCCGCAGTTTGAACAGGAGGATGTACCGGGTTTATTGACGGTTTGGCAGCGAACACATTTCCAGGTATGACGGGAGGTTTCTTTGGAAAACGGCTGGGCAGGGCCGGAACCAGACACGTCATGCTCCGACGGCGCTGCCGCAGCGTCAAGAAGGCGACGCAGTTTGCTCTGCACATCCTGTTGGCTTTCCCGCAAGTCATCAATACCTTCCAAGACATAAATCAGAGCAAAATAGGGGACGGAACCTATTGCGCCACCCGCCAAACACAAAATAGAAACAAAAATACTTGAGCCTAGGGAAACTATACATCCGACAAGTCCTATCACAATATTCAAAACGGCTAGTGCGCCTAAAGCAATTTTCATATTCACCACCCACTCTATTCATTGATCTGCGTGATTTCTGTTGGGTTCTTTTTCAGTATCGCCCGCACAGGTAAAAAGATCGTACAAACGGCGAGAGCAATACAAACAAAGCAGCTCAATACCAGATACAGCGGCATCGGCGTATGAAGCCAGTTTTCCTGGAATTTCGGCAACATAACAAGGCAGCCCGCAATACCGAGTAAAGAGGACAGAACGCCAAATACAGCTCCCTCATACACAAACATCCGGTAAACCTGTCCCTTTGTCATGCCGATACAGCGCAGCAGGCCGATTTCATGCAAACGGCCGTGGATACGGCTGGACACGGTATTCATCAGACCCAAAAAGCCCAGCGCCAGCAGGCAAACGGCAATCATGTTGGAAATAGCTAGGCGGGTGCGCCTTTGTTGCTGTTCTGCCAGGGCTTCCTCTGTCTGTGTAGTCAGGCGGGTCAGAGGATAAGAGTGCGATGCCGCTTGCTCCAAACGGGCTTCTGTGGCGGGAATGTCAGCATCCTCATCAAAATAGATATACGTGTTTGAAATTTCATAAGGTACTTTCAAGTTTTCAAGCGTCTTTTCACCCACAGCCATACAAAATACACCGTTGGCAGAATGCTCGATTTGCGGGCCGCTCTTGACAATGGCGCCGATTTTCACGGTTCGGTCATGCAGGGTATATCCCTGTCCCTGTTCTTCCGGCCAAGTGAAGGTAAGTGTGTCGCCCGCCTTCCAGTTGGTGTTTTTCAACAGTTTGGCATCTTTCGGAATATCTGCTTTCCCATTTGGTATCCATGTCCCGGTTTGTATGCTGTTTTCTTCCTCCTGAACAACCGAATAGTAATCCGGCATACATAGAATAATTTCTTCTCCCCGATTGATGGCATCTATATTCACCGCGCCATCGGTCACATAAGGCTGGAACTCCGCAAGCAAAGTGTCATCAAAAATGGTGATCTGTGGTTCTGCCAAATATTCTTGCTCGGTATACCCATAGGGGGTCTGTTTCTCAAAGAAGTAGTTATACTGTCCCCACTTCTTCCAATTGCGGGCACCCAGCATTTTATAATCAAATCGGAAATACCCGTTGAGATAGGGATCATAACGAGAAAAGGGAATCCGGCAGTAAAACATAGGAATAATCGCAGCATTTTGGCAAGCCACGTCCGGCAATTTGCGAAAATCAGAAAACACAGACACTGGGATCGCGTCGGCCTTCGAGTTATTCTTCCACAGGAGTCCCTGCTGTTTTTCAGCGGAAATTTCCAAAGCCGTCAAGCTGGCATCGGCTCTCTCATAGGAACTGCCGAGCTGGTATTCCACAATATCCGTCATCATCATCACATTGAAAACGACAATCACCAGCGCAAAGGTCAGGGTTGTTAAAGCGGTTTTTCCTTTGGATTTGCGCATGGAAAGCAGCATCAGGCCAAAGGGCTTCAACGTCATTTTACCGGGCTTTTTCTTTTGACTCTTTTTTCTTTTGAAGTAAACCGTTCTCGTCCCGGCAATCGGAGCGATTCGTGAGGCACGGACAGCCGGGAACAGCGTTGCTAGGCAGACACACGCTACACAAACCAAAGCAGCCAGCAGTAAAATCCAACCGCTGAACCGATAGGTCAGTTCACTGCCGTTGAGCATTCCAAAGAGCTTAACCGCCCCCACCGATATCGGAACACCCAGCAGGATACCGACAGGGATTCCCATTCCCAGCAACAAAAACGCTTCGCAAAAGAGATAGGAATACGCCTGCTTTTTGGTTGCGCCGATACAGCGGAGCAGAGAAAGCTGGCGCTTTCGCCTGTCCACCGACATCAGAAAACCATTGAGCAGAATGACCATCATACACACCAGAATCATCCCGCCGATCAGGGCGCTGATCCCGATGGTGCCGAGAGCCGCCTCGCTCATCCCGCCGTAGTAGCTGATCTGGGGGTAGACAGAATAATTATAAGCCAGCGTTACCTTTTCCGGCAGGCTGCCGCTCAAAACGGCATATGATTCGCTGGGGCTGTTTAACAGCCAGGTTTCCATGGCTGTCCCGGAGGATACGGTCCCTTGCTCCGTAATCAGAAAAGATACCAGCGGCGGATAAGAGGTGCCCTCCGGCGCATTATCTGCATAGGCGTTTTTCCATACAGCTGTATAATTTTCCATTAGCCCCACAACCCGGAAGGTGAAGGACTGGGGCGTTCCCTGACCGGCAACAGCCATTTCCAGCGTCAGCATATCGCCAACGGCATAGGGCTGATTGCCGATATGCTTATAAACGCTTCTTTCCAGAACGATTTCATCCGGCGCCTGCGGCCAGCTTCCCTCCGTCAGCCGGATATGGCCCAGCGTTCTGGCGGCTTCGTCTATGGTTCCAACGCCTAAAAAATCGCCGGTTTCCGAGGATACCGCTCCGCAAATCTTTATTTTCCCGATTTCATCCCACACGGTCGATGTTTCAAAATAAGCTTTCTGCTCGTCTGACAGATTCCATATAACGGCCTTTTGCTCGCCGTACAAATCCTTATGTTGTCGATCAATGGTATACAGGGAACTGCTGCCGATCAGCCCCATGACAACCAGAAACGTGACGGACAGAATAATGGTTGACAGCAGCAAAGCCGTAGAACGCTTCCGGCTTTTGAGCCCCGCCCACGCCAAAGGAAATAACTGCTTCATGGTTCTTTCCTCCCTGTGTCGCCGGATATGCAGCCATCCTCCAGTGTGATAATCCGGTCGGCCCCCTCAGCAATCTGCCTGTCGTGGGTTACCATAATCAGGGTTTGGTTGAACCGCTTGCGGGACAGGTGCAGAAGTTCCAGCACCTCGGCGCCCGATTTTCCGTCCAGATTGCCGGTCGGCTCGTCCGCCAGCAAAACGGCGGGCTGGGTAATCAGTGCGCGGGCGATGGCCACCCGCTGCTGCTGGCCGCCGGACAGTTCCCCGGCATAATGGGAAAGCCGATCTTCCAGCCCCAGCAAGGAGATGACTTCATCCAGATAGGCTTTGTCCACTTTCCGATTGTCCAACTGCATCGGCAAGAGGATGTTTTGATAGGCGGTTAACTCCGGCATGAGATTGTAAAACTGAAACACAAAGCCTACCCGCCGTCGGCGGAAGATCGTCCGCTCGCTGTCCGAAAGCTGGTAGATGTCCCGTCCCTCAATCTCCACGTTGCCGGTTGTCGGCGTGTCCAGACCACCCAGAAGATGCAGCAGCGTGGATTTTCCCGAACCGGAACGCCCCACAATCGCCGTAAAGCTTCCCTCTGTAAAATACAGATAGCACTCCTTCAATGCCTGCACCTCATTTTCGCCTTTTCCGTAAGTTTTAGACAGGCCCTTTGCCTGTACCAAGATTCCCATATGACCCCTCCGCTCTTATAAATGTTTGCGTCTCTAATCTCACTATACCGGTATAAAAGCAACCTTACAACTTAAGAAGTCGTAAGGTTGCAGTTCTCATAATGTTCCGCACAGGGCAGCAGCGGCAAGGTGAAAATCATCGCCAGGCCGTCCCCTTCGTTGACGGCGCGCAAGTTCCCTTTGTGAAGGTTGACAATGCTGGCCGCCATGGAAAGCCCAATGCCGAAGCCGTCTTTTTTAGAACCCTTGGCCCGATAAAAGCGTTTGAATATATGCGGCAGATCCTCCTCCGCAACGCCGCCGCTGTGATCAAGAACTTTCAAGAGCATCACGCCGCCACTCTGCTTTATCGTAATCTGTACCGGCACACCGGCAGGCGAATAGTCCAAAGCGTTGACAAGCACGTTGACAAGCGCCTGCTGAAACCATTTGCGGTCACAGCGGAGCATCAGCCCGTCCTCTATGTTTATGGAAAAGCAACCCTTCGCCTGCGGCCGGGCCGCCAGAGCCGCCTGCTCGGCAGCGCGAATCAATTCCTCAGCCTGGACATTCTCGATGCGCAGACGAACCGAGCCGGAATCCAGTTTTGCCAGTTCCAAAAGCGTCCGTACCAATTCGTTCATCCGCTCCGCCAAATAAATACAGTCGGTGAGCTGCTCTTTTTTGTCGGAATCCGTTTCCGCTCTTTCCAGCAAATCCAGATAGGATAACAGGCCCGTCAAAGGCGTCTTAATCTGGTGGGATATATCGGCAATAAAATCATGGATCGTACCCTTTTCGGCGTTAAGCTGGTTCACCATATGCGCCGTTCGTTTTACCAGCAGTTCCAACTGGCTTACCAATATGCTGAGCTCGCCCTCCTGATAGGGCGACCAGTCCGGCGATAAGTCGCCGTGCATAATCGTATCCAGGGTAAAATTCAACTTTTGGATTTTGCGGTTATAACGCCATCTCTCCCAAATGCGGCCTGCAACGATACCGGCAAGGACAGAGAGTACGCAGAAAAGAGCAACCAGCCAGTTATTCATTTTCACACCTCAATATATATCCCTCGCCACG
>CAJFTG010000064.1 GCA_904419875.1 Candidatus Avimonas caecicola | reverse complement strand
TGATCACGGAAGGGGTTTCCTATACGCTCAGCGCGGAGAACGATCTCGTCAATGCACCCGATCCGGAAGGCGGCACAAATTACACGCAGGTACGCTATGTTACGGGTATCTCCATGTTGTTGAACAACGTAGGTGCCCTGGAGGATTTAGAAGAACTCAAACTCTCCTTTTTTATCAATTCGCAAGTTATGGGAACGCAGTTCTGTGAAACGGAAGAGGCGAGCACCGTTACGGCGGCTACTCTTGCGATCAGCGGCATGACCGAAGCGATCGAACCGGAGGAACCGGAAGGCGATATCAACGGCATTACCGATGCAAAGATCGATGAAAACGGGCATTTGATCTTAACTCTCTCAGACGGCACAGAGTTGGATGCCGGGTTTGTAAAAGGGGATGACGGCGTAGGTATTTCCAATATTACATATGCGGATTCCGTGCTGCATATTTATCTGACAAACGGCAACCATTATGAATTTGATTTGTCGGGAAGCGGCGGAAGCGATCTGCCGGATAATGTTTCGGAAACGAGGGCGAGCTGTACGATGGACGGAGTGCGCACAACGTATACCGACGCGAGCAAAACGGAGGTGCTCGGCATCCGGACCAGCAGCTACACCATCCCCTCCGAGTACCTGGTCACGCTGCTGCGGGAAGGGCAGCGCTGGGGGTATTCGGCCGGCACCACGCTGCTGGACGCCGAACGGGCCATCAGCGGCATGTTCGACGCCTATCTTCCCATTGTCCGTGTGGAGGGCGAGGGCGAAAATGCCGCCATCCAGATGGACGGCACCGCCGTTTTCCGGGAGGGAGAGTTCGTGGGAGAGCTGAACGCACAGGAAACGCGCGGCCTGCTGTTTGTCCAAAACGCGATGGAGCGCGGCGCCGTTACGGTGCGGCGGGAGGACGGCGCCTCCACAACGCTGGAGCTGCAGAAGACCCATACGAAAATAACGGTGGAGAGGACGGGGGATACCGCTGCTTTCACCATCCGCGTATCTGCCAGGGCGGAAATCGCGGAGGAAACCGACGGCAACGGACTGGGCGAGGGCCGGCTGGAGGAAATCAACCGCCTCCTGGCGCAGACCATTGAAAACGAGGTGCGCTCCGCGGTGGAAAAAACGGTGATGGAGTACGGCTGCGACATTTTCGGCTTCGGCCGCCGGATAATGCAGAAGGAGCCCGGTCTCATCCGGGGACGGGAAGACGAGTGGCCGGAAAAGCTCAAGGAATGCACCTACCCGATCGAGGTGGAAACGGAGATCCGCAGCATCGGCGCCGATACCGGCGCCCAACCGAACGCGGTGTCCTGAACGGGCAGCGGCTCCATTCCGGGGTGGGCTTGCTTTTGCCCGGCGGCGGCGGTACAATAAAAGTCCGGGGGTTTCCCGGACTTTTTTGGTGCGGATGCCGCACGAAGGGAGAGGGCCGCATGAACAATCCCCTCTATTGCTCCACCGGCGCCTTTACCGGCCGGGTGAACGGACGGACCCCGCTGTTCGCCGCCGATTTTGCTTCACGGCTGGACTGCGACGGGCTGGAGGTAATGGTGTACGAGGAGTGGTACGGGCAGCTTGATGAGATCGCCGCCCTGTACCGGGAGCGGAGGCTGCGCTGCCCGGTCGTCCACGCGGATAAGACGATCGGCGACCGGATGAGCGATCCGTCGCCGCAGGCGCTGGAGGACGCCCTTCGCCGCTTTGAGGAAAACTGCCGCTTTGCCGTGCGGCTGGGGGCACAAACGATCGTCTGCCACATCTGGGGGGTGCCCGCTTCGGATGCCTGTCCCGAAACCATCTATACGCGCTGCGGGAAGCTGCTTGCCCTGGCCGGCCGGTACGGCCTGATGCTGGCGGCGGAGAACTGCGTGTGCGTCCACGGCAGCCCGCTGCGGCATATGGAGGAGCTGGCGGCAAGGTGGGACGGCATCGGCTTCACGCTGGATACCCGCCCGGCGCAGTTTCATGGGGAGCTGGACGCCTTCAGCCGCAGCGGGCTGCTCCGGCAGGGACGTGTCCGTCACGTCCACATCGGGGACTACGCCGGCGGCTTCAAGGAGTGGGACCGTTTATACCCGATCCCCCACCCGGGGGAGGGAAAGGTAGACTTTCCGGCCTTTTTTGCCGCCCTGCGGAGGGAGGGCTATACGGGCGCGCTTACCCTGGAGTCCCCCTGCATCCTGCCGGAGCGTGTGGACACGGATACCCTGAATCGCGATCTGCGCTGGATTCGGGAGCGGTGGGAGCGCTCCTGAGGGGATACGCCGCATAGGTACGCCCTTTTCCGGCGCTCGCCGCCCGCCTGCGGCCGCCGGAGCAAAGAAAGGGAGATGGGAGCAGAGGGGACAGGCGGAGCAGGCAGGGACAGGTGGGGACAGGCGGGGACAGGCGGGGACAGGCGGAAAAGAAACAGGGCCCGCCGCCAAAATATTTGCAGCGAACCCCAGATTTTCGTGGAACGGCTGAGCGGGCAGCAAAAGGGCATAAAGCCCCGGCGTTCCGATGAAGCACGGAAATTCCCGGCGGAGGAACGGCCTCCTGCGCTATGTTTTCCGGGCGCATCCTGCGTCCGGAGGGACGGCGGCGAAGGCCCTGCCCCCGCGCCTCTCGCCCCGCCGGACATTTGAAAAAGGCGGGCGGAAGCGTTGGCGTCGCTTTCAACGCGGGGGCGGCTTCCCGGGCAAGCGGCGTGCTGCCGCAAAACGGTTTTGCAGCAGCACCAGCAGCACCTGAAACCGCATGAGGGCCGCCGGCCCTTATTTTTTATCGGTCTGCAGGCAAAGCCGTTCGCTTTTGCCCGGTTTTTGCAGCGGGGCCGTTTTGCGGACCACGGACGCGCCGCGGCGGCTTTGGGGCCCTACACCCACCGGCTGCGGGCATTGTAGGGGAGCTCGCCCGGCCGGGTTTCGAGAATTTCGGTATACCGCTGATAGGCGCGGCTCACCGCCGTGTCCCAGGACAGATAAACGTGCTGTCCCGCATTGGCGCCCACCTCCCGGATATGTGCCCGGCTCTGGCAGGCGTCCAGCAGGACGCGCCCGCAGGATTCCGCGTTCTCTTCCGCCAGGAAACCGGAAAAGTCGTGCTCCACCCCTTCCGAGGCGCAGCTGTCCCGCACCAGGAGGGCGGGGCAGTCGCAGGCGGCGGCTTCCTTCACGACAATGCCCGAGGTGTCGTACGTGGAGGGGAAGAGGAAAACGTCTGCCATGCTGTAGAATACCCGCAGGTACTCGCGGTCGTAAATCGGGCCGGTAAAAACCGCCTCGTCTTCCAGGCCGATGTCCGCGGCATATTTCCGGATATCCGGGGCGTCAAAGCCGTCCCCGACCAGAAAGGCCCGCAGCGGGACGCCGTGCCGTTTGAGATACCGCAGGGAATCCAGCACCAGCCGGACGTTCTTATACCACATCATCCGGCCCACGAAGAGGAAGACAAATTCATCGTCCTTCACGCCGTATTTGTCCCGCAGCTCCGCAATTTTTTCCGGAGCGGCTTTGCCATAGGCGAAGTCGGTGCCGTTTTCCATCACCCGGTAACCGCCCCGGTAGCCGACTTTCCGCAGCGCCCTGCCGCAGCCTTCGGTCACCACCCAGATTTCGTCCGCGTTGTTGATGTTGTCCAGCATGAAACGCAGGGCAATCTTCCGGAACCCGTTGAGCTTTATCCGCTTGGCGATGTCGATATCGAATTTGGTGTGGTAGGTCAGCACCACCGGCGCCTTCTGCTTGCGGTTGACATTCTGCACCAGCACCGAAGAGGCGAAGGGGGCGTGGACATGCATCAGATCAAAGCGCTTGCCCCGCAGCTTGATGAGGGTTTCGATATCGAAGGGATTGCCCGCACGGTAACCGATCCGCCGGTCCAGCGGAATCGATTGATAGCGGAACACTTCAAAGGGATAGTTGTCGACAACGTCTTTGTATTTTGGCGTGACCACCGTCACATCGCAGTACTTTTTCTGCAAGACGCCGGCGTAGTTTTTCACAGCCTGCGCCACACCGTCGATGGTGGGCGGAAACGAATCGTTGAACTGGCCGACCTTCAATCTGCTCATTTGGAATACCATGCCTTCCTTGTCGTCAAGTCTATCTTTATTTTACAATGGCAGCGTGGTTCGATCAAGGCGCAATTATGAAGTTCCGCATAAGATTGAGGAAAAAACCGTAAAAAACTTTTGCCGTATGGTTTCGGCGGGGAGGAATACCGGGAGAAACCGTCGAAAGTTTTGTCTCCATGGGGGGAGCGGCGCAAAGTTCTTGAAAAAAGTATTTCATCTTCCCGGCAAATACGATATAATACAGAATATAAACCGCAGGCGCGGCGGGGGCCGGTCCGCCTCGCGGCGCAGAACTGCGCGGGAAAGGACAGTGCATATGGCGAAAGGGTTTACCGTTTCTCTGGAAGATCTTATAAAGGAGACCGGGCTGGAAACCATATATATGCCGGTCAGGCCGGCGGAAATACTTATTTCCTCCAGCGATGTCAACCGCCCGGGGCTTCAGCTGGGGGGATATTTCGATTATTTTGACAGCGACCGCATCCAGGTGATCGGGAAAAGCGAGACCGGCTATCTGGAAGACCTGCCGGACGAGGTGCGGGCGGCCCGGGTGGACGATTTTGTTTCCCGCCGTCCCCCGGCCGTGATCGTTTCCCGCGGGCTGGAGGTTATGCCGGAGCTCAAGGACTGCTGCATCCGCTATACCGTGCCGCTGCTGCGCACGGCGGACACCACCTCCAGCTTTATGGCGACGCTGATCGCTTACCTCAACGTACAGCTGGCGCCGCGCATCACCCGTCACGGCGTGTTTGTGGAGGTGTACGGGGAGGGCATCCTGCTCGTCGGGGACAGCGGCGTGGGAAAAAGCGAGACGGCCATTGAGCTGATTAAGAGGGGGCACCGGCTGATCGCGGACGACGCGGTGGAGATCCGCCGGGTTTCCTCCAAGACGCTGGTCGGCTCCGCGCCGGAGAATATCCGCCATTTCATCGAGCTGCGGGGTATCGGCATTGTCAACGCCCGCCGGATTTTCGGCATGGGCGCGGTCAAGATGACGGAAAAAATCGATATGGTTGTGCAGCTGGAGCAGTGGGATTCGGAAAAGCTGTACGACCGGATGGGGCTGGACAACGAGTATGCGGAAATCCTTAACATCACCGTGCCGATGCTCACCATTCCGGTCAAGCCGGGCCGCAATCTGGCCATTATCATCGAGGTGGCGGCGATGAACAACCGCCAGAAGAAGATGGGGTACAATGCCGCGCAGGAGCTGATGCACAACCTGGGGATGGATGCGGATACCCCCGCCCCTCCCGAGGTGCAGCTGGAATGGAACCGCTTCTGACCGGCCGTTGGCCGGCCTGCGCGCCATGGGGAAGGCCGGCGGGCAATGCGGGAGGTTCCGTGAAAAAGTCAGTGAGAAGTTCGGTGACAAGTACAGTGACAAGTATAGTGGGAAGTCCAGTGAGAAGCTTGGCGGGAAACGCCGATCAGTCCCGGAAAGGAAGACCGTTTTGAGTACACAGCCCGCTCCATACGCCGTGGCGGCGGATCTGCACTGCCACACCGTCGCCTCCACCCATGCATTCAGCACCGTAACCGAGCTCGCCCGCGCCGCCGCGCAGCGGGGGCTGGCGGCGGTCGGCTGTACCGACCACGCACCGGCCATGCCGGACGCTCCCCATCTATGGCATTTTCAAAACCTGAAATCCCTGCCGGACCGCATCGAGGGGGTCCGTGTGCTGCGCGGGGCGGAGGCCAACGTCCTCGGTCCCGACGGGAGGCTGGACCTGGAGGCGGAGGCCCTGCAAAATCTGGAGCTGGTCATCGCCTCCATGCACCGGCAGACGATGCCGCCCTCCTCGCCGGAGGAGTGCACCGCCGCCTGGCTGGCGGTGGCCGCCAACCCGTTTGTCGATATCATCGGCCATTCGGGCACGCCCCAATTCGCTTATGATTATGAGCGGGTGATCCCCGAATTCGGCCGCCAGGGCAAGGCGGTGGAGATCAATGAAGGCACTTTCCGCGTGCGGAAATCCTCTGTACCCAACTGCCGCCGGATTGCGGAGCTCTGCAAAAAGCACGGCGTGTTCGTTTCCCTGGATTCTGACGCCCATTTTCACGGGCAGGTGGGCTTATTCCCCCATTGCCGGGCGCTGCTGCGGGAGGTGGGTTTCCCGAAGGAACTGATCGTCAACGGCAGTGTGGAGAGTCTCAGCGCCTTTTTCCGCCGCCGGGGGCGGCCGGTATCCCTGTGACGTTGAGCCGCTTTGCGCGGCTGTTTTAGAATTCACTGTAAGAGAGGCATTCATTCATGAAAAAGTTTCGTATTGGGATCGACCTGGGAGGAACCAACATCAAGGCCGGCGTGGTGGACGAGGAATACCGCATCGTCGGCACCGCCCGCTGCAAGACGGCGCTGCCTCGTCCGGCGGCGGAGGTGCTGGCCGATATGGCCCGCATGGCGCGCGAAGCGGCGGAAAATGCGGGGATCGGTATGGACGACGTGCTCTGTGTCGGCGTGGGCAGCCCCGGCACTGCCAACCCGGTGAACGGCGTGGTGGAATACTCCTGCAACCTGGGCTTTGAGAACGTGCCGGTCTGCGCAGACCTGGAAAACCGGCTGGGCAAGCCGGTTTATCTGGAGAACGACGCGAACGCCGCGGCTTTCGGAGAGGCGCTGGCCGGCGCGGCCAGGGGGGCGAAAAGCTGCGTGTGCATCACGCTGGGAACCGGCGTGGGCGGCGGCATCATCATCGACGGGAAGATTTACGGCGGCTTCAACTTTGCCGGGGCGGAGCTGGGGCACATCGTCATCCAGGTGGACGGCGAGCCCTGCGCCTGCGGCCGCCGCGGCTGCTGGGAGGCCTACGCTTCGGCCACGGCCCTGATCCGGCAGACCCGCCGGGCAATGGAGGCGCACCCGGAAAGCGGAATGTGGCAGATCGCCGGAACGCTGGAAAACGTGGACGGCCGCACCGCTTTCGACGGGATGCGGGCGGGCGATCCGGCGGCGCAGGAGGTCGTCGGGCGCTACATCCAGTACATAGCCTGCGGGCTGATCAACGTCATCAACATCTTCCAGCCGGAGGTGCTCTGCATCGGCGGCGGCATCTGCAAAGAGGGAGACGCTCTGCTCCGGCCGATTGAAAGGTACATTGAGTCGGAGCGGTACAGCAAATATTCAGCATACCAGACCCGGCTGTGCGTCGCCACCCTGGGGAACGACGCCGGAATAATCGGCGCCGCCTATCTCAGCGAGGCCGGGATACAGGACCTGAAAAAATAAGCCCTGCGGCGGGATTTCTTTCCCGTTTCCGCCTGACTGCGTCTATTTTGCGGCCGAACGCCGTATACTAAAGGGACGCGGAGCCGCCCGGGCCGGGCACGCGGGATTACCGGGATCCCCATGCGCTGTTCCGGCCGCTCCCCGGCCCGGCATTTCCTGCCGGATTATCCAAGGAGGAGGTACCGATTTGCTGCTGACCGAACTGGCGGAAGCCTTCCGCTCCCTGCGTTGTACGGCGGAGGAGCAGGCGCCGATGGCGCGGTATACATCCTTTAAAATCGGCGGCCCGGCCGACCTGCTGGTGACCGCCCCCGACGCCGGGGCGGCGGGAGCGGCCCTGGCACTCTGCCGGAGGCAGGACCTGCCCGTCCTGCTGCTTGGGAACGGGACCAATATGCTGGTCAGCGATGAGGGCGTGCGGGGCGTGGTCCTCCGTCTGGCGGGGGATGCTGCGCAGGACGTCAAGGTGGAGGGGGATACGATCCTCTGCCCGGCCGGCCTGTCCCTTAAGGCCCTCTGCCGGCTTGCGCGGGACAGCGGGCTGGCGGGGCTGGAATTCGCCTACGGAATTCCGGGGACGGTCGGCGGCGCGGTGTATATGAACGCCGGGGCTTACGGCGGGCAGATGGCGGATGTCCTTCTCTGGGCCGATGTGCTCTGCCGGGACGGCAGCCTGCGGCGGGTTCCCCTGCGGGAGATGAAGCTCGGCTACCGGCACAGCGTATTTATGGAGGCGGCGGCGGTGTTGGTCTCGGCGGCTGTTCGTCTGACGCTGGACGACCGGGCGGCCGTCACCGGCCGGATGGAGGAATTCCTGCGCCGCCGCCGGGAGAAGCAGCCGCTGGAATATCCGAGCGCAGGAAGCTTCTTCAAGCGGCCGGAGGGGTATTATGCGGGCGCGCTGATCGAAAGCAGCGGCCTCAAGGGCTTAACGGTGGGGGGGGCGCAGGTCAGTGAGAAGCACGCCGGCTTCCTCATCAACCGCGGCGGTGCCACCTGTGCGGATGTGCGCGCTCTGGCCGAGCAGGTGCAGGAGAAGGTGCTGCGCGATCACGGCGTGCGGCTGGAACCGGAGGTCCGCTTTGTCGGCTGAGCTGCCGGCAGAGGGGGCAGGGCCGGATAAGGCTGGTAAGGCGGGATAAGGAAAGAAAGGAAGACGGGGATGAAATTCATCATCGTGACCGGGCTGTCCGGCGCAGGAAAATCGAGGGCGATCACCGCGCTGGAGGATATCGGGTTTTACTGCGTGGACAACATGCCGCCCAAGCTCCTGCCGAAGTTCGCGGAGCTCTGCCTGCAGTCGGAGGACCGCCTTTCCCGGGTGGCGATGGTGGTGGACGTGCGCGGCGGCCAGATGTTCGACGACCTGTTTGACGGCCTGCAGGAAATGCACCGCCTGGGGATTGATTATAAAATCCTGTTTCTGGAATGCGACGACCAGGTGCTGGCGCGGCGGTATAAGGAAACCCGCCGCCAGCATCCCCTGGTCGGGGAGGATATCCGCACCGTCTATCAGGCGGTCGCCGCCGAGCGGCAGCTCCTCAAGCCGCTGCTGGATCGCACCGATTACCTGATCGATACCACCCACCTTTCCTCGGCCCAGCTCAAAGAACGGGTGACCGATCTGTTTCTGGGGGATCATTCGCAGGCGATGCTGGTGCAATGCATGTCCTTCGGCTTTAAATACGGTTATCCGGCGGAGGCGGATTTGATGTTCGACGTGCGCTGTCTGCCGAATCCGTTTTATGAGCCGGAGCTGAAGAATAAGACCGGGCTGGATGCGGACGTGCGGGACTACGTGCGGGAGAACGACGCTACCCGCGGCTTTGAGCAGCGGCTGTACGGTCTGATTGATTACCTGCTTCCGCTGTATGCGGACGAGGGGAAAAGCCAGCTGGTCATCGCGATCGGCTGCACCGGCGGCAAGCACCGTTCGGTGACGCTGGCCGAGGCGCTGGCGGCGCATATTCAGCAACAGGGCGGCCGGGTTGTGGTCAATCACCGCGATATCGGCAAGCTGTAAGGGCGGCGTGCGGCCATGTCGGACAAGGAGGGGAGAGGCGTGTCGTTTTCATCCGGGGTAAAGGACGAGCTTTCCCGTCTGCGGCCGGCAAGCGCCTGCTGCATGGCGGCGCAGGCTTACGGTCTGGCGGAGTGCGGCCATGCGTTTTCCCTCTCGGCCGTGTCGCTCCAGACCGAAAACCCGGCGGTGGCCGATGCATACCGCGGGTTTTTGTCGGCTGTGTGCCGCCTGCCGGAGGATGCCTGGCAGGACGACGCCCGCCCCAGCGGCGTGCGGATCCTCAGCCTGCCGGCGGAGCGTTTCCGCCGGCGCGTGCTCGAACGGTTCGGCCACGCGGCGGGCGAGGTATCCCTGCGGCTGAACCGGGCGAATCTGGAATGCGAGGACTGCCCGGCGGCCTATCTGCGCGGGGCGTTTCTGGCCTGCGGCACGGTAACCAATCCCAGCACGGATTATCATTTGGAGTTCAGCCTTCCCCATCATCTCCTCAGCCGGGACCTGCTGACCCTGATGCAGGAGCTGGGATTCCGCGCCCGGCTGGTGCACCGCAAGGGGAGTCAGGTGATCTACCTCAAGGAAAGCGAGCAGATTGAGGACGCGCTGACTTTGATGGGGGCGACCGGCGCTTCCCTGGAACTGATGAACGTCAAAATGGTCAAGGATATCCGCAACGCCGCCAACCGGATCGCCAACTGTGAAAACGCAAACATCGATAAGACCGTGACGGCTTCTCTGGCGCAGATAGAGGCAATCCGCCAGATCGAACGGCTTCAGGGCCTGGACGGCCTGCCGGAAGAGCTGCGGGAACTGGCTCGTCTGCGGCTGGAAAACCCGGACATGTCCCTGAGGGAGCTGGGAGAGCAGCTGTCCGAACCGCTCAGCCGGTCGGGCGTCAACCACCGCCTGCGCCGGATTCTGGAGTTCGCGCAAGGGCTGTCTGGAAAACGGCGGCCGCCGGAGGAAGGGGGTACGTTGCCGTGACGGGCCGTTGGCGGCCGGTTTGGGCTTCCTCTTCCCTGTGTCACCGCCGCGTTGGCGGCAGAGGGCGGCCGGCGGCCGGGTCCCTGCCGTATGACCGGGAGGACGGGCGGCCTTTTTCCGCCGTTGCGGATATCTCCGCCGGCGGACGGCCACCGCTGTTGCTGCCGGCCGCCGGACCGGTATTTGCCGGGCTGTTTGCCGCGGCGGCAAATCCTGGGCGGGAAACCGGAAATGAGGGCTGCGGCCCTGGCCCTGCGAGGTGACCCTCGGTATTCGGGCGGCCATCCGCTTCGCCACACCCCGGCCGCCGGGGGAGAAATTCAGGATTTCCGTAATATTTCCCGGAAAATTATCCGGAAAGCCGGGGAAGGGGCGCGGTTCCGCCGCCTGAGCGGCGCCGGGAACAACCGGCGGGCGGCGCGGCGGACATCCCCGCCGATTACGGGCCCGACCCCCGCCGCCGGGGCGCGGCATGGTATGGCCGCTTGGCCGCCCGCGCGGCCCCTTTGTTTCGCCTGTATGCCTGCCGTCGTATTCCCAGACCTTGAGAAAAAGCTTATGCCGGGGGAACAGCCCGTTCTCCTGCGGCGGTCTGTCTGCTTGTACGGCGCGGAAAAGCCGGTGGAGGCAGCGGCCTGCAAAATTATCGTCCATCCACCTTCCGGCCGATAAGGGGGATTCCCATGGCCTTTGTCCATCTGCATGTACACAGCGAATACAGCCTTTTGGACGGCGCCTGCCGGATCGAAGGACTGGTTTCCCGCGCCAAGGAACTGGGACAGACCGCCGTGGCCGTTACGGACCACGGGGTGATGTACGGCGCGGTCGATTTTTACAAGGCGGCGAAGAAGGCGGGGATTCGGCCGATCATCGGCTGCGAGGTGTATGTCGCCGCCCGTACCCGCTTCGACAAGGTGCACGAGCTGGACGGGGAGCACAGCCATCTCGTCCTGCTGTGCAAAAACGAAACCGGCTATCACAATTTGATAAAGCTGGTATCGGCGGGCTGGACGGAGGGCTTCTATTCCCGGCCGCGGGTGGACCGCGAGCTGCTGGAGAAATACCATGAAGGGCTGATCTGCCTGTCCGCCTGCCTGGCGGGGGAAATCCCCCGCGCCCTGCTGCGCGGGGATGCGGAGGGGGCGCGGGAGACCGCCCTGTGGTATGATACGGTCTTCGGGCGAGGAAATTATTATCTCGAAATCCAGGACCACGGCCTGAGCGAACAGAAAAGCGTCAACCCTCAGATCATCCGGATTGCCCGGGAAACCGGCATCCCGCTGGTGTGCACCAACGACGCGCATTATCTGACCAGGGAGGATGCGCGGGTGCAGCAGGTGCTCCTGTGCATCCAGACCAACACCACGGTGAACGAGCCCTCCAAAATGGCCTTTGAAACCGACGAGTTTTACCTCAAGTCGGAGGAGGAAATGCGGGCGCTGTTTCCCGCTATCCCGGAGGCGTTTGACAACACTGTGCGGATTGCGGAGCAGTGCTGCCTGGAGTTTGAATTCGGCCGTACCCAACTGCCGGAATTCCATGCCCCCGGCGGGGACAGCGCCGCCTATTTCCGCCGGCAGTGCTATGACGGCCTTCGCCGTCTGTACGGCGAGGACCCGGACCCTGCGATCCGGGAGAGGCTGGAATACGAGCTGTCCACCATCGAGAAGATGGGGTATGTGGATTATTACCTGATTGTCAACGATTTCGTCCAGTACGCCAAAAGCCACGACATCCCGGTGGGACCGGGCCGCGGCTCCGGCGCGGCGAGCCTGTGCGCCTACTGCATCGGGATCACCGGCATCGACCCGATCAAATACAACCTGCTGTTCGAGCGCTTTCTCAATCCTGAACGGGTGAGCATGCCCGACTTCGACATTGATTTCTGCAACGAAAAGCGCCAGCAGGTGATCGACTATGTCATCGGCAAATACGGGACGGATCATGTGGCGCAGATCGTCACCTTCGGTACGATGGCGGCGCGGGCCGCCATCCGGGACGTGGCGCGGGCGCTGGGGCTTCCTTATGCCACGGGGGATCAGACGGCCAAGCTGGTGCCCTGGGAGCTCAAGATGACGCTGGACAAGGCGCTCTCCCAGTCCAGGCAGCTCCGCGAGCTGTATGAAGCCGACCCCGCCGTGCACGAGCTGATCGACATGGCCAAGAAGGTGGAAGGGATGCCCCGGCACGCCTCCACCCATGCGGCGGGGGTGGTCATCACCGCCCGCCCGGTCAGCGATTATGTGCCCCTGTGCGTCAACGGCGAGGCGGTTGCCACCCAGTATACCATGACCGTGCTGGAGGAACTGGGGCTGCTCAAGATGGATTTCCTCGGCCTGCGCAACCTGACCATTATCGACGACGCGCAGCGGATGATCCGGCGGAGCCGGCCGGATTTCGATATCCACGCCGTCTCGGTGGAGGAACCGAGGGTCTATGAGATGATCGCCCAGGGCAGCACCGAAGGGGTGTTCCAGTTTGAATCGGGCGGGATGAAGCGGGTGCTGATGAGCCTGGTCCCCGTTTGCCTGGAGGACCTGATCGCCGTGCTTGCCCTTTACCGGCCCGGGCCGATGGATTCCATCGCCAAGTACATTTATAACCGCCAGCATCCGGAGCAGGTGCGGTATCTGCATCCCAAGCTTGCGCCGATTCTGGATGTGACCAACGGCTGCATCGTGTATCAGGAGCAGGTGATGCAGATTTTCCGGGAGCTGGCCGGCTATTCCCTCGGCCGTGCGGACATTGTCCGACGGGCAATGTCCAAGAAAAAGCACGATGTCATGGAAAGGGAGCACGATATTTTCATCCACGGCCTGGTCCGGGAGGACGGCACGGTGGAGGTGGAGGGATGCCTGCGCCGCGGCGTTTCCGCCGAGGTGGCGGAAGCGGTTTTTTCGGACATGTCCTCCTTTGCCTCTTATGCTTTCAATAAAGCGCATGCCGCCGCATATGCGTTGGTCTCTTACCAGACGGCGTGGCTGAAGTGCTTTTATCCGCAGGAATATATGGCCGCTCTTCTCACCAGCGTGCTGGAAGGAAGCGGCAAGGTTGCCGCCTACATTGCGGAATGCGGCCGCCTGGGCATCGCCGTACTCCCCCCCTCGGTGAACGAGAGCCGCACCGGCTTCACGGTGGCGCCGGGTCAGGGGATCCGCTTCGGCCTGCTGGCGATCAAGAACCTTGGCCGCGGGCTGATTGCGGAACTCATCCGGGAACGGGAGGAAAACGGCCCGTACCGCAGCTTTTATTCCTTCTGCGAGCGGCTTTCCACCCGGCGGGAATTCAACCGCCGGGCGCTGGAAAGCCTGGTGCGCAGCGGTTCGCTGGACGGGCTGGGCGCCAACCGCCGCCAGATGCTGGAATCGATTGACCTTTTTCTCGGCATGCTGGAGGAGCAGAACCGCCGGAACCTTTCCGGGCAGATGGGCTTTTTCGATATGCCGGGGGAGGAGGGCCGCGACGAGCCGTCCCTTCCCGACCTGGCGGAGTATCCCTACGCGGAGCTGCTTGCCATGGAAAAGGAGGTCACCGGGCTGTATATGTCCGGCCATCCTCTCAAGCCCTACGCGGCGATGCATGCGGCGGTAAAGGCCGCGCAGATCGACCAGATCCTCGCCAGTGCCGAGGAGGGGGAGGGCGACTACCGGGACGGCGACGCGGTAACCCTGCTGGGGATGGTCGGGTCGGTGAGACAGAAAACCACCCGCAGCAATACGACGATGGCCTATGTCACGCTGGAGGACCTCTATGGGACGATGGAGCTGCTTTTCTTTCCCCGGGTGCTGGCCGGCTGTACATCCCAGCTCCAGAGCGGGAACGTGCTGCTGGTCCGCGGCCGTCTGAGCATGCGGGAGGACGAGGAGCCCAAGCTTCTGGTGGACGCGGTTTCCCCCGCGCCCGACCCGGAAAGTCCTCCGCCCCCGCTCCCGGCGGACAGGCAGGAGGGCAGGGGAAGCCGGCCGAAGCCGGCCGCGGAGCCGGAGGGGGCGAAGAAAAAGGCCGCCCATCCGGGGCTTTATCTGCGGGTGTCTTCGCGCAGCGGGGCAGATTACCGCCGGGCCTGTCTGGTCACCGGGGTGTTCGACGGGCCGGTCCCGCTGTATATCCGCTTTCAGGATACGGGAAAGCTGCTGCGTGCGCCGGCCTCCATGGCGGTCTGGCCGAACGAGGTCATGCTGCGCGAGCTGCGGGCGATCCTGGGGGAAGCCAACGTCGCCCTGGTGGAATAGCGGCGCTGTCCGCTGGGACACGGCAGGAGTTTCCTTCTTTTCCCAGTTGCCCGGATGAATAGACAAATACGGCTCCAAAGCACGGTGATATTCTATATAAGAAGGCTCTTGATATTTTCTTGTCAAATAGTGTATAATACGAAATGTTAACGACAGAGGCCGTCCGTTTTTCCCGAAGGACGGTCCACCGAGCTAAGGAGAGGATTATCGATGTCCATTAAGAGAATTGCCGTTTTAACCAGCGGCGGCGATGCGCCGGGCATGAACGCCGCCGTCCGTTCGGTAGCCCGCACGGCGCTCAGTAAAGGCGTTGATATTTTCGGCGTATATCGCGGGTATAACGGGCTGATCAACGGGGATATCTTCCCGATGAATCTGCGCAGCGTTTCGGATATCATCCATCGCGGCGGCACGATGCTGTATACCGCCCGCAGCCCGGAATTCTGCACCGAAGAAGGGATGCAGAAGGCGATCCGCACCTGCCGTGACAACGGGATCGAGGGCGTGGTCGTCATCGGCGGCGACGGCTCCTTCCGCGGCGCGCAGGACCTCACCCGCCGCGGCCTTCCCTGTATCGGCATCCCGGGGACGATCGATAACGATATTTCCTGCTGCGAATACACCATCGGCTACGACACCGCGATGAACACCTGCGTGGAAATGGTGGATAAGCTGCGGGATACCGCGCAGTCTCACGACCGTTGCAGCGTGGTGGAGGTCATGGGCCGCCATGCGGGCTATCTGGCGCTGAACGTCGGCATTGCGGTGGGGGCGACCAGCATCATCGTGCCGGAGGTTCCTTATGATTTTGAGCGTGACATCCTCGAGCGGATGCGCACGACCTTCTCCACCGGCAAGAAGCATTTCATCATTGTCGTAGCGGAGGGCGTTGGCCACGTGATCGAACTGGCGGAGCGCATTGAAAAAGAAACCGGCGTGGAAAGCCGCGCCACCATCCTCGGCCATGTGCAGCGGGGCGGTTCGCCCACTCTGCGCGACCGTGTTCTGGCCAGCGAGATGGGATACCATGCGGTGGAGCTGCTGCTGGAGGGCAAGTCCAACCGGGTGGTCGCCATCCAGAGCGACAAAATCGTGGACTTTGACATCGAAGAAGCCCTGCAGATGAAGAAGCCCTTTGATTTTGAGCTTTATAACATGGCGCACGAAATTTCCATCTGATTGACTCTGATCGGCTCTGGTCGCTCTGGTCGCACGGAGTGAACATGGGACCCGATATCCCTGAACTGGATCCGTTGACGGCCCTGTCCCCGCAAACCGGGGGCGGGGCCGTTTTGCGTGCATGGGCGATGGAAAGCGGCCCGGCCGGCTGCCGGAGGAGAACGCCGTCCGATGCGGAGGAACCCGCATCGGCTTGCCGTGCCCGCTTGCGGCACCTGCCTGCAACAAACATGCCCCTTGGCT
>CAJFTG010000063.1 GCA_904419875.1 Candidatus Avimonas caecicola | reverse complement strand
CCGGCCGGCGTACAGCCGCATTTGTTCCGCAGGGAGAACGGCCGCCGGCAGGCCGCATACCGGGCAGACCGGCCCGGCGGGGCCGCCGGGGACGGGCGGGGGCAGGAAGCTCCCGCAGCGAACGCACCGCGGCGGCTGATTCTTCGAGGTCGTGACGATGACCAGGTAGATCAGCGCGGCAATGCCGCCGAAAAAGCCGCACAGCAAGCCCCACATCCCGGCGTTCGGATTCTGCCGGGACAGCGCGTCGTTGTACACGCACAGCCCCAGAAAAACCGCTCCCAAAACCGCCAGCAGAACCGCCAAAATCAGCAGCAGAATCACCGCCGCCCCCGCCGCGTCCAGCCGTATGGAAGAAGACTCCTTCAAATGCTCCTCCAAGGGGCCCTGAAACCAATGCAGCGGATTGTTCATACTGTTCCCCCTCCTTCTCCCGTTTCCCTGTTTTCTCTGTTTTCTCTGTTCCTCCTGTTCCCTCTGTTTCCTCCTGCTTTCCCCCGGGTTCCGGCATCCCCCGTTTCCCGGCCCGCCGTCTGCCGCGCGGTCCGCTGCGGCCGGCGGAAACAAGCGGGCGGCAATCCCCCGGCACTCTCCCCGTCCCCGGCATAGCCCATCCCCCGAGGCCCCGCGGCCTGCCGGAACCGGGACAGGGTTCGGCGTTTCCCGCCGGCAGAAACCGGACGCGGGAAACCGGCCCGCGGAGCACCGCCCGGGCCGGCGGACGCGGGGAGGACATCGGGGACATGGACGGCGGGAGGCCGCCCGCTTCCTCTCCTCCGGCAGCCCCCGGGAACCGCTGTTCCCAGGGCCGTTCAGCCGACGTCCAGCCGCTCCTTTTCCACCAGCACCGCCCGCACCGGGGACCCGTCCGCTCCGGCGATTTTCAGCGGCGCGGCAAACAGAAAATAATCCCCCGGGGCGACGCGGGACAGATCCAGCCCCTCCAGCAGCGCCATCCCGCTGCCGAGCAGCTGACGATGGACGGCGGCGGTGCATTCGGGCGCGGAAACCGACTGCCCCTCTACCCCGATCAGCTTAAGGCCCGCCTCGCTGAGCACAAAGGCGGCGCTGGGGCTGACCACCATCTCCCCCTTGAAGAGCACCCGCTTATGCAGGCGGGGGAGCAGTTCCTCCGCCTGGGCGCCCAGCAGCACCCCTTCAAACGCCGTGACGCTGCACTCCCCCACGCACAGCTCCAGCGGCAGGGAGGCGGCGTCCGTCCCCTCCCGCACGAAGTGCCGGGGCGCATCCAGATGGGTGGCGTTGTGGACGCAGGCCGACAGGGCGGAGGTGTTGCACACGTCCCCCCATTCCATCCGGCAGACCGCCGTCAGCGCCGGGGCGGGATCGCCCGGATATACCGGGCCGTTCAGCAGCTCCCGGCTGATGTCGTGCAGAATCATACCCAGATCTCCTTCCAACGGCGCCGTCCCCGCCGTCCTGCGGCGGACGGAACGGAGCGCGCTATTCCATGTTGCCGGTCAGCGCCATGATGACCGACAGCGCGGCGAGGGGCGCGGTCTCACACCGCAGAATGCGGGGGCCGAGGGTGGCCACCTGCGCCCCAAGGGCTTGCAGCTCCCCGATCTCTGCCGGCTCAAATCCGCCCTCCGGGCCGACGAACACCGCCAGGCGGCGGGCGCCCCGTTCCACCAGCCGGGCAAGGGGCTGGCCGCCCCCTTCGTAAAAGGCGATCACCGGCGCGCCGTCCGCCTGCAGCCGTTCCATCGCCCGCCTCCAGGTGTGGGGCGCCTCCACCGCGGGGAGGATGCCCCGGCCCGACTGGCCGGCCGCCTCATCCGCGATTTTCTGCCATCGGGCGCGCCGGCGTTCCTCCTTGCCTTCCAGCCGCACCACGCTGCGCGCCATTGCGACCGGGACGACGGCGGACACCCCCAGCTCAACCGCCTTTTGGAGAATCCACTCCATCTTTTCCCCCTTGGGAAGCCCCTGGTAGAGGGTGACGGCCACCGACGGCTCGCAGGCGGTCGGGGTGCGGTAAAGCACCTTGAGCAGCACGTCCTCCCCCTCGAAGCCCGCGACCTCGCAGAAATAATCGTTCCCCCGCCCGTCGCACAGGGTGAGGTTCTCCCCCGGCTTCATCCGCAGGGCACGGCGGATATGCACGGCGTCCTGCCCGGTCACCCGGGCCGCCTCCCCGCCCGGAAAGTCCTGAAAAAAGCGCGGCATGTCCCCGCCTCCTCTGTCCCGCAGTTTGTGGAAACCGGTCCCCGGCCCTCCTGCCGTGCCCCTCCTCAGGGGCGCGGCGCCTGCTCCGGCCGCGGGCCCGCCAGGGCCCGGATAATCTCCCCGGCCAGGATCAGCCCGGCCACCGGCGGCACAAAGGAAACGCTCCCCGGCAGGGCGCGCCGCCCCGCGGCCGGCCCCTCCCCGCCGGGAAGAGGGGCGAGCGGCTCCTCCTCCGAATACACCACCCTGAGGGACGGGACGCCCCGCGCCTTCAGTTCCCGCCGCATAACCCGGCAGAGGGGGCAGACCCTGGTCTGATAAATGTCCGCCACCCGGAAGCGGGTGGGGTCCAGCTTGTTGCCGCAGCCCATCGCGCTGACCAGCGGTATCCCCCGCCGGCGGCATTCCACCGCCAGGGAGAGCTTGGCGGCCACAGTGTCGACCGCGTCCGCCGCGTAATCCAGGCCGTCCAGCAGGGTCCCTTCCTCCCCGGGAAGATAGAACAGCACGTGCGGCTCCACCCGGCAGGCGGGATTGATCTCCCGCACCCGCGCGGCCGTCACCTCCGCCTTGGGGAGGCCGACGGTGGATACCAGCGCGCCGAGCTGCCGGTTGCGGTTGGAGTCCGCGACCGCGTCCCCGTCCACCAGCACCAGCCGGCCGACCCCGGCGCGGGCCAGCGCCTCCGCGGTATAGGAGCCGACCCCGCCAAGACCGAACACCGCGACGCTCGCCCTCTCCAGCCGCTCCACCGCTTCCCGACCGAGGAGCATCGCCTCCCTGGACAGCCATTCCTGCATACGCCGTTTCTTCCCCTTTTCCTTCCCCGCCGTTCTCCGGTCTCCCCCTCCCTCTCCCTGCCTCTCCCTGCCACTCTGTCGCCCTGCCTCCCGATCCTCGGGAGGGGGAGGGAGAGGGGAGCTGGGCGTGGAACGCGCCGGATTATGTATATTCCACCAATAATTATACAGATAGTAGTTTCTTATCCTGCCGCCGCCGTCAGGCAGAGCCAGCCGCCCCGTTCCCGCCGGTCGCGCAGGACAAAGCCGCACCGCTTCATTGCGGCCAGCACATCCCCTTCGCGGGTGTCGATGATGCCGGACAGGATGTATACGCCGCCCGGCTTCAAAAACGGCCGGATGTCCGCGGAAAGGGCAATGACCGCATCCGCCACAATGTTGGCCGCCACCACGTCGAAGGCGCCCTCCACGGCGTCCACCAGGTTGCCCTGGCGGACGGTATAGGCCGGGGCGTGCAGGCCGTTGAGCGCGCCGTTTTCCACCGCGGTTTTGACCGCGAGCGGGTCGATGTCCACCCCTACCGCGCTTTTCGCCCCCAACAGCAGGGCGGCGATGGAGAGGATCCCGCTGCCGCAGCCCACGTCCAGCAGGGTTTCGCCGCCCCGGATATGCCGTTCCAGGGTTTCCAGTACCAGCCGGGTGGTGTCGTGCCCGCCGGTACCGAAGGCCATGCCGGGGTCGATACGAAGCAGCGCGCGGCCGGCGGCGGCGGGAAGCGCCTCCCAGGTGGGGCAGATCATCAGCCGCTCCCCCACCGGCAGGGGCTTGAAATATTTTTTCCAGTTGTTCGCCCAGTCGTCCTCGCTCACCTCGCCGGTGAGCACCTCATTCTCGACCCCAGCCGCCGCGTACCGTTCCCGCAGGAAGGCCACCGCCTCGGCCGGGTTGTCCTCCGGCGAAATGTACAGGTGGATGACCGACCGGGTGCGGTCGCGGGCCAGAAGCTCCTCGTCGATCAGGTCGATGTGCGCGATCTCCCGCGCACCCTGGATCAGGTCGCTGTAATCCTCGATGTAAATGCCGTAGGGCACCGCCATATTGGCAATGGCCGCCGCCCGGTCGGTGTCGGCCGCGGGCACGGTAATCTTCACTTCCGTCCAGTCCATAAAGGGCTCCTTCCCTGCTTGTGTGCTTCTCTGTGTTTACGGTGCCTGCCGGCGCTTCCCTGCTTCCCCGCCTGCTTCCCTGTGCTTTTCAGCGCTTTTCTGCGCTTCTTTTTGCTTCTATGCTTCCCGGCTTCACCGCTTTCCCGGTTTTCCCACCCTGTCGGGGATGGCTTCTTCCCTCTCTTCCTCCCCCCTCTCCCCCTCTGTCTCCCCCTTCCCCCGGATCCGGCCGCGCCTGTCTCCCGCTCCAGTCCCGCCGTCGTCTTCCCCGTCGGATACAGGCGGGGACGAGAGGACAGGGGGGACAGGGGGACAGGGGGAACGGAAGGGACAGGGTATCAAGCAACCGGGGGAACCGTGAGAAACCGGATGGGCGGCGGAAGCAACGGAAGCGACGGAACCGGGGAAACAGGGGAACGGCGGAGCGGGAGGAAGCGAAGGAATCAGAGGAACGGGGGAGAGGGAGCAAGAGCAAGAGCAAGGGCAGGAGCGAGGGCGGTACGGGCACGGCCGCTTTTCCGCCGCCCCCGCCGTCCCCGCCGTCTCCCCGTCCCGGCTTTACCTCTTATACCTGCTTTCCCGGCCCTGCCTTCTTTCCCCTTCTCCCCCTTTTCCCCCTTTTCTCTCCCTTATCCCGCCAGGTAGCTTTCCAGCGCTGCGCGGTCCAGCCCCGCGCAGCCGTTCAGGTATCCTGCCAGCTTCTCCGCGATGACGCGGCAGCCGCCGGCCGTATCGCTTTCGATGTTGAGGGGCATCACCGGGTCATGCACGCTCAGGCGGAGCAGCAGCCAGCCGTCCCCCTCTCCCTTGCCGAAGGAGATGCGCACCCCCTCGCGGGAATCGTCCGCGACCGCCCATCCCTTTTCGCGGGCGTAGGCCTCCAGCCCGGCGAGGACGGCGTTCCCGCAGGCGCGGAAATCCGCCTCCCGGATGCCGAAGCGCAGCTCGACCCCCTCCGCCGGCTCGGCCAGGGAGGCGATCAGGCTGTCCAGCGTTTTGCCTGCGGCCCGCAGCTGCGCGGCCTTGATGATGATTTTGGTCATCAGATACGCGCCGTCGTCCAGGAAATAGTTTTCCCGCAGGGCGGCGTGGCCGGAGGTCTCGATCGCCAGCGGGCAGTTGATCCCCTCCCGGTTCAGGCGGATCGCCTCGTTGATGACGTTCTTATACCCTCGCTTGAAGCGGCAGTGCGTCCCGCCGAGATCCTTTTCTATAAAGGCCTTCAGCCCGCTGGAGGTGATGGAATCGGTGACGACCGTGCCGCCGGGATTGCCCTCCAGCGCGATGGCTGCGGCGAGGGCGACCAGCCGGTTGCGGTTGATCTCCCGCCCCGCTTCGTCCACGCAGCCCGCACGGTCCACGTCGGTGTCGAAGATCACTCCCAGGTCGGCCCCGGCCCGCACGGTCGCCTCGCAGACCGAGCGCATCGCCTCCCCGTTCTCCGGATTCGGGATATGGTTGGGGAAGCGGCCGTCCGGTTCGAGGAACTGGCTGCCCGACACGTCCGCGCCCAGGGGGGCCAGCACCTCGCCCGCGTAAAAGCCTCCCGCGCCGTTGCCCGCATCCACCACAATATGGAACCCCGCGAGCGGGCGATCGTAATCGGCGGCCTTCACCCCTTCGCAGATCAGGCGGCGGAGCCGGGCCGCATACTGCGTCATGTAATCCACCGGGCGGCAGGATCCGGCGCCGGGGGCCGGCTTCACCCCCTCCTGCGCGTTGTACAGCACCGCCTCGATGTCGCTCCCCTCCAGCCCGCCGGAGGGGAGGAAGAATTTCAGCCCGTTGCGGTGATAGGGGTGGTGGCTGGCCGTGAGCTGAACCGCGCCGTCGCAGCCCAGATCCACCGTGGTCATGAACATCGCCGGGGTGGAGGCCAGCCCGCAGTCCAGCACGGTCACCCCCGCGGCGGTCAGGGCCGCCGTCACCGCATCCCGCAGGCGGGGGCCGGAGACCCGGCTGTCCCGTCCGACCGAAACGGTCAGCTCCCCGGCGGGCTTGCCTGTGCGCCGGGCCAGCCACGCCGCAAAGCCGGCGGCCATCGCCTTCACCCGCTCGTCCGTCAGGTCGAGCGGTTCCCCCGGCACGCCGTCCACGGCGACGCCGCGGATGTCCGTGCCGCTTTTGAAATGCTTCCATTCGTTGTTCAGCATCGCTTGTTCTGTCCTTTCCGTATCCGGCCCGCCCTGCATAGGCTCCCCGTTCCGGGGCGGCCGTTCAACGCCATTATACCGTCTCCCGGCGGCTTTGTCATCCGTCTTTTTGTCCGGAAGGCGGTTTTTTGCAGGAGCCTTGAAAACCTTATTTACAAAAGCGGCAATTTATTGTATACTATTGGTACATTTTGTCGCAAATGCACTTTTTCGTGGAAACTCTGCGGGATTACCTTACCCCCCGCATCGCCGTCCGGCGGCTCCTGCGGGCCCCGGGCACAGAAAAGCAGAAGGGCAGGAGATGGAATTATGAAAACCAAACGGCAGAAGACCCGGCGGCTGGCCTCCGCCGCCTCCGTGCTGGCGGCCTGCGCCGTCGGCCTCTCCCTCGCGGGCTGCACCACCGGCCCCCGGCCGTCCGAAGGCACGCCGCCCGCTTCCGACCCGGCGCCCGACGCGGCCGCCCTGCTGGAGGAAATGTCCGCCGCGATGGAGGACATCCGCGAGGTGGATTTGGATTTCACCATAACCGCAACCGCCGGGCTGGACGGGTCCACCGTGGCGCTCAATGTGGACGGGGGAATCCAGATGCAGGACCTGGAGGAGAATCCCGCCTTCCGGATGCGGCTCGGCTTCTCGGTGCTGGGGGAGGCCAGCGACATGGACCTGTATTACGCGGACGGGACGATGTATCTGGCGCAGGACGGGATGCGGCTGAAATACGCCGTCCCGCCGGAGGAGCTCTCCGGCAGCTTCGGTTCTTCGGCCGGGGAGGATCTGCCGTTCCTTACCCAGCCGGTGGACGAAGAGTTGAAACGCGTGATCGCCGGGCTGCTGTCCGCCGCTTCGGCGGTCGAGGAGGACGGGAAAACGCAGATTCAAATTCCCGTCGCGCCGGAGACGATTGCCGAAATCCTGGCGATCGTGACCCCGGAGGAAGCCGCGGGCGGGGACGAAGCGGAGTTCGGCATTCTGGAGGACATCGGCTTTTCGGAAATGACGATCACCCTGACGCTGAACGGCGAGCGCTATCTGGAAAAAATGGATATTTCCGCGTCCGCCACCGTCCCTCAGACGGCGGTGGATGAAATGGGTGCGATGGCGGCGGATGCGGCAGGCGCCGCGGACGGAGACGACAGCCAGACGGTTGAGGTGGGGGTCACGATTTCCGTCCGGATGAACAATCCCGGCCAGCCTGTTACCGTGACCCCGCCGGAGGATCTCGACGGGTATATGGATCAGGACGCCTTTTGGGAAGAGCTTCCCGGGGACGGGGAATACAGCCTGGAGGACTATCCGGCGCTGGCGGCATAGCCGGCCGGCTTCCGCCGCACGGCCGTATAGGCCGCATAAGTAAAAACAGGACCGGAACGGTGGAAACTGCCGCTCCGGTCCTTTTGCGCGGTGGCCGCGGGCAAAACGGCCGTCGCATCCGGCAAGGACGGAGCGCCAGACCCCGGGCCGCGGGCGAAGCGGACGGACAAACCGCCGTGCCCCCTGATTCCCCATCGCAGGGAACGGCGGTTCCGACGCTCCGCGGTCCGGACGGCGGCAGAACGGGCAGCATAAAGGAAGGTGCGCCCGCATCGCCCGCCGGCAGCCGGCCCTGCTCGGCAGAGGAGCCGCCCGGCATAAAGGAAGGTTCAAAATCCGGCGCCCGCCCGGCAGCTCCCGGGCAAGGGCAGCCGAATACGCCGGAAAACGGCCATCCTTCCGCGCTTTGTTTCCCGACCGCTTTCCGCATCCGGCGGGGTCTGCGCAGACGACGCCCCGTCGGCCCAGCCGCCTTTTGAAAAAAGCAGTCATGCGGTTCTTCGGCCGGCGGCAGCCCTGGCCGGGTCCGCTCAAGGCTCCGGCAGAGCCGGAAGCGTTGGCTCTGGCGGGAGCTCCGCCCGGCTTGCATTGCCGCAGGCCGGCACGCCGGACGCCGCGGCGAGGCCTGCCCCGCGGCCCGTATTTTCCCTTGCTGTTTCCGCAGGCGGGGATACCGCCGCCGGGAACCGCGCATACTATACGGGAAACGGCCGATACGGCGCGCGGAAAGGACGGAACGGCATGGCGGAAAAAACGAAGCAGAGCACACACGGCAGGGCGGCGGAAGGCGGCGGGGAGCCGAAAGAGCCGGCGGAAATCATCCGGGTCCGGGAGATTTACAAAATCTACAATCCCGGTTCGGGAGAGGTGCGGGCGCTCGACGGCGTTTCCCTTGCGGTAAGGGAGGGGGAATTCGTCGCCATTGTCGGGCAGTCCGGGTCGGGGAAAACCACGCTGATGAACATGCTCGGCTGCCTGGATACGCCCTCCCGGGGCGATTACTTCCTGGAAGGGAAAAACGTCGCCCGCCTGTCGGACGACGAGCTGTCCGACATCCGCAACCGGCACATCGGCTTTATCTTCCAGGGCTTTAATCTGATCCCCGGCCTGGATGCGCTGGAAAACGTGGAGCTTCCTCTCCTCTACCGCGGCATGAGCCGGGAAAAGCGCCGCCGCATCGCCGCGGAAAGCCTGGAGCGGGTGGGGCTTGGCCACCGCCTGCGCCACCGCCCGGCAGAGATGTCCGGCGGCCAGCAGCAGCGGGTGGCAATCGCCCGCGCGATCGCGGCCCGGCCGCCCCTCCTTCTGGCCGATGAGCCAACCGGCAACCTGGATACCGCTTCCGGGCGGGAGGTGCTGTCCATCCTGCAGGACCTCAACGCCGAGGGCCGGACCATCATCCTGATCACCCACGACAACAGCATCGCCTCCGCCGCCCGGCGGATTGTGCGCATTCAGGACGGCCGGATAGTGGAGGATGTCCCCGCCCGGGAGCCCGCATCCGCCGGCGGCCCCGCGGCGGCGCCGGCCTAATCGTCCTCCATCGCCTCTTCGCCGTACAGCGCGGCACAGACATAGTCATAAATTTCCCGCGCGACGCCGTACGTTTCCTCCACCCGCTCGTCCGACAGCTTGAGGTCGATGTCGGACGGATACCGCGTTTCAATATACAGGCGGTTCATTTTGGCGGTGGCGTCCAGCCACCGGGAGAACCCGCGATCCTGCTTCATCGCCTGACGGCAGAGCCAGGTGAGGTTATGCCCGTCCACCAGCGTGCCGGTCCGGTCGATCAGATAAGCCTTGAACGCTTTTTCGATTCCCTGCTGGCAGTGGAAGGCGGCGACCTCCGCGCACTGCTCCTGTTCAAGAAGCAGGCGGGCGGCAAGCAGATCCCCCGCCGCGATTTCCAGCCAGTCGAAATACTTCCGGCTGTCTTTGGAGTGCCTAGTCCGCCGCATACAGCAACCTCCCCGTTTCCCGGATGTGCCGGGCAAAGCTCAGCCGGGTTTGCAGCAGGCGGTCCCATTCCTCCTGCGTGTACACCAGCAGGTCGAACGGCAGGTCGGACTCCAGCTGCACGTACAGACGGCTCTCCGTTTCCCGGGGGTCCCCGCCTGGGACAATCACGCAGAGCTTGACCGCCGTGACTTCGCCGGAGGGGCTGCTCTTCTGATTGAATACATAAATCCGGCACGGGGCGCACAGGCGCACAATCCCGTCCCGCAGCGCATCCAAAAGCGCGGTTTTTTCGTTCATGCGGATTCCTCCCCCGCCGCGCGGGTCCGGCCCGGCGGCAAACCTCAGTTGACGCCGGTCGGCCGGCGCCTCCGGAAACAGTATACCACATTTTTTGCCGGACGGCCATGCCGCCGCCCGCCTTCCGGGAATTGACAAACCACGCGGGATAGTGTACACTACCAGTTGTATCGGCGCCTATAGCTCAGCAGGATAGAGCGTCCGCCTCCTAAGCGGAAGGCCGGTGGTTCGAATCCACTTAGGCGCGCCACACCTGCGGTGAGCAAGTCGCGCACCGCAGGTTTTCTATATTTAAAGCTTTTCTGCCCGCGTTTATGGCGGGTATCTTTTTTGCCAACGCTTCCCACGTCGGAATGGGCCGCGCTCCATTCAAAATCCCCAGCCGTTTGGCTGGGGATTTCTTATGCCGCTTTGTTACCGTTCCGTCATTCCTTCCCTTCGCAAAAAGCCACGCCCGGTTCCCCTGTTCGGTTGCGGCGGCACAACGCCGCCTGCGCCCATCACGGCGGTTCGCTGCCGCTGCCGACGATCTTGCGCGTCGCGGGAATCCAGCCCCACCAGCCGGAATGCCGAAAATATCTTTTTTATAGCCGCTTGACAGTTCAGAAAAAGCCTTGGGGCTTTTCTCATACGCTGGACGGACTTTTTTCAATTCCAACCGCGAACCCAGCATAGTGGGTCTCGGTTGGTTATTTTAGATATGAATAATTGCCCAGTGTTCGCCCTTTCTATGACGAGAGGCCTTATAGCATTTAAAGTGCTGTAAGGCCTCTCTTTTTATATTGTCATTTAAGACAGCAGAGTTAACATCGGCCGCTATTCCTGCAAATCGGTCCGCTCAGTCTAAGGCACATGATTACTAAAAAATGTGGAACGTTCAGAGTGCATAGAATATGTGCAATTATACTTAACATAGTATTCTATAGCCCAAATGGGGGAACAATAAAAAAATACCGCTATTTGTCTAATTATATATTATTTGTTTGCCAATTCGGACATTTTATATTATAATAAAGGGGAGTGTTTTGATTGGAGAGATTCTACATGGAAAAGTTGAGCTATATTGTTGAAGATAGCACCATAGCTGAATTATTAGGGGTGCAAAATTTTACAAATAAAGAATCTGCCGTTCTCGAACTTGTGAAAAATGCTTATGATGCGCACGCTAATAAAGTGTTAATTCATTTTGAGAAAGACACTCTTTTTATTTGGGATGACGGAATTGGAATGGATAAAAGCACTATACTTGAAAACTGGATGCACGTTGGAAAAAGTGACAAAGGATACGTTGACTCAAAAAGTACGGATGAGCGTGTTTTGGCTGGCTCAAAAGGAATTGGACGTTTTGCATTAGCTAGATTAGGTGCTTCTGTGACACTTTATAGTGTGAAAGAAAATTCCGCCCCTGTCAAGTGGGTTACAAACTGGAATGAGAGTATTTTAGATGACTGGGATAATGAAGAGAATATGCCTGTTGGTACAAAAATTGAAATTAAACTTTTACGTGATAATTGGACTGAACGACAAATAATTAGTCTGATTGAATATTTATCTGTAACCTGTCTAGACAGCAGAATGACAATTCGAGTAGAACCAAATTTTGGAAGGCAAGTTTCACAGTATTATGATTCTCCCCAATTAGGTATCAATTGTACAAGCAAAATAAATCTGACTTATGATAGTGTTAATCAAAAACTCCGCTATATTTTTGATAGCGATGAGTTTCTTTCTGATGCCACAAAGTACTGTCCAGAAAAGAATTTAACACATTATGAAGGTGAAATATCGATAGCCGACGAATTGATGGGAGACAAATCTATTGATTTATCGGTTGTAGAACTTAAAGAATGCTTGACATCTTTAGGAAACTTTTCGTCAGAATTGTATTTTTCCTTAAAATCAAGTACACTAAAAGATTGTGAGAGCTTTTTGTATAAGTACACAGCTTTACCTGACAGATATAACAATGGTGTAGTCCTATACCGAAACGCTTTTAGTATATCGTCATTTGATGGTGAAAGAGATTGGCTGGAGTTGGGTAAGCGAACCAGACGCTCTCCAGCAGCGGCTTCTCATGAAACAGGATCTTGGAGAGTACGAGAAAATCAGATATCAGGAAAAGTTGTTATAGACAAAAAGGAAAATGAGCATCTGCGCGATTTATCTAATAGGCAAGGATTGGAGGAGAACGCATACTATAAATTGTTTGTGCGAATCATTATCATTGGTATATCAGCTTTTGAACGTTACAGACAGTCTATTATTAGACTTATAGACAAGAAGAACAAACTACCTGAGCCTCCAAAAACAACTTTAATTGACGAAATATTGAAAAATCCCAACAAGGCGACATTTCTGTCGGCAGAAGATGCTAAAAACCTTGTGCTAGAGTTAGACACCGTTAAAACAGAAACAAAAACTTACCAGCAGGAAAAAAAGACCACCGAAGAAAAATATAGATATGATGTCAGAATATTAAATGTCTTAGCCACTACTGGGCTTAAAGCAGCTTCTATTGCGCACGAAATGAAGAATGACAGAAATAGTGTTAGCGTAAACTACGATTATATAGTGTCGGCGTTGAGCGAATACGGCTTTTGGGAAGAACTTAATTTGCCTGAGTATACCGAATTCAGCTATAAAAATGTCCCGCAACTTCTTAGTAGAAATAAAGAGATCAACAAAAAACTTGTAACCTTTATGGATACAATGCTTGATGAGATTGAACAAAAGAAATTTTCTTCTAGAAACTTAAACATCAGCGATGTTATGGGTTCGATCCGGTCTAATTGGTCAAGAGATTACGCTTCTCTTAAAATACACCTCGACATAAATGAGGACCTGAGATTTGATACGTCAGAAGACGTTTTTACAGCAATTTTTGACAACCTCTTATTGAACTCATGGCAGCAAAACAAGCACGCTAGCGTTATAAACATTATTATATCAATTTTCCAAAGGAACCAGCGCCTAATTATTTCTTATTCTGATGACGGTGTGGGTTTGCCTCCTAAATACATTAATGATCCTATGCGAATTCTTGCCGTTCATGAAACTTCGAGAGAGAATGGGCACGGGTTGGGAATGTGGATTGTTAATAACACAATAGTAATGACCGGAGGAGAGGTTAATACTATTGATGGCCACAATGGTTTCAAAATATCTTTTGAGTTAGGAGATAAACTTTAATGGCTGAAATAAGAATCGTTTATGTGGATGATCAGAACGATGAGATTTTGTCAAGATATGTTAGTCAGGTTTACTGCTCGCATGAATACAATCCGCGACCCGGTGACCAAGCAGTGCATAAAATATATAATGAAATTAAATTCGATGGAACTAAAGGATACGAATATTTAATTCAAGATACTCGCATACGTTCGGCAAATGTCGTTTTAATCGATAATCATTTATTCGAGGAAAGGACTGCAGCAACAGGCAAATTTTCAGGAAAGCAATTCAAAGTAATTTTACGAAAACTTTTTCCTTTTATTGAAGTGATTATTATTACACAAGATGCGACTCTTGTTAGCGAGAATGTTATACGCAAGTTTTCCGATAGACATGGCAGTAATCCGGATGTTTATTATAATACAAAACTGGCTCCACTTTTAGATGCAGCAATTATGGAAGTGCTTGATTTTGAAGCGTTGGCCGATGATTTGGTTCAAAGTGATGATGTTGAAAAAATGCTTATTGATAAGATCGTTAATTCCCTAAAAGGCGATAATTCCTATGACAGTTTAACGAAGTCAGACATAGATCGTTTAATCGCAAGTTTTAAGGAGCTTAAAGATGGTTGTAGCAACGAAAGATTATAGAAATGCTGATGGTTGCCCTGAACTCACAGATGTACAAGAAAAAAAGGCTAAGCTTGAAAAACAGATTTGCCAAGAGCATCCACATCAGAGAATAATGTATAACGCTATAAAGAACAGAAATGACAAATATTTTGAAATGTTAGCATCGATTTACAATCATAAGTGTGCTTATTGCGGCGCAAGAATAGGACACACTGATATTAAACTATTTGAAGTGGACCATTTTATTTGTGAATCATCATATTCCAAAAATACACAAGGGCGTATTGCAGCTGGAAGAACAAGCAACTTAATATTTTCTTGCTATTCATGCAACCGGGGAAAAAGTGACTTTCCTATTAGTGGGAAGTATCGAAAACTTTTAAATCCTGATGACGGCTCGATAGCTAAAGTATTTATCCGGGATGATCTTTATTATATTAGAGTTGCCAATACATATTCTGAGGATGCCTCAGTACAAATGTTTTATAAGCAATTAATGCTAGGAAGCGAAACCAGAAGATTGGACTACCTTCTATTGGAAATGAGTAATTTGGCTTACGTTAAGAAGACGGAAGATCCGGCTTTGGCTGAAAAGCTAGAGCAGTGTATAGGTGTTTTGCTGCAGCGAAAGAATAATACCGCTCGTTTAGTATAGTTTTTAAAGGATATGACTGTATGGATGATAAATTGACCGGGTCCTATTATACTCCGCATGAAGCGATCAAATTTATATATAACTATTTACGCGAACAGAGAAAAAATTTTGACAGTATGTTAGAGCCTAGTGTTGGTGATGGTCGATTTATCGAAGTCATGATAGAATCTGCAGAAATTTTTAAACCTAATAGAATTGTTGGCGTTGAGTTATATGAAGAAAAGACTAAGGAGCTTGAAAGAAGAGGTTATCCTGATTTTGTACAGATAATTACATCTGATTTTTTGCATTATTCTCAGACGTGCAACGAACGCTTCGAACTGATCGTTGGTAATCCACCATACATAAACATAAAAAACATGGAAAAAGAGTTTCTGGATTGCAGTCGGGAGCTTTGTAAAGAACTCGGTCTCCCCGAAACTTTAATGCAGAATTCATGGGTTGCCTTTGTTTTGGCAGCTACAAAGCTACTTACCAATCAAGGTGCTATTTTTTTTGTTTTACCCACCGAGTTTTTACAGGTACAATATGCAGAAAAACTTAGGGGTTATCTTGAAAAAACATTTAACACTATCCATATTATCTCATTTTCTGAGCGTCTGTTTCCAGAAATTGAACAAGAAGCTTGTTTAGTATTTCTTACAAATGAGCCAAAAGAGCTTCCATATATATCGTATAAACAATACGAGAAGCTAAGCACAAAAAGTTATATTTCAGAGTCTCGAATTGAGCGTAATAAGCCTCTCAAAAAGTGGTCTAATGCAATTCTTTCCGATTCTGATATTGACTTGCTTAATAAAATTGCAAACAGATATAGTCTTATAAGTAATCTGGCTGATAGTGCCCCAGGAATTGTTACTGGAGCAAATAACAAATTCATTTTAACTGAGGCTGAGGTTGTTGAATATCAGTGCAAAGACTATGTTATTCCTATCATATCTAAAGGTAACATGGCAAAAAATAGATTTGAAATAAATCAAGACTTAGTTCAACAGCTAGTGCAAGAACAAAAGAAGGTTTACCTTCTGGATTTAGCCAAAACTACTCCCGCAGAATTGCCTCAGGCTTTAATGTCTTATCTTGACGCAGTAGCTACTACCGAACGAAACGGTATAAAAATTCAGGACAGCTACAAATGCTCAAAACGCAAACCTTGGTACGCCGTCCCTATCGTTAAAAGTGGTAGTGTTGTGTTTTTTAAACGATATGATACTTGCCCTCGATTATCAACCAATCCAGAAGGAATATATACTACTGATATAGCTTATAATCTTCAGCTGCACAAAGAAATTGATGCTGAGAGTCTGGTATTCTGTTTTTATAACTCCCTTACTCTTGCGCAATGTGAATTTGTAGGAAGATATTACGCTGGTGGTGTATCGGAATTAACGCCAAGTGAGTTCCGGTCCATCTCTATTCCATATCGTAAAATTCAAGCTGACGATATTAATATATTGAAGAATATGTTCAGTGATAATAAGTCTCTTGATGAAATTATTACTTTTGTTAATTCAAAGACTCTCGATTTGGATCTATCGGTTACTGAAATTAAACAATTAAATTCTATTCGCACTAAACTAATAGAAAGAAGAAGATAGAAGAGCTCTGGGAGAGTAACCGTGATTCTTTACTGAATAGAGCCTGCCTTCAATGATAATTTTCTATTTAGCTATAGGAAGCTAATATGTCGTAACCTCATCGAAGTTATTTTGGCAGTTTGAGTTTTTCTATTTCCTCTCAGCTTGAAAATAGGAAGGCCCCATTTTAAGACTTGTTCTAAAGATTTGTAACATCCTCTCCGTGTTCGTAGATGTGGTCGCTGCGAAAGGTGACGATAAGGTAGAATAAGTTTCGCAAAAATAAAAAGACATGGTTTGCAGATCACTGGTAGAATGAAGTTGCGACACACCATTCTGAAAGGAGACAGCAAACCATGTCCGAGAAGATTGTACAGCTAAACGAGGAAGTAATCAAGGGCCAGCTGGCATTGAGGAAACGCTGACCTACTGCGATTTTCCCAGTGAACACTGGACTCGTATCCGCACCAACAATGTCATGGAACGGCTGAACCGGGAGATTCG
>CAJFTG010000062.1 GCA_904419875.1 Candidatus Avimonas caecicola | reverse complement strand
GGAAACCAACACGTTCTCCACCCCGCTGTCCCGCAGGAGGCGGGCCGACGCCGCCACATCATCGATGGTTGTCCCCTTCACATCCACGATGTGCCGGAGTTCATGAATATTCGGCTTGATCAGCCAGGGGGATATGCGGCGGTAGTCCTCCAGCGAAAGCAGGTCGCTGTCCACCGCCACCAGCACGCCGGCCTTCTTCACCGCAAGAATCAGTTCCACATAATCCTGCACCGACACGTTTTCCGGCAGGGAACCGGCGAAAACCACAATATCCCCGGGCCGCATCCTGGTGTGGATGAGCGCCATCAGGGCGCCGATCATCATTTCGGAGAGGGACGGGCCTTTGCGGTTGAGCTTGACGGTCTGCCCGTCGCAGCGGACGGTGAGGTTTTCCCGCACGGCGCCCTGCACCTTGATAAACTCATACCGCAGGCTTTCCGCCTCCAGATAGCCGGCAAATTCCCGGCAGTTGTCCTCCCCCGCCACGGCGATGCAGAGCGTCTCCAGCCCGAAGGAGTGCACCACACGGGAAACGTTGATGCCCTTGCCTCCCACTTCCCGCGCCTCGTCCAGCACGCGGTTGGCCTTGTCCGGATGCAGGCCGTCCGCCCACAGGGTCACGTCAATGGACGGGTTCAGCGTCACGCTGAGGATATTTCTGTGCAAAGCGATCCCTCTTTCTCTGTTCCCGCATTCCCCGTTGGACGGCGGCCGGCCTGTGCGCCAGCCGTTGTCCGGCCGCCCGCCGGGTACTGCCCTTATCGTTCCGATATTTATTGTCTCATTCTATCATATTTGCCGCCGGCTGAAAACCTTTTTCTCACATGCAGAAGCGGCGGTTCTGCGGCAGAAGGCGGCAAAGGGCGCCGAAAGGCAGGCCAAGCGGGAAAGAACCCGCTCCGCCATCCGTTTACTGCCGGTGCCACTTTACCCCCTGCGGCGTATCCTCCAGCACGATCCCACGGCTCCGGAGCTCGTCGCGGATGCGGTCGGATTCGGCCCAGTTCTTCTGCTTGCGCGCTTCGGTGCGGGCGGCGATCATCGCCTCGATCTCCTCGTCCATCGTCTCCTGCTTGCGGCCGTACAGCAGGCCGAGCACCCCGCACAACTCCCCGAAAACCTCCGCCGCCTTTTCACACAAAGCGCGGGAGGGCGCGCCCGCCACCGCCACGTTGATGTCCCGCACCAGCTCGAACAGCGCCGCGATTGCATCCGCCGTGTTCAGATCGTCCTCCATTGCCTCGATGAACTGCTGCCGGCGCCGCTCAAACGAAGCAAGGGGCCCGCTCTCATCCGCCGACGCGGCCGACGGCGCATTCTTCAGGGCGAATTCCAGGTTGTCCCGGCAGTTGTACAGCCGGTCCAGCGCGGCGATCCCCTGCTCGATGATCTCGGCGCTGTAATTGATCGGGCTGCGGTAGGAGGAGGAGATCAGGAAAAAGCGGATCGGCTCATACCCGTACTTCTCCGCCACATCCCGCACGGTAAAGAAGTTCCCGAGGGATTTGGACATTTTTTTATTGTCCACGTTGATATAACCGTTATGCATCCAGTAACGGGCGAAGGGCGCGCCGTTGCAGCACTCGCTCTGGGCGATTTCGTTTTCATGGTGGGGGAAAATCAGGTCCTGACCGCCGCCGTGGATGTCGATGGTCTCCCCCAGATACCGGCGGGCCATGGCGGAGCACTCGATATGCCAGCCCGGCCGTCCCTCGCTCCAGGGGGAGGGCCAGGCGGGTTCGCCGGGCTTCGCGGCCTTCCACAGCGCGAAATCCATCGCCTCCTCCTTGAGGTCGCTGATTTCAATGCGCGCGCCGGATTCCAGGTCCTCCAGCGGCTGATGGGACAGCTTGCCGTATTCCGAAAAACGCCGGGTGCGGAAATACACGTCCCCGTTTTGGGCGGCATAGGCGTAACCCCTGTCGATCAGCCGGGAGATGATGGCGACAATCTCGTCGATGTTTTCGGTGGCGCGGGGATGCACGGTCGCCTCGCGGACGTTGAGCCCCTGCGCATCCTTCCAGAATTCCTCAATGTACCGCTCCGAAATCACCTTGTACGGCACGCCTTCCTCGTTGGCGCGGCGGATGATCTTGTCGTCAATGTCGGTGAAGTTCTGCACATAGCGGACATCCCAGCCGCGCCATTCCAAATACCGGCGGAGCACGTCGAACACGCACAGCGGGCGGGCGTTGCCGATATGGATGAGGTTATACACCGTCGGCCCGCAGGCATAGATTCGGACCACGCCCTCTTCCATGGTCTTCAGTTCTTCCTTCTGTCTGGTCAGGGTATTGTAGATTTTCACAGTACGATCGTCCCTTCTGTTTTTGTTTTCATGCCCCTCCGGCGGCGCGGACAGATGCCCTCTCCAAAGCAGCCGCAGGGGACGCCGCATACCGGCGCGTTCCGGCCTCCGGCGGGGACTGCCGCCGTCAGCGGGAGTCCTCCCTCCCGCCGGAAGCAGCCGCCTCCGGCGCCCGCTGCGAAGCCCTTGCGCCGGCCAGCTCTTTTTCCAGCAATGCGATGCGGTGCTCCAGCCGGCAAAGCTCCTGAGCCACCGGGTCGGGAATGTGAATCTGATCCAGCTCCACGATTTTGGCGCCGTTGCGCCGTACCACCCGGGCCGGCACCCCTACCGCGGTGCAGTCGTCCGGGATATCCGACAGCACCACCGCGCCGGCCGCAATCCGGACATTGTTGCCGATGGTGATGGGGCCGAGCACCTTGGCGCCCGCGCCCACCATTACATGGCTGCCGAGGGTGGGATGGCGCTTCCCCTTATCCTTTCCCGTTCCGCCCAGCGTCACCCCCTGGTACAGGGTACAGTCGTCGCCGACGACGGCGGTCTCCCCGATCACCACGCCGGTTCCGTGGTCGATAAAAAGCCGCCGGCCGACCTGTGCGCCGGGATGGATTTCAATATTGGTTTTCCGAACGCAGCGCTGGGAAATCCAGCGGGCCAGAAATTTGAAATTGTGGCGGAAACACCAGTTCGCCCGCCGATGCATCCGCACCGCCTTGAAGCCGTTGTACAGCAGCATTACCTCCACCGCCGACCGGGCGGCAGGGTCCTTCTCGCGGATCACGGCAATATCTTCCTTCATTCGTTCGAACACGCTCATTTCCTCCTTTCCCGGGAAATAAAAAAACCGCCGCGCCGGTTCAAGGGCGCGACGGAGGTGCGGCAAACACGGTTCCACTCCGGATTTCACTCAAAGCCGGTAACGGCGGCCAGCCGCGCCGGGATACGGAGAAGCCGCCGCTTCCCTTTCCCCCGCCGTGCTCGCGGGTGCATTTCGCCGGCCTGCCGCCGGGCGCGCTCACAGCACGGGCCTGCGCCCGGCGCGCTCTCTCTGCCGCGGAAGGGAACGGGTACTTCTCCCGGTCGTCGCATCTGTACGATCTATTTTTATTATATACATTCTGCGAAAAAAATCCACCCTAATTTTCGTCCGCCAGATACCGGCGGTAGCTGTACACATACTGGCACCCGGAGAGGACGGTCAGCACCACCGACACCCAGACGAGGATATGGCCGATCACCAGCGGCACCGAAAACACCAGGCCGGGCAGCTCCAGGCCGGACAACAGGGTATCCTGCCAGGAGGCGAACTCCAGCGCCGTAAACATAAAGAGAATGGCCACGAACTGCGCCACCGTTTTTGCCTTCCCGGCAAAATCCGCCGCCACCACCACGTCGTCCTTGGCTGCCAGCATCCGGATGGTCGCTACCATGAACTCCCGGGTCAGCACCAGCATCACCGCCCATACGTCCAGCCGGCCGAGCACCAGAAAGCCCAGAAAGGCCGCGGTGGTCAGCATTTTGTCCGCAATGGGGTCCAGAAATTTTCCCAGGTTGGTAATCAGCCCGCGGGAGCGGGCGATCCGCCCGTCGAACAGATCGGTCAGCGCCGCGGCGCCGAACACCGCCATCGCCGCAAGGTGATGAAACGGGAAATCCCACAGAAGGAGCAGCAGCACCACCGGGGATAAAATTACCCGCGCGATGGTCAGCTTATTCGGGGTATTGAGGTTGATCTTCGGTTTGGCATTCGTCAATTGGAGCCCGCCCTTTCCCTTCCGTCCCGGCGCCCATGCCGGACGAAAGCCTTGTCGTACGGCGACCCGCCGCCCTTCAGTTCCCGCTGTCCAGTTCCCCCATCAAATCCCAATCCAAAACGTCAGTGATCCGGATGCGGACAAAATCGCCCGGGCGGACCTCTCCCCGTTTTGCAGGGAAGAACACCTTGCAGTCGATCTCCGGCGCGTCCGCCTCGCTGCGGCCGAACCAGCACTCCGCATAGCGGTCGTAGCTTTCCACCAGCACCTCCAGCGACTTCCCGACCCGGGAGCGGTTATAGCGGTCTGCGATCAGGGACTGCTCCTGCAGCACGATGTCCCGGCGGCGCTGCTTCTCTTTTTCCTCCAACTGACCGGGCATCCGGGCGGCGGGCGTCCCCTCCTCCGGAGAGAAGGCGAAGCAGCCGAGCCGCTCAAACCGCATTTCCTTCACAAACTCGCACAGCTCGGCAAATTCCTTCTTCCCTTCGCCGGGAAAGCCGGTCATCACCGTGGTGCGCAGGACAATGCCCGGCACCTTCTCCCGGATACGGCGAATCTGCTTTTTCAGCGTTGCCGCGTCTCCGGGACGGTTCATCGCCGCAAGCACCTTTCCGCTGGCGTGCTGAACCGGGATATCCATATACTTTGCTATTTTCGGCTGGGCGGCGATCACGTCCAGCAGCCGGTCGTCGATATGCTCCGGATAACAGTACAGCAGCCGGATCCAGTGCAGGCCGTCGATCTCACACAGCCGCTCCAGCAGCTGAGGCAGATGGGACCGTCCATCCCAGTCCGCGCCGTAAAGGGTGGTGTCCTGCGCCACCAGGGTCAGTTCCCTCACACCGCCCGCCGCCAGAGCGCGGGCCTCCTCCACCACCGCGTCCATCCCGCGGCTGCGCAGCGGGCCGCGGATGAGCGGGATGGCGCAGTAGGCACAGCGGTTGCTGCACCCGTCCCCGATGCGCAGATAGGCGAAAAATTCCGGCGTGGTTTGCAGGCGGCGGCCGTCCAGGCTCCAGCATCCCTTATCCGGGAAGCGGTTGACCCGGTCGCCGCGCAGCACCGCTTCCACCACCTCCGCAATGTCGCCGTTCGCGCCCAAGCCGAGGACAGCGTCGCATTCCGGCAGTTCCCGGACCAGCTCGTCCTTATACCGCTCCGCCATGCAGCCGGTAACGATGATTTTCTTGATCTGCCCTTCTTTTTTCAACTGGGCGAATTCCAGAATGTTCTCAATCGATTCCTTTTTCGCGTCCTCGATGAAGCCGCAGGTATTGACAATCACCACGTCGGCCAGGCCGCTTTCCGCGGTGAGTTCGACCCCCGCGTCCCGCAGGCGTCCGAGCATCAGCTCCGCGTCCATCTGGTTTTTGGGACATCCCAGGGACACCATTCCCACTTTGTATGCCATGGCTTGAACCAACCTTTCTCCACCCGAAAGAGAGCTTTCCGGTAAGCGCAACGGCCCTCCCCGGCGGGTCAGCCGGCGTCCTCCGCCCCGGAAGGCTGCCGGGACAGCGCCTGGCGGATGGTTTCGCCGTCAAAGCCGTACCGGGCCAGGGAGGCCGCCGCCTTCCGCCGACCGCTCTCGTCACGCAGCCTATTATACTGTTTTTTGGCGATCAGTTCAAGTGCTTTGTCCAGGTCCTCTTTGGGGGTTTCTTCCACCGCCCGCACCGCCAGCTCCCGGTCGATACCGCGGGCGCAAAGCTCCTGCACCGCCCGGCGGCGGGGATAGAGCTTCCGCTCGGTCAGGTCCCCGGCCAGCCGGCGGGCATACCGCTCGTCGTCGAGATAGCCGAGCTCCTCCATCCGCCGCGCCGCCTCCGCCGCCGCTTCGCTGCCGGCTTCCCGGCGCAGCTTCTCCTCCAGCCCGCGGCGGGAGTGGTCGCCCCGGGACAGGAGGTACACCGCTTTCTCGTTTGCCCGGCGGCGGGCCGATTCCTCCAGCAGGGCCTGCAGCTCCTCCTCCGACAACGAGGAGCCGACCCGATAGGGCGACTCCTCGAAGGTACGGATGTCCACGGTGGCCGCCGGCTCGCCGTCCAGCACCAAAAGGTACAGGCGGCCGCGGCGCTTTTGCAGCTCCGTAATCGTCATGTTCTTTTCCCGCCTTTTCCCCGGCAAGCCGGACTCAGTCGTCGACCGAAATATCGATCTTCGCCTTGGCGGCCGGCGCGCTGACCTTGGCGGCCGCTTCCAGCGGGATTTCCACCGGCGTGCTCGGCAGCGGGGCGACACGGGCGGAGGGGTTGAGCTTGTCAAGGTTGGCGCGCACCAGCTCCTCCAGCTCGTGCATCAAAGCCGGGTCGTTCTTGATGGCCTCCTTCGCGTTGTCCCGTCCCTGAGCCAGACGGTTTTCCTTATACGAGAACCAGGCGCCCGACTTCTGGATGAAGCCGAGCTTCACCGCGATATCCAGCAGTTCCCCCTCGTGGGAGATCCCCTGCCCGTACATGATGTCGAATTCCGCTTCCTTAAAGGGCGGCGCCACCTTGTTTTTGACCACCTTCACCCGGGTATGGGAGCCGATCGGCTCGCTGCCGGATTTCAGCGTTTCGGTGCGGCGCACGTCCAGACGGATCGAGGCGTAATACTTCAGCGCGTTGCCGCCCGCGGTCACCTCGGGGTTGCCGTACACCACCCCCACCTTCAGCCGGAGCTGGTTGATGAACACGGCCAGGCACTGCGACTTGGACACCGCGCCGGCCAGCTTCCGCATCGCCTGCGACATCAGGCGGGCCTGCAGGCCGACATGGCTGTCCCCCATTTCGCCCTCGATCTCCGCGCGGGGAACCAGCGCCGCCACCGAGTCGATGACCACGATGTCGATGGCGCCCGAGCGGATGAGCGCCTCCGCGATTTCCAGCGCCTGTTCGCCGGTATCCGGCTGGGAAACCAGCAGCGCATCCACGTCCACGCCCAGCGCCTTGGCATAAACTGGATCCAGGGCGTGCTCCACGTCGATAAAGGCCGCCTCGCCCCCTGCCTTCTGCGCCTCGGCCACAGCGTGAAGGGCCAGCGTCGTCTTGCCCGAAGCCTCCGGCCCGTAAATCTCGACAATCCTTCCGCGGGGCAGGCCGCCGATGCCGAGCGCCGCGTCCAGCATCAGCGAACCGGTAGGGATGCACGCCACGTTCATCGCGGTGTTCTGCCCCAGGCGCATCACCGCCCCCTTGCCATAGTTCTTTTCAATTTGCTGAAGCGCCAGCTCCAGCGCCTTTTTTTTATTGTCCTCCACCGAGCCTGCGCCCTTCTTTTTGTCCTCCGACGCCATCCGCTTCCCCGTCCTTCCCTGTATTGGCTTGGCAACCCGCAGGGTTTCCAATTTTTCCTTTATATTATACCGGAGGATTTCTCGAAAAGCAACTATTTTCCGGAAAATTTCGCACATATGTTCTTTCTGACGAGCCGCCGTCCCCTCCCACGCCCCTCCGCATCCGCTCATGCCAGGGTCGCCTTCCGCCGCTGCCCGTACCTTTTCAGAACTCGTCGGTCCACCTCATCTGCTCGAGCAGGCCGGACAGCCCCGGTTCAAAACAGACGCCGTACCGCGGCTCGGTCCCGCCGGCCGCCGTCCGGCGAACGCTCTCCGCCGTAAAGTTCACGGCAATGCGCACCGAAGCCTCCAGGCTTTTGCCGTGCAGGAGGCCCGCCAGAAGCACCGACGCGAAAAGGTCCCCCGTGCCGTGGAAATGCCCGGGAATTTCCTCCTGCAGGACAAAGCCCACCCAGCCGATGCCGGCGTCATAGCAGGCGGCGCCCATCCGCCCCACGCCAAAGCCGACACCGGTCAAAACCACCTGCCGCGGGCCGAGGCGGGCCAGGGCGCGCATCAGCTCCGCCGCCTCCTCCCGGTTGACGGAGGGACGGTACTCCCTGCCCAGAAGAATGGCCGCTTCGGTGAGATTGGGAACGATGACATCCGCCTGCGCGCAAAGCTCCGCCATCCGCCGCGCCATCTCCGGTGTGTACAGGCTGTACAGCCGTCCGTTATCCCCCATGACCGGGTCCACCAGCATCAGCGGCCTGCTGCCGCTTCCGGTGCGGAACATCCGGAACAGGTCCTTCACCACCTGAATCTGCTCGGGGGACGACAGGTATCCGGTGTATACGGCGTCGAAGGTCACCCGTTCCCGCAGCCAGTGGCGGGCGAAGGGCAGCATCTCCTCCGTCAGGTCGCGGCATACAACCGGCCCGAACCCGCCGGTATGCGTGGACAGCACGGCCGTCGGCAGCGCCGCGCACTCCACCCCGGCGGCCGAAAGAACCGGCAGCACCACCGTCAGCGAGCATTTTCCCACCCCGGAGAGGTCATGGACGGCCAGCGCCCGTTTCAGGCTTCCGGTTTCCTGCATCGTTTTCCGCATGATTTTCTTTCTCCTCTCGCTCTTCTCTCACCGGCCGAAGGCGTCGTTTCCATACCGCCGCCGGCCGGCAGAGAAAAGCTCTGCTGTCACAAGATCTGCGTGTTTTTCATTCCTGCGGTCTTTGCAGGGGAGGTTTCCCGGGTCCATGAAAGAACCCGGGGCGTATCCCCCGCGTTCGGGTCCGCAAAGCGAATTGTCCATGTTTCTTCCACACAAGCAGTGGAAAGATCCGCCGCCCTGTGCTATAATCGGTCTGTAGCCCGGAGGGGCGGCGGCTCCGGGCGGGAGGAACAAGGCGGAACGGAACAGGGGAAACGCTGTGAAACGATCATTACCGTTCGGCACACCCCATCCGTCCGTCACACAAACGGTATGTCCCGGACGAACCGGGGATTGTCCGATTCGGAGGAACAACAGGCTCAGCGCATAGGCAAGAAGCGATGCGGAAACCCGCAGGGAGCAAGCAGGGAACAAGCAGGGAGCAAAGCGGCGATGTATTCCTCCGATTTGGCAAGGGCAAGCCAAACGGCCGAAAGAACCGGCAGGCATCCGGAGGGCGCTCCCTCCTTCAGCGCGGCGCCGAGGGAACGCCGCTGCAGGAAATGCATCGGCAAATTTGTCCCGCGGCTTCAAGAACCCGGGGGGTGTCCAAAAAAGGTGGACGGCCGGCGCTTTCAGGTGCGGAAAGCCGCAGAGACAGGGGGAGCCGGCCGGCTCCTTTTTCAGGATGTCCCTGCCAACGCCTTTGAAACCGTCATCATCGTATCGCATGGGGACCTTGCCGGGCGTTCTCCACATTATCCGGCCGGAGCCGGCCGTCGAAGCACGGAATCGGTGCGAACTGGCCGGTTCGGCCGGCGGGCTAAGCGAACTGCCGAAAAACGAGAAAGGGAAACGCCTGGTCCAAGGCCGAAGATCGGTTGTATCGCCGGATGAAGGCGCCTTTTTCAACCACTATAATAGCACAGGCTGCCGCTGCTTACTACAACCATCCGATGACTTTGCGAAACTTTTTCCGGACTTTTTCCGGGCTTTTCCGCCCGCCTCCACCTGCCTCCACCTGCTTTTACCTGCTTTTACCTGTCTCCGCCTGCTTCCGCTTGTTCCTGCCTGTTCCTGCCTGTTCCTGCCCGTTCATCCTGTCCGTATCTGTCCTCGTCCGGTGCAAATATTAACAAAGGCTTCATAATTGCTACTGTATTATTTTCGGATTATCCAGTATACTGAATAATGCTGAATATACTGCTGAATGCAGAAATAAACGCCGGTTTCCGGCCCGGGTTCCAACGGCACAATGTGGGAGCCGGCACCGAAATCCTGTGCTGAAAGCTCTTGTTCTTCTGCGGCGCGTTTTCCGGCATCGGGGCGCATAAGAAAGGAAAAACAGGCGAAAGGGCTTGAGAGAGACATGAACGCAAACAAAACGGCCCGCACCCGCGGGACCGACCAGAGGGAAAACGACAAAGCGTACCTGCGCAAGCGGCGGATTCTGGGAATCCTGTCCCTGGCGGTGGTATTGGCCCTTGTAGGCGTGATTACCTATTTCGTCAGCACCGACCTGCTTGGAAAAATCAAAACGCCGGAGGAGTTCCGGGCATACATTGAAGCCTTCGGCTGGACCGGTCGGCTGGTTTTCCTGGGCCTGCAGTGCCTGCAGGTGGTGGTGGCGCTGATTCCCGGCGAGATCGTCGAGGTAGGCGCCGGCTATGCGTTCGGCGCGGTGGAAGGCACGCTGCTGTGCATGGCCGGCGTCGCGATCGCCTCCTCCATCATCTTCCTGCTGACCAAAAAGCTGGGTATCAAGCTGGTGGAAATCTTTGTCTCCCGGGAAAAAATCAACGAACTGAAATTCATTAACAGCGAAAAAAAGCTCAAGCGCACGATCTTCATTCTGTTTTTTATCCCCGGCACGCCCAAGGACCTGTTCACCTATTTCGCCGGCCTTACCCGCATCAAGCTGTCGGAATTTCTGGTCATCTCTCTGATTGCGCGGATTCCGTCGGTGGTGTCCTCCACCATCGGCGGGCACATAATCAACCAGGAAAACTATCTTTCCGCCGTTATTCTCTTTGCCGTCACCGGCATCGTAAGCCTCGGCGGCATGTGGGTGTACAACCGGATTGTCAAGTACCACGAAAGCCGGGAGGAACGGGAAAAAGAGAAAGCGGAAGACGCCGTTCAGCCATCCCCGAACGATGCCGCGCGGAGATAACCGGCGCCCGCCTCTCCTACCAAAAAGGAATCTCACACCGGAAGGCATGCGCCTTCCGGTGTTTTTGATCGCCGGATTCGCGGCAGACGGCAAATCACCAATTGACAAGTTCGAATCTATATGATATTATTTTGATATCATATAGATCGGAGGGCTTCTCATGCAGGAAAAAATCTTGAACAACAGAAAAAACGGCATGGCTTTTCTTCTTCTGTTTATCTTCCTTTATCTTGCGGCCGTCGGGCTGCTCATCCTCGGCTGCGTGGCGGTGGGAAGGGAAAATTACCCGGCCGCCGCCGTGCTCATAACCGTTAGCGTCCTCTGGCTGGCCATGGGCTGGGTTCCGTTTATAGGGCTGAAAATCCTCAAGCCGCAGGAAGCGCTGGTCCTCACCCTGTTCGGCAAATATGTGGGGACGCTGAAAGGCGACGGCTTTTATTTCGTAAACCCCTTCTGTTCCAGCATCAACCCCGCGGCCAAAACCCGCCTCGGCCAAAGCAGGGACGTGGACGGCGCCGCGGAAAAGGCGCTGATGTTCGCAACGGGGCAGAGCGCCGCCAATCTGGAAATGCTCAACCGCAAGATCTCCCTGAAAATCATGACCTTAAACAACAACCGGCAGAAGATCAACGACTGCCTGGGCAACCCGGTGGAAATCGGCATCGCGGTGATGTGGCGGGTGGTGGACACCGCCAAAGCGGTCTTTCAGGTGGACAACTTTAAGGAATACCTCTCCCTCCAGTGCGACACCGCCGTGCGCAATATCGTGCGGATTTACCCGTACGACGTGGCCCCCAATGTGGATACCACCGGCGACGGCATCGCCGATGAAGGGAGTTTGCGCGGTTCGAGCGAAATTGTCGCTTCCCGCATCCGGGACGAAATCCAGCGGAAGGTCGCGGACGCCGGGCTGGAGATCCTGGAAGCGCGGATCACCTACCTCGCCTACGCCCCGGAAATCGCCGCCGTCATGCTGCAGAGACAGCAGGCGTCCGCAATCATCGACGCCCGCAAAATGATCGTGGACGGCGCCGTGGGCATGGTGGAGATGGCCCTGGAACGCCTGAAGGAAAACAAAATGGTGGAGCTGGATGAGGAGCGGAAGGCGGCGATGGTTTCCAACCTTCTGGTGGTGCTTTGCGGCAACCACGACGCCCAGCCCGTCGTGAACACGGGAAGCCTGTATTGATATGGCCGAATCGCAGAAAAAACAGATCCCCCTTCGCCTTTCCGCCAAGCTGTACGGGGAGATCGCCGCCTGGGCGGAGGACGATTTCAGGTCGGTCAACGGGCAGATCGAGTATCTGCTGACCGAGTGCGTCCGCCGGCGGAAAAAAGGCGGGAAATACGCACCCGACGAGCGGGACGCGCTTTCTGAGCCGTCCGACGAATAAGAATTTCCCGGTGGGAATTTACGCAATACCCATCCCCCGGCAGACCGGGGGGATTTCACAGGCGGGCAAAGCCCCCTGCCCCTCCCATACACGTCAAACGTGTATGTACGGTCCGTCGGCCGCGCCCAGACTGTTGCTTGCCGCCCGTGAACAGGACGATTTCACCCATGGCCAGCTCCCAACGGTCTCCTTCGGCGGATTTGCCAGGCTCCCCTTTGTGTGTGTCGGCTGTTCACGTCGTTCAGGCTCATCCGAAGGCCCCCCTTTGCTCTTCTGTGCAGCTGCCAGACCGCACCGTTAATAACAAAGGGGGGCTTCTTTTCCTTTACCATCGGCATTAGCCTTCCTCAAAACCGCTTGTCTACCAGCGGTTTTCTCCAGACCAAAAGGGCGTTGCCATCCATTCCGCAACGCCCTTTTCGCCGTATTCCGGCCGTCTCAGCCGAGCACGGTCAGCCGGTCGGCAGGCGCCCAGCCTGCCTGATCCAGCAGCACGCCGGCCTTACGCCCGTTGATAATCCTTGTCACCGTATAATCCGCGTCCACCGTCTGCCCCGGGCTGCCGCCGTAGCTGTCCCCGTACAGACGGCCTTGATAATGCACCCTGGCCCCAACCCGCAGCAGCGGGGCGCCGCCCGCGGAGGGGACATGCAGCATCATCCCCGGCCGAATCAGGTTGGGGTCGTCGCCGATCACCGCCTGATTGCCGTTGTATTCGTACAGCTCCTGCCAGGACAGGCCGTACCGGGCGGCGATTCCCGAAAGGGTGTCCCCCGCTTTGACCGTCACCGCGACATCTCCCGGTTCGGGATCAGGCGCGGGATCCGGAGGCACTGGCTTTTCAAACCCGTTGAATCCGCCCTCCCGGATGATGGCGGCGTAATCCTTGTACGACAGGTCGCGGTCCACCCGCCCCGTGATTCCGTCCACCGTGCCGCCGCTGGTATACTGCCAGATGCCGAAGGGGCTGCCGTAGGTGGGCGTGCTGTTGTACTGCGCGATCCACAGTTCGTTTTTCTGCCGGAATTCCTCGGTCAGATAATTGCGGATAAAGCTGAGATTGGAATAAACGATCGGGTAATAGCCCGCCGCCCTCAGATCGTCGCACCATGCCTGGGCAATCGCGGTGACGGCATCCTGTCCCAGCGCTGTCTGGGCCCGGTTTTCCAGATCGTAGGCCACCGGGTAGGCCAGCCGGTATCCGCGGATAACCTCCAGAAAAAAGTCCGCTTCCTTGTGCGCGTCCTCCACCGTGGCGGCATAAGAATAGTGATAGGCGCCAAACGGTATGCCCGCCGCTTCCGCCCCTTTCGCGTTCTGATGGAAGCGGACATCCACCTGCCGCTCCCGATCCTCCCAACCATAGGAGGCTCGAATTATGGCAAAATCCACCGAAGCGGCCTTGACCCGCTCCCAGTCGATCGTCCCCTGAAAGGTGGACACATCGATCCCCTGATAGGTTGCCATACAACCACGCCTTTCCAGTGTAAATGAGTGTACAATGAGTGTATAATGACAGAAGGGGTTCCTTTTCATACTATGCCGGAGGGGACGGGAGGTGCCTGCTGCCTCGTTGTTTGAATTTTCATTTGACAAGGAGAAAAAGGAATGTTACAATACCCACAACAATAGCATATATTGTAGTCAGAGATAGAGGCGCGCCGAACGAAGAGTAACCGCGGGAGACCCCGGGTCCGTGAACGCGGCGGAAGGCGTCGGCGCCGAAGGGCGGCATTCTCCGGAAGAGGCCGTTCCTGGCTGTGCGGCAAATAGCCGTACGGCTGTCATCACACAGCGGATGAAGCGCTATTCTCGCACGGGAAAGAGGGGGATTCCCCTTTCCGCTAAAGCGATTGGGCTTTGTGGTGACAGCCGGTTTTTCAAGCCGGCTTTTTTTCTGCCTCAAATTCTGCCATGGAAAGGGAATGGTCAACATGGTTCATTCGGGAAACAGGAAGATGAACGTCGGTATAATCGGCTGCACGGGCATGGTCGGCCAGCGATTTGCCACGCTGCTGGAAAATCACCCGTGGTTCACGGTCACGGCGCTGGCGGCCAGCCCCCGTTCGGCCGGGAAAACCTACGCGGAAGCAGTGGGCAAGCGCTGGGTGATGGAAAATCCCCTGCCGCCGTCCATGCGGGACATGGTGGTGAAGGACGCCTCCAAAGTGGAGGAGATCGCCGGGGACGTGGACTTCGTTTTCTGCGCGGTGGATATGCCCAAAGCGGATATCCGCGCGCTGGAGGAGGCTTACGCCAAAGCGGAATGCCCGGTAGTGTCCAACAACAGCGCGCATCGCTCCACCCCCGATGTGCCGATGGTCATTCCGGAGCTTAACCCCGGGCATCTGCAGATCATTCCGTTTCAGCGCGCGCGGCTGGGCACCCGGCGCGGCTTTATCTCGGTGAAGTCCAACTGTTCGCTGCAAAGCTATGTGCCTGCGCTCTTTCCCCTGTCCAAATGGGGGGTGAGTAAAGCGCTGGTCTGCACCTATCAGGCAATTTCCGGCGCGGGAAAAACCTTCGCTTCCTGGCCGGAGATGGTGGACAACGTCATCCCCTACATCGGCGGCGAAGAGGAAAAGTCGGAGCAGGAGCCGTTGAAAATCTGGGGAAAGATAGAAAACGGGGCGATTGTCCCCGCCGCCTCCCCCGCTTTCACGGCGCAGTGCCTGCGGGTGCCGGTAAGCAACGGCCATTTCGCGGCGGTGTACTGCAGCTTTGAGAACAAACCCTCCAAGGAGGAAATCCTGGAAACCTGGAAAAATTTCCGCGGCCGTCCGCAGGAGCTGGCGCTCCCCAGCGCGCCGAAGCAGTTCCTCCGCTACTTCGAAGAGGACAACATGCCGCAGACCACCCTCTGCCGCGACCTGGAGGGCGGCATGGCCGTTTCGCTGGGCCGCCTGCGGGAGGATACCCAATACGATTATAAGTTTGTCGGCCTTTCCCACAATACGCTGCGCGGCGCGGCCGGCGGCGCCGTCCTCCTGGCGGAGCTGCTCTGCGCCGAAGGGTATATGGAGCGGTAACGGCATTCTGTCCGGGGTATTGCCCCGAACCATGAAAGGATGAACGAGCAATGAGCAAAAACACGATTTTCACCGGCGCCGGCGTGGCGATCGTCACCCCCATGAAGGCGGACGGCAGCGTCAATCTGGAAAAATACCGCGAGCTGATCGAGTGGCAGATTGAAAGCGGAACGGACGCCATTATTACCTGCGGCACCACCGGGGAATCGTCGACCCTGAACCATGAAGAACATATCGCCGTGATGCGCGCGGCCGTGGAGCAGGCAAAAGGCCGGGTGCCGGTCATCTCCGGCACCGGCTCCAACGACACCCGCTACTGTATTGAGCTGTCCAAGGAGGCGCGCGCCCTCGGGGCGGACGCCCTGCTGCTGGTGACCCCGTACTACAACAAAACCTCCCAGAGAGGGCTGGTGGAGCACTACACCCTGATTGCGGACGAAATGCGGATGCCCATCCTGCTGTATAACGTCCCTTCCCGCACCGGGGTGGACATTAAGCCCGAAACGTACGCCGAACTCAGTAAAAATCCCTATATCGTCGCCATCAAGGAAGCAAACGGGAGCATTTCCTCGGTCGCGAAAACCCTGTCCCTGTGCGACGGAAACATCGATCTGTATTCCGGCAACGACGACCAGATCGTACCGATCCTTTCCCTGGGCGGAAAAGGGGTTATCTCGGTGCTGTCCAACATCCTCCCGCGTCAGACGCACGACATCGTGGCCCGCTGGTTTGCCGGGGAAGCCGAGGAAAGCCGCCGCCTGCAGCTGCAGTATTTCGATCTCGCCGCCGCTTTGTTCAGCGACGTGAATCCGATCCCGGTCAAGGAAGCGATGAACCTGATGGGCATGGAGGTGGGCGACTGCCGTCTCCCCCTGTGCCGGATGAGCGGGCAGGGACACGACGCGCTGGCCGCCGTGCTCCGCCGCCACGGGCTGATTCAATAAGTCCGGCCGGGTTGATAACAAAGGATGTGTAATATATGATGACAAGGATTCTGCTCAGCGGCTGCAACGGAAAAATGGGACGGGTCATCACCGCCTGCGCCGCCGAGCGGTGCGACTGCAGGGTCGTCGCCGGGTTCGACATCAACACCGAAAGCCACGCCGGCTTTCCGGTGTTCGCCAATCCCGCCAACTGCAGCCTGGAAGGGGATGTCGTGATCGATTTCTCCCATCCCAGCGCCCTCGCCGGCGTACTGCGATATGCAAAGGAGAGCCGCATTCCGGCGGTGATTGCTACCACAGGGCTGTCCCCGGAGCAGATCGGGGATGTAAAACAGGCGGCGGAACAGATTCCGGTGTTTTACAGCGGCAATATGTCCCTGGGCATCAGCCTGATCACCGAACTGGCCCGCAAGGCCGCGGCGGTGCTGGGCGATGATTTTGACATCGAGATTATCGAGAAGCACCACAACCAAAAGGTTGACGCCCCTTCCGGCACCGCTTTGATGCTGGCCGACGCCATCTCCGAAGCGGTGGATTATCCGCCGAAATATATCTATGAACGGCATTCCGTGCGGAAGAAGAGGGAAAAAACCGAAATCGGCATTTCCTCCATCCGGGGCGGTACGATCGTCGGCGAGCATGAGATTCTGTTTGCCGGCCGGGACGAAATGGTCTCCATTTCCCACACCGCTCTGTCCAAGGAGATTTTCGCGGTGGGCGCGCTCAACGCCGGCCTTTTTCTGA
>CAJFTG010000061.1 GCA_904419875.1 Candidatus Avimonas caecicola | reverse complement strand
CGCATGGCGCTGGACGACCGCTGCACCGGTTTTCAAAAAGGCCGCTGTGCTTTCAACCCGCTGAAAAAGCGGACCTGCTGCCGCGACAACGACCACATCCCCTTCGCGGCGGATGCCGCGACCCTGCTGGTGTATTACAAGATCAAGGACAATCTGGCCGATGAGGGGTTTTGGAAGTCGCTTCCTTCCCGCTTCCTGCTTCCCTTTGCCTCCCATGTGTGGAAGAAAGCGCTCAAGCGGCAGCCGGAGCTGGACGAAATGATCCGGGCGTGCATGGAGAAGCAGGCCGGCCTGGAAAGGGCGGGCACGGCCTCCATCGACGCCGCGGCGGAACCGACCGCGCAGATGCTTTCCGGCCTCGCGGCGCTGTCCGCCCGCGACGACAAGGAGCGCCGTGTCCTCGAGCGCTTCGGCTACTGCCTGGGGCGGTGGATTTATTTGGCGGACGCGGTGGACGATCTGGCGGAGGATCTCGAAAAAGGGAGCTACAATCCCTATATCCTCTCCCGGGGCCTGACCAGGGACCGGCCGGAGGAGCTGGAGGAGACCCGCCGGTATTCCCTCTTTACCCTGAACGCCTGCCTTGCCGAATGCCTGGCGGCTTACAATCTGCTCGCCGTCCGGCGGTTTGACGGCATCCTCCGCAACGTGCTGGAACAGGGGATGCCCGCCGTGCAGAGGCGGATTCTCGCCGGGAAGCCGGGCAAGGCGGAGGAAAACACACGAAATTCCGAGATCGAGACGCCGCTGTGAACGCAGCGGGTGCTCAGCGGTTCCCGGGTTTTATTTGGACACGGAAGAAAGGCATGGTTGTATCATGAGCGTAAACGATCCTTATAAGGTGCTCGGCATCAGCCCCAACGCCACCGACGACGAAGTGAAGGCCGCCTACCGGGAGATGGCGCGGAAGTACCATCCGGACAATTATACCAACAACCCCCTGTCCGAGCTGGCTCAGGAGAAGATGCAGGAGATCAACGAGGCATACGACACCATCGTGCGTATGCGCCGGCAGGGCGGGGGCGGCAGCGCCTACGTGGGTCATGCCGGCGGCGGCGCTTCTTCGGGAAATTCCCGGTATTACGATATCCGGAACATGATCAATACGGGCCGGGTCCTGGACGCGGAGATGCTGCTGGACGGTATGCCCGTCGGCTCCCGGGATGCGGAATGGTATTTCCTCAAGGGCAGCGTCCTGTATAAAAAAGGATGGCTGGAGGACGCTTACGGCCATTTCAACACCGCCTGCCGGATGGACCCCAACAATATGGAGTACCGCACGGCGTTCAATCAGATGAACCAGCAGCGGCAGACGGGAGGCTACCGTCCCGCCGGCAACCCCGGCGGAGGGGGGTGCAGCGGCTGCGACGTGTGCTCCGGCCTGATCTGCGCGGACTGCTGCTGCGAATGCTTCGGCGGGGCTCTCATCCCCTGCTGCTGACGGGCTTCGGACGACAAAGGAGGAAGCATCCTTGAGACCAAGCGGTAAGGTGGCGCTCGGCGGCGTGTTCGGGGCGCTTTCCCTGATGTTCATGCTGATGACCTTTTTCCCGCTGGGGACCTATGCGCTCCCGGCCATTGCGGGGGCGCTGCTGATCCCGGTGGTGGTGGAGGCCGGGGTGAAAACCGGCTGGATGGTTTACGGCGCGGTGGCTCTGCTCTCCCTTCTGGTTGCGCCGGATATGCAGGCCAAGGTGATGTTTATTGCCTTTTTCGGGTATTATCCCGTGCTGAAGGCCCTGCTGGAAAGGCTGCGCCGGCGGGCGGTTGAGTGGCTGGTCAAGCTGGGGATTTTCAACCTGTCGATGGTGCTTTCCTACCTGGTCATGCTGTTTTTCTTCCATCTGGATCCCGAAGCCTTTGTGATCGGCGGGGTGAACGTCGCCCTGCTGTTCCTGCTGGCGGGGAATGTGGTGTTTGTCATCTACGACATGGCGCTGGGCAGCCTGGTGACGATGTATTTCCGCGTTCTGCATCCCCGCCTGTCCCGGCTTTTTCAGGGCAACCGCCGCTGAACCGTGGCCAATTCGAACGGCGGGGGCGGCTTTGGGCCAGACGACGCATCCTTTTGCGGCGCACGCAAATAAACGCATATGGGAACCCGTCCGGCGGGACAGGATGGCTGACAGCCGCCCTGTCCTGCTTTTAAAAGCCCCCGGCCGACCGAACGGGACCGGGCAAAAAGGACGGCTGCTAAGAAATCACCCCCGAAGCAGAATAACGACAACGGGGAGTGAAATGTATACGGCAAAAAATATACCGCTGACCATGCGTAAAACCGCCCCGTTCATGAACGGCAAGCAACCGTCTTGGAGCGGCCGGCAGGCCGTATTCCACGTTTGAGGCGCACGCGAAGGTCATAGGGCTTTGCCTGCATCGGAACTACCCCCGGCTTTGCCGGGGGTGTATTCTTCGTGTTTTTCTGAAATACCCTTGAAACGCCGGGCAAGGTCTGCTATAATCCAATTAGTCAATAATTTGACTGTAATAAATTTGACTGTGAATTATTTTACTATAGGAGGCGGGCTATGACGAAAGAAGATAAGAAAAACGCCTGCCTGTACTGCAAATTCAGAGATGAGCCGTTTGCCCTGTATGACGAATATGCGAAACGCCATGGAATGCGGATGAAAACATTGCTGGTGGCGAACGCCCTTTTTTATGCAAAGGACGGAATGACGCAGACGCAGCTCTGCCGAAGGACGTTCCAGTCAAAACAAACCGTGAATGTAATCATCAGGAACCTCCTGGCAGGCCGCTGTGTCACCGTTACCGAAGCGCCGGAGAACAAGCGGAACAAAATCGTGCAGATGACCGAGACGGGCCGGTTATGCTGCGAAAGGATTGTCCGCCATATCACATGGGCGGAGGACACGGCGATGTCCAGGCTTTCGGCGGAAGAACAAAAACAGCTGGTTGATCTGTCAAGGACTTTTACAAAAAACCTTACCCTGCTGGTGAACCAGGAAACGGAGGATTGAAGCATGGAATTTTATGAGGCAATCAACAAAAGAAGGAGTATACGTCAATTTGAGGACAGGGAAATCCCCAGAGAGGCGCTGGAAAGGATTCTGGACGCGGGACTGAAGGCGCCGTCTTCCAATCATCAGAGAAGGTGGGAGCTGGTAACGCTGACGGACAAATCCATCATTCTGGAACTAGCTCGGTTCATCCGCCCTTATCCCTGCCGCATCCGGGAACCGAAAACCCCGCAGCAGGAAATGTTTCAGATCGCTTATCCGCGCCAGCGCAGCATGATCGAAGAATCCGCCTGCGTGATCCTGCCCTATTTCCGACAGAAGTACACCTTTGACAACGACAAAAACGGTTACGGCCTCATGGATTACGGCGCGGCATGGGCGTTGGTGGAAAATCTGCTTCTTGCCGCCACCGCCGAAGGGCTGGGGTCGGTTGTTCATATTCCGGTCAGAAAAGAGCCGGAACAGATAAAAGCGTTTCTGAAGGTCCCCGACGGCTATGCCCTGCCGGCTTTGGTTGTTCTCGGCTATCCGCGTAAAGACGCGCTTCTGCCCTCTCAGGTCAAAGCGACGGTGGAAAACAAAGTCCACTGGAACAAATGGTGAAGAATCCAGGGAAAGCGGCCGTGGATTTCACGAGGGCGCACAAACGAAGGACCGCCAGGGATGGAAGACAGGGCGGCTGGGCCGGAAGCGGCTACCCTGCCTAAACGCCTGTCGCCGCGCCGGAATCCATGGCGGGAAAGCCCGGAGCAGGCAGCTACGAAATGCGTGCGGATGCCGGAAGAATCCGACAGGCAACAAGGAGGGCAACATGGAAAATACGATTTACGCACTCTTTCAGCAAGCGGCTGCGAAAAACAAGCAGGGAGCGGCCGTTATTGAAAGCAACAGGACGCTGACTTTTGGCGAGCTGTCGGATTTCGTCGATAAAATCGCCGGCACTTTCCCGGAGGGGCTCCGCAGCGTCGGCATTGTCATGAACCACCGCGCGGAGATGATCGCGGCGATTTTGGCCGTTTTGAAATGCGGCGCGCGGTATGTCCCGGCCGAGCCGTCCTTCCCGACCGGCCGCATCCGCTATATGATGAAAGAAGCGAATGTGGATTTCATTTTGACGGAAAGAGAATGCGCGAACAAGCTGGAGGGGTTTCCCGTACGGCTGACCGACTGTGAAATTTGTGCTTCGGAGCCTCCGGCGGAGCAAACGGCCGTACAGGAACCCGAACGCCCGGCATATGTGCTTTATACCTCCGGCACAACAGGGAGGCCGAAAGGGGTATGCGTAACAAACCGCAATGTCTGCCATTATGTGCGGGCGTTTGACAGCGAGTTTCATCTCACGGACAACGATATCATGCTGCAATATTCCGTATGCTCTTTCGACATTTTTGTCGAGGAGGTCTTTGCCGGCCTGTTAAACGGCGCGGCGATTGCCATCCCGTCGGAAGAGGAGAAGGCGGACATTCATTCCCTGATGGGGTTTGTCGGCAAGCACCGGGTAACCATTATCAGCGGCTTTCCTTATCTGCTGGCGGAAATGAACCATTTGCCCGCCATTCCGCCCTCTCTCCGACTGCTTATCAGCGGCGGGGACGTTTTGCGCGGCGTTTATATCGATCGTCTGCTGGAACAGGCGGAGGTGTACAACACATACGGCCCGTCGGAAACAACGGTGTGCGCATCCTACTATCACTGCAACGGCGGGACGGTTCTGGAAGACGGGACATACCCGATCGGCCTGCCCGTGAGGGGAAGCCGGATTCGCATACTCGACGCGGACGGGAAGGAGCTCCCTGCCGGACAAGCCGGGGAAATCTGCATTTATGGAGGCGGCGTGTCTATGGGCTATATTGGCAGCCATGAGGAAGAAAATAAGGCGTTCGAAGCGCAGCCGGACGGCAGCGTCATGTACCGCAGCGGCGATTTGGGTTATTTTCTTCCGGATGGAAACATTGCCTTTCTTCACCGCAAGGACACGCAGATCATGATTTACGGCAAGCGGGTGGAAGTGTCGGAAGTGGAATCCCGTCTTTATCAGTGCGAAAGCGTGCGGCAGGCCGTCGTCCGCGCCTTCACCGATGAAAACGGCCTATCCTATATGACCGCTTATGTCGTCCCCGCCGATCCAGGTATGAAGGTGTCTGCGGTTAAATCTGAGCTTGCCGAAAACCTCGCCTCCTTTATGATCCCGGAATTCTTTGTGAAGATGCCGTCAATTCCTCTCAATACAAACGGCAAGCCGGACATGGAAAGGCTGCCTGTCGTCATGAAAGCGGGGAATTTTTAATGGGGATTGTGATACGAAAGGCAGCATTGGAGGATATGGATTTGCTGGTGCAATGGCGCATGGAGGTTTTGCGGGAGGTGTTTTCTATTCCGCCGGGCCAACCCACCGGCGAATTGGAAAAGGAAAACCGCCGGTATTATCAAAGGGCGCTGCAAACAGGCGAGCATATGGCTTGCTTTGCCTGCCTGGATAATGCGGTCATAGGCTGCGGCGGCGTTTGCTTTTACCAGGAAATGCCCTCGCCGGACAATCCGACCGGAAAATGCGCCTATTTAATGAACCTCTATGTCCGGCCGCCATTCAGAAGGCGGGGGGCGGGCGAAGCCCTTCTAAAGTGGCTGGTGAGCCGGGCGGCGAAGCGCGGCACCCCCAAAATCTATCTGGAAACCTCCGAGGCGGGGAAACCCTTATACATAAAAGCGGGCTTTGTTCCCATGCGGGGCATGATGAAATTGCCCGCCGGCGAGGAGGGAGGCATTGCTTCCCGCCCGCCTTCTGCATAAACTTTTCCGCACGCCGTTATGCCGGCTTGTTCTTCATCCCAGATCGGTTTTGCCTCCCACTTGCCCCCGGCGCCTTTTCAGGCGCCGGGGCCGCCGGTCCCCTGCGGTTTCCTGCCGTTTCCTGCAGGCTGCAATAGTTTCTCTTGCAATTTTTTCCCTTTCGCATTAAAATAAGGGAAAGGGGTGACAGGCTTGAAGTCCAATCTGATTTCCCATATAACCGAATGCCGGCCGTCCTTTTCCAAGGGGCAGAAGCGGATTGCGCAGTATATTGTGGACCATTACGACAAGGCCGCCTTCATGACGGCGTACCGCCTGGGCGAGACCGTGGGGGTGAGCGAATCCACGGTGGTCCGGTTTGCCGCCGAGCTGGGGTTCGAAGGGTACCCGCAGCTGCAGAAGGCGATGCAGGAGCTGGTGCGCAGCAAGCTGACCTCGGTGCAGCGCATCGAAGTGACCCGCACCCGCATGGCCGACGACGAGGTGCTGGACAACATCATCGGCTGCGATCTGGCCAATATCCGCCAGACGCTGGAGGAGCTGCCCAGGGATACCTTTTACCGGGCGGTGGACGCTTTGGTCGGCGCCCGCCGCGTTTATATTTTCGGCGCGGGGAGCTGCCGCTCCCTGGCCTCCTTCCTGGCGTATTACCTCAAGCTCCTGCTGGTGGACGTTCAGCTGATTTACACCAACAGCGAAACGGAGATTTTTGAGGATATGCTCCACATCGGCGCGGAGGATGTGATCGTCGGGTTCAGCTTCCCCCGCTATTCCAGCAAGACGGTCAAGGCGATGCATTTCGCCCACTCCCGCAGCGCCAGGGTGATTGCGATTACCGACAGCGAAATTTCGCCGATCGCGGAGTATGCGTCCTGGCTGCTGCTGGCCCACAGCGACATGGCCACCATTGTGGATTCCCTGGTGGCGCCGCTGAGCATCGTCAACGCGCTGATTGTGGCGATCTCCCTGCGGAAAAAGGAGGATATCCAGAGCGAGCTGACGGCGTTGGAGCGCATCTGGGAGGAATACGAGGTATATCAGAAGTTTGAGGACAAGGCATAATGGATGTCGCAATGTCAAACAATAACCGGCGGACGGTTCTGGTCGCGGGGGGCGGCGCCGCCGGCCTGATGGCGGCCTGGGCTGCCGCCGTCCGGGGCCTGTCGGTGACCGTGGTGGAGCGCAACGCCCGGATGGGCCGCAAGCTGATGATCACCGGAAAGGGCCGCTGCAATGTCACCAACAACTGCGCCGTTCCCGATTTCATTGCCCATGTCCCGGAAAACGGCCGTTTTCTGTACGGCGCCCTGTCCGCCTTCACCCCGCAGGATATGATGGCCTTTCTGGAAGAAAACGGCCTTGCGGTTAAAACGGAGCGGGGGAACCGGGTATTCCCCTGCTCGGACAAGGCGCGCGACGTGGTGGACGCTTTGGTGGGCACGGTCCGCCGTGCAGGCTGCCGTTTTGTACAGGGGCGGGCTGCGGAGCTGCTGCTCCGGGACGGTGCCTGCCGCGGCGTCCGGCTGGAAGGCGGAGAGGAGCTGGAGGCGGACGGAGTGATCGTCTGCACCGGCGGACTTTCCTATCCCCTCACCGGCTCCACCGGGGACGGCTATCGCTTGGCGGCGCAGGCGGGGCATACGGTGGTTCCGCCGCGCCCGTCTCTTGTCCCGTTGGTCTGCCGGGAATCCTGGTGCCGGGACGCACAGGGGCTTTCCCTGCGCAACTGTGCCCTGCGGGTGGAGGATGGGCGAAGCGGAAAAACCCTTTTTGAGGATTTCGGCGAAATGCTGTTCACCCACTTCGGCGTTTCGGGCCCGATGGCCCTCAGCGCCAGCGCCCACATGCGGGAGATGGAGCCGGGACGCTACCGGCTGTATGTCGATCTCAAGCCGGCCCTCACGCCGGAACAGCTGGACGCCCGCCTGGTGCGGGACCTGACCGAAAACCGGAACCGGGATTTCGGCAATTCCCTGGGGGCGCTGCTTCCCCGCAGCCTCTGCCCGGTCGTGGTGTCCCTGTCAGGGATCCGGCCGGAGGCAAAGTGCCATTCCGTCACGCGGGAGCAGCGGCGCGCCCTCGCCGCGCTTCTCAAGGCCCTGCCGCTGACGGTGGAGGGGTTCCGCCCGGTGGAGGAGGCGATCGTCACCTCCGGCGGGGTGAAGGTGGGGGAGCTGAACCCCCGGACGATGGAATCCAAAAAGGTGCGCGGCCTGTATTTCGCCGGCGAGGTGCTGGACGTGGACGCCTATACCGGCGGCTTCAACCTGCAGATCGCGTTTTCCACCGGCGTCGCCGCCGGCCGGCACGCCGCCGGGTGAAGGCGCCGCCCGGGCCGCCCTTTCCCGCCGACGGGGGAGGGCGGATGAAGGCGGATGAAGACGGGCAGAAAGAACGGGGGGAACGCGCCGGTCATTCAAAAGATTCCCTTTGGGAAAGGATGGAATTCTGTGATTGAGTCCAATGCTTCCGTGATTGCCGTTGCCATCGACGGGCCTTCCGGCGCGGGGAAAAGCACGATCGCCCGGCTGCTGGCCGAGGAGCTGCGTTTTATTTACGTGGATACCGGGGCGCTTTACCGTTCGGTGGGGTACATGGCCCTGCGCGAGGGGGTGCCCCTGCGGGACGAGGCGGCCATGCGGTCGCTGCTGCCCCGCCTGCATATGGAAATCCGGTATATCGACGGCGTCCAGCGCGTATTGGTCAACGGGGAGGACGTCAGCGGCAGCATCCGCACGCCGGAGGTGTCGATGGCCGCCTCGGCGGTATCCAGCCTGCCGGCGGTGCGCCGCTTCCTGTTCGACCTCCAGCGGGATCTGGCGAAGACGAACAATGTGGTCATGGACGGCCGGGATATCGGCACGGTGGTCCTGCCGGACGCGCAGGTCAAAATTTTTCTGACCGCTTCGGCGGAGGTCCGGGCACAGCGCCGTTTCCAGGAGCTGAGGGAAAAGGGAGAATCGGTTTCCTACGACGAGGTGCTTGCCGACATGAAAAAGCGGGACTACGACGACTCCCACCGCGCGGCCGCCCCGCTGAAGGCGGCGGCGGACGCGGTGAAGGTCGACACCTCCTCCATGGACCTGGAGCAGGCGGTGGCCGCCATCCGGGCGGTTATCCGAAAGGCGCTGGCCTGATCGACAAACCGGGAGCCCCGGGAAAGGAAGAGAGTATGCGATTGGCGCGTTTTCTGCTGGCTTTTTTCAAGCCCCTGTTTTTTCTGCTGTTTCCCTACCGGGTGACCGGTCGGGAGAACATCCCCTCCGCGGAGGACCCCCGGCCGCTGATGGTCTGTCCCAACCATATTTCGGATATCGACCCGGTGTTCCTGCTCATGGCCATGAAACGGCATGTGTATTATATGGCGAAGGCGGAATTGTTCCAAAACCGGCTGGCGGCATGGTTTGTCGGCAAAAAATTCGGGGCGTTCCCCGTCAAGCGGGGAGCGGGGGACACCGGCGCGATCGACACCGCCAGGGAGATCGTGAATAGCGGCAGGGTCCTGGGGATTTTCCCCGAAGGCACCCGCTCCAGGGACGGCAAGCTCGGCCGGGCGAAATCCGGCGCCGCCCTGGTAGCCTCGCAGACCGGCGCGTACATCCTGCCGGTGGCTATTAGGGCCAGGGACCAAAAGGTGCGGCTTTTCCGGCGCACCACCCTGATTTTCGGCGAACCGATCTCCCCGGCGGAGCTGCATCTGGAGGACGCGGAGCATCCCGACCTGCGCTATGCGTCCCGATACATAATGGACCGGATCGCCCGGATGCTGGAGGAATCCTCTTGACGATTACATTGGCAAAATCCGCCGGGTTCTGTTTCGGCGTGAATAAAGCGGTCAGAACGGTATATGATTTACTGGACAGAGGGGAGACGGTCTGCACCCTCGGGCCGATCATCCATAACCCGCAGGTGGTGAGGGAGCTGGAGGAACGGGGCGTGACCATCGTGTCCTCACCGGCGGATGCGCCGGCCGGTTCCACGCTGGTGATCCGTTCCCACGGCGTGCCCTGCTCCGTTTACGAAGAGCTGAAACGCACCGGCGGAAAATACTGCGATGCGACCTGCCCCTTTGTCGCCAAGATTCACCGGATTGTCGCTGAGGAATCCGCCAAAGGGGCGGCGGTTATCATTGCCGGCGACGAAGGACACCCGGAAGTGGCCGGGATACGCGGCCACTGCGAAGGACCGAGTTTTGTGATTGCTTCACCAGAAGATCTGGAAAAGTTGAACGAAAACAAAGAGATTTTCACAAATCATCCCCCGGTGATGGTGGCACAGACAACGTTCAATAAAAACACTTGGGAAAAATGCTCGGAAATCGCAAAAAAAGTCTATACAAACCTCAAAATTTTTGATACAATATGTTATGCGACTGCTGACAGGCAGAACGAAGCGGTCGCGCTGTCGCAGCAATGCGATATCATGGTGATTGTCGGCGGACGCCAGAGCTCCAACACCGCCAAACTGCGCGATGTGTGCTCCCGGTACTGCCCTACGGTGCTCATCGAAACCGCGGACGAGCTTTCGCCCGCCATGTTCCGGGGGGTACGGGCGGTCGGTCTGACAGCCGGGGCGTCAACGCCCGCCGATATTATAAAGGAGGTACTTTCAACCATGTCCGAAATTGTCAACAGCACTGAAAACGAAATCAAAGAAGCAGAGACCGCGGCGGCGGAAGAGACGGCTGCCGAGGCTGCGCCGGCCGCCGAACCCGAAAAGGCGGAGGAGCCGGCTGCGGAGGCTGCTCCGGCGAAGTCGTTTGACGAAATGAGCTTTGAGGAGGCGCTGGAAGCGTCGCTGCAGAGCCTGAATACGGATGAAAGGGTACGCGGCGTGGTTGTCGGTATTGCTCCGAACGAGGTGCAGGTAGAAGTTGTCGGCCGCAAGCAGGCCGGCTATATCCCGGCTTCGGAGCTCTCCGCGGACCCGAATGCGGTCCCCGCCGACGTGGTGAAGGTCGGGGACGAGTTGGAGCTGCTCATCATGCGCACCAACGACCAGGAAGGCACCATTATGCTCTCCAAGAAGCGCGTGGATGCGATGAAGGGCTGGGATAAGGTTGTCGAGGCCGAGGAGAACGGCGAGGTGCTGGAGGGCGTTGTCACCGACGTCATCAAGGGCGGCGTTCTGGCCGTGGCCAATGGGGTGCGGGTGTTCATCCCGGCTTCCCAGGCTTCCCTGACCCGGATGGAAGATCTCTCCCCCCTGCTCAAGCAGACGGTCCGCTTCAAGATTATCGAGACCAACAAGAACCGCCGCCGCGCGGTCGGCTCCATCCGTCAGGTCGCCCGCGACGAGCGCAAGGAAAAGGAAGCGGCGTTCTGGGCCCAGGCGGAGATCGGCCAGAAGTATACCGGCACCGTCAAATCCCTGACCTCCTACGGCGCGTTCGTGGATATCGGCGGGGTGGACGGCATGATCCATATTTCCGAACTGTCCTGGAAGCGGATCAAGCATCCGTCCGAGGTGGTCAGCGTGGGCGACACGGTGGAGGTCTATATCAAGGACCTGGACACCGAAAAGCACAAGATTTCGCTCGGCTACCGTAAGGCGGAGGATAATCCGTGGGAGATCTTCAAGGCGAATTATCCGATCGGCTCGGTGGTGGATGCGAAAATCGTCGGGATGACCAGCTTCGGCGCCTTTGCGCAGATCATCCCGGGCATCGACGGCCTGATCCACATCTCCCAGATTGCGGATCGCCGGATCGACAAGCCGCAGGATGAGCTGGAGATGGGCCAGGAGGTCAAGGTCAAGATCACCAACGTCGATTATGAGCATAAGCGCATCAGCCTGTCGATTCGCGCCCTGCTGGAAGAGGGCGCGGACATGGCGGCGCTCACCGCCGACACGGCTGCCGAACCGGCGGAGTCCGCGGACGCGGAGTAAAATCCGGAAAGGGCCAAGGGCGGCCGCATCCAAACGGATGCGGCCGCTTTTTCCAAAGAGGGCATGCCGCTCCGGTTTGTCCTTGCCGCGGCGCGGAAAGTTCATAAATTGTTTATTCGCGGCGCTTGACGGAACCTTGCCGAATGCCGGAAAGGATGGTATACTGAGACTGAATTTCCCGCAGGCTTCGCCGCTTTTCCGGCGGCGGGACGGCGGCCGGGTCGGCAGCCTGGAAATACAAGACAAAGGATGAAAAGCGTTATGTCGCAGCAGCCCAATTTACCGATTGCCAATGTGAAAATGGCCGTGAATGTTTTCCTGCGCACCATTTTCTCCGCCGTCCTCTCCATCATCCTGTATATGTCGCTGATGATGATTGTCACCGGCTTGTCCACGGAAAGCATCGGCGAACGGCTGGTGGAATACGATGAAGAGGCAGGCACCACCACCGTTTTGTCCGAAATCTACTATTCGGACACCACCACCTCCGCGTCCACCACCCAGGCGACCACTTCCTCCACGCAGGCGGTGGACGGCGCTTCCACTTCGGCGGGAGGGGGGACGACTTCCCCGACCGCGGCCGGTGCGGCGGAAGAGGCCGCAACGACCGGGACCGCATCCACGGCCACAACCACCACGCTTCCCTCCAACCAGCGCTGGGAGTCGATTCGCACCGAGGTCCCGTCCGGTACGCTGCTGGCTTTCAATATCGTCGCGCAGGTCCTGATGCTGATTCTGCTGATCGCCCTGCCGTATTCCAAGCTGTGGATGCAGGGGGACAAGGACAGCAACATGGTGCAGTTCAAGCATATGGAGGAGGACAAGCTGCGCGGCCTGAAGGTCGGCCTGATGGCGGCCGTTCCGTCTTTTCTGCTGTACGTGGTGCTGTTCCTGAGCAAGCTCGGGCTGTTTTTCCCTCAGTTCATCTTTACCTACCGGCTGTTCAATTTCGTGTTCCTGCCCCTGCTGAACAGCATGCTCGGCACATCGGTGCAGCTAACCGCGGATGTCTCCTGGCCCTCCATGCTGGTGCTGCTTTTGACCGTTGCAGTCATCCCCTTCGTCTGCTGGCTGGGGTACCTGCTCGGTTACAAGCACATTTCCCTGTCGGAAAAATTCCTCTATGTCAGCCCGCAGAAGAAAAAGAAAAGACGCCGCTGATTTGGGCGTATGATTTTGCCGCCCCGTTCATACGTTGTACGGGGTGGTATTTTTGAAAAAACGAATTTCGGGCAGAATACCGCGCGCGTCCGTTCTCAAGCTTCTGCTGCTTCTCTGCTGCATTCTGGCGGCGGTCTTCATCGGGGTGCAGCTGGTCCGCCTGATTGCTTCCCCGGCGCTGCAAAGCGCCGGCGGTACGGCGGGGGAGGGCGTCATCCTGATCGACCCGGGGCACGGGGGAATGGACGGCGGCGCTTCCGCCGCCGACGGGACGCTGGAGAAGGACATCAACCTGGCGATTGCGCTGCCGCTGGCAGATATGCTGCGCTTTTTCGGGTATCCGGTGGAGATGACCCGTGACACCGACTGCTCCATCCACGATCCCGGCCTTTCCACTGTCAAGGAACAGAAGGTGAGCGACCTGAAGAACCGGCTGGAAATGGTGAACGGCAGCCGGCTGACCATCAGCATCCACGAAAACCAGTTTTCCCAGACGCAGTATTCCGGCGCGCAGATTTTCTATGGTTCGGGCAGCGCGGAAAGCGCCCTGCTGGCCGATTCCGTCCGGGAGGCGGTCGTCGGGCTGCTGCAGCCGGACAACACCCGGGAGCTGAAAAAGGGAAGCAAGGACATCTACCTGCTTCACAATGCCAAAACGCCGATTATCCTGGTGGAATGCGGCTTCCTTTCCAACACCGCGGAGCTGCAGAAGCTGAAGGACCCGAGCTATCAGCAGAGCATGGCCTATGCCATCGCCTGCGGGCTGCTGCGTTACGAGACGTGAGGGATGTCAAAAAAGGAGGACGGCTATGCCGGCAAAAAGCAAGACCGTATATCTCTGTTCCCAGTGCGGGTTTGAGTCCCCCAAATGGTACGGAAAATGCCCCTCCTGCGGGGAATGGAACACGCTCATTGAAGAGTTCCGCGCCCCGGAGAGGGCGGCGCCGGCGGCCGGGCGGTCCCCGTCCGGCCGCGCTGCGCAGAGGATTGGGAGCATCAGCCCTCAGGGGGAAAAACGTTTTCAAACCGGCCTGAAGGAATTGGACCGGGTGCTGGGCGGGGGGATCGTCCACGGGGCGCTCATGCTGATCGGCGGCGACCCCGGAATCGGCAAATCCACCCTGCTGCTGCAGATCTGCCAGTATTTGGGCCGGGATCTGAAAATCCTGTATGTGTCGGGAGAGGAATCGGAGCGCCAGATCAAGCTGCGGGCCGACCGCCTGCGGGTGGACAGCGATAACCTTTACGTCCTGTGCGAAACCGATATGGAAACGGTGCTCGAGCACTTCCGCGCCGACGCGCCCGACCTGGTGATTGTGGATTCCATCCAGACGATGAATCTGGCGGGCGTCGCCTCCTCCTCCGGCAGCGTGACGCAGGTGCGGGAATGCACCAACGCCATTATGCGGGAGGCGAAAAGCGCCGACATCCCGGTGTTTATCGTCGGCCATGTGAACAAGGACGGGGCGATCGCCGGCCCGAAGGTGATGGAGCATATCGTGGACTGCGTGCTCTATTTTGAGGGGGACCGAAATACCAGCTACCGCATCCTCCGCTGCGTGAAGAACCGTTACGGGTCCACCAACGAAATCGGCGTTTTTGAAATGCGGGACCGCGGCCTGTATGAAGTGGAAAACGCCTCCAAAATGCTGCTGGACGGCCGCCCCACCAATGTGAGCGGCACCTGCGTCGCCTGCGTGATGGAGGGGACGCGCCCCCTGCTGGCCGAGGTTCAGGGGCTGGTTTCCCCGACGGGCTTCGGCAACCCGCGGCGGATGGCCACCGGCTTCGATTACAACCGCCTTTCCCTGCTGCTGGCCGTTCTGGAAAAGCGGGGCGGCTACTTTTTTTCCAATCTGGACGCCTATGTCAACGTTGTGGGCGGCCTGCGGCTGGACGAGCCGGCAGCCGACCTGCCGGTGGCGCTGTCGTTGATCTCCAGCCTGAAGGACAGGGCTGTCGGAGACGAGGTGATCGCCTTCGGCGAGGTGGGGCTGGCGGGGGAAATCCGCTCTGTCACCAACGCGGAGAGCCGGATTGGCGAGGCGGTGCGGCTCGGCTTTTCCCGGATTTTGCTGCCGTACCACAATCTGCGCTCCCTGCCCAAACGGGGCGACGCGGAGCTGATCGGCGTCAAAACGCTGCGGGACGCGTACGAAGCGCTGGGTTGAGCCGTTCCGCCGGCGGGAACGCATTCTGTTTTTTGCTTCGGCAATCGGTTTACTGGCGAAAAATAGCGGACATATTCCGCGCTTTCCGTCACAGAATAAGGGCGTGAATTTTTCTGTGCTGGAAAGGCGTGGGACCGGATGAAAAAACTTTATGCGCTGCTTTTTTCCCTGACAATCGCCGCTGTCGCGGGAATCCTGCTGGCCAGGCCGCTGCTGTACGGCTCGGCGCCGGCGGTGACCCTTTATACCGTGGAAACCCGTTCCGCCGAGGATACCGTCACCTGTACCGGCCGTATAGCGGCGGCGGAGAGCCAGGACGTATACGTGGAAATGTCCTGCATCGCGGAGGAGGTGCTGGTGGAGGCGGGAGACACGGTGAAGAGGGGGGATACGCTCTTTACCGTGGATGTGGACGCGACAAGGCAGGTCCTGGCCGCTGCGGCCGGCATTTCCCCCTCCCTGGTCCCGAGCCAGCAGATCATCCGGAGCGTGGCGGCCACGGCGGACGGCACCATCCGGACGCTGAACGTGGCGGAGGGGGAGGCGGTGGATACCGGCGTTCCCTGCGCCGTTATTTCCTCCAGCGACGCGCTGCAGGTGAAAATCACCATCAACGAGAACAAGCTCAGGGAGGTGGCGGTCGGCCAGCCGGTCATGGTCAGCGGCGCCGCCTTTCAGGAGGAGGAATACCGGGGGACGCTGACCTATATTTCTCCCTCCGCCCGCCAACAGTATTCCGGCACGAACAGCGAGACGGTGGTGGACGCCGTCGTCTCGCTTTCCGAGACGGACGAGTCCCTGAAGCCGGGGCTTTCGGCAAAATCCCAGATTCAGGTCGGAAGCGCCACGGACTGCATCCTGATCCCCTACGAATATGTATTGCAGGACGACCTCAATCAGGAATATGTGTACCTGTACCGGGACGGGAAGGCCGTCAAGCAGGTGATCCGGACCGTCCGGGAGTGGAACGACGGCTTTGAGGTGGGCGAAGGGCTTGCGGTCGGAGACCGGGTTATCCGCAATCCCTCCGCTGTGGAAAAAGACGGGCAGCGGGTGGCGGTGGAGGAACAGGGGGCGGCTGCCGATGCGTGACATCCTCTCCTGCGCATGGAAAAGCCTGGCAAGAAAGCGGCTGCGCACCCTGTTGACCGCGGGCAGCATCACCATCGGGGTGAGTATGGTGGCGGTCGTCTCCCTGATCGGCTCGGCCGGAAAAACGGCGGTGAACGGCGAGTTGGAAAGCCTGGGGATCAGCGGGCTGTCCATCAGCACCAACGCCTCCCTGAGCGAGGACGGCCTGTCCGGGCTGTCGGAGGAGGACCTCGCCCTGATCCGCAGCACCGGCAATGTGGAGACGGCGATGCCCCTGATGATCGAGTATTCCACCTCCACCCTGCGGGAGGTGCAGAGCGGCACCCTGATCTGCGGCATCGATGCGGGGGCAAAGCAGGCCATTTCCCTGAGCCTGAAGCATGGGCGCCTGATCTCCAAAGCGGACGTCCAGTCCGCCGCCATGATCTGCGTGGTGGATGAAACGCTGGCCAGGGAGGCGTACGGACGGGACAATATTACCGGAAAAACCATTCGCCTGCAGATCGGCGGCACGCAGGAGGAACTGGAGATCGTCGGGATTGCAGAGGCGGGGAGCACCCTGCTGCAAAGCCTGGGGGAATTCATCCCCGGCATGGTCTATGTGCCATACAGCACCCTTCAGGCCCTTACCGGGCGGAGCACCTTTGACCAGGTGGCGGTGCGGGTCAGCGATTCGGCGGATATCGAAGCGACCGAAACCCTGCTGCTGAGCCGTTTGGAGCGCGCCACCGGGACGCAGGGATATTTCCGCACCGACAACCTTGCCACCCAGCGGGACCGTCTGGGGAATCTGCTGGACATCGTCAGCCTGGTCCTGACGGTCATCAGCGGCATCTCGCTGGTGGTATCCGGCCTCGGGATCATGACCATCATGCTGGTTTCCGTCAGCGAACGTACCCGGGAGATCGGCGTGAAAAAGGCGATTGGCGCTTCCCGCAGCCGGATCCTCTGGGAATTCCTGGCCGAGGCGGTGACGATTTCCCTGCTCGGCAGCCTGGCGGGGATTGCGGTGGGCGGCGGGGCCGGGTGGCTCGGCATCCGCGCCTTCGGCCTGGAGGTTCCGATCGACGGGGCGGCTTTTGGTTTTCTAATCCTGTTTTCGGTCCTGCTGGGCGGGGTTTTCGGCGTATATCCCGCGCTGAAAGCCGCCCGCCTGAAGCCGGTGGATGCCCTGCGGCAGGAATAAGCGCCGTGCGCTTCTCCGCACCTTATAGTGAATTGTCAAACTAAGTGCAACAGGAATTGAGTTCGAAGTGCCATAATACCTGAGCAGAATGGAAGTTCAAAACTTTGCGAGGCCTGGCGTTTA
>CAJFTG010000060.1 GCA_904419875.1 Candidatus Avimonas caecicola | reverse complement strand
GTCTGGAAAAAAGACGCTGTTTTTTCCTCTGCTACAGCGGCCTTTATTGAGTTTGCCTCGAAATGTCTTAAAGTTATTTCTGACGATAAAATATAAGTATTTTACATATTGAATCAAAGACGTTACAATAAAGGTGTCCCAACACGGGACACCTTTATTTTTTGTTAAATAAGGCGTTTGAGGTGAAAAGATGACGATTCAGGAAGCAAGTGAACGGTACAAAATCCCCATCGACGTTCTCCGGGAATACGAAAGCTGGGGATTATGCGGAGCAGTCAAAAACGTGATGGACGCCTGGCAGTACGACGAGGAAGACATCCAACGTCTGAGTACGATCATGACCCTGCACGATGTGGGATTTTCCAATGAAGAAGTGGAGACCTACATGCGGCTGCTGCTGGAGGGGGAAAACACGGAGCAGGAACGGCTGGCGATCATCAGCCGGCACCGCAGCAGTACGTTGGATGAGATCCACTTCAAACAGGCGCAGTTGGACCGTCTGGATTACCTGCGGTACAAAATTCAGAAAGCAAACGCGAAGAAATAAGGGGAGGATTGCTATGAAGAAAGATTTGGGCCGTGTATTGGCCCTCTACCCCATGCCGCTGACGGTGGTGGGCGCTATGGTGAACGGTAAGCCCAACTGGGTGCTGGTGGGTCATGTGGGCATCATGGGGCACGATCACATCATGGTCAGCCTTGCAAAACCCCATTATACCAATCAGGGGATTCGAGAAAACGGAGTACTGTCAGTCAACATCGTGGACGAGGCCATGCTCCCCAAGGCGGACTATGTGGGATGTGTCAGCGGCGGAAAGACGGATAAATCCGAGGTATTCGACTACAGCATCGGGCAAAACAACGCCCCGCTGATCGATGTGGCAAAGCTTTCCATGGAATGCACGGTGGAGGATATTTATGAAACCAAGGGGTTTGACAATTTCATCCTCAAAATCGACCACACCTATGCGGAGGAAAGCATCCTGAATGAAGCCGGAAAAATCGATTACGGCGCTTTCAAACCCATCCTGTTTGAAATGCCCGGTTACACTTATCTCAAAACCGGTGACACTGCCGCAAAGTGCATGACGCTGGGTAAAGAAAAACAATAGAAAAAGGTCAGGCGGCAAACGGAGCAAATCTGCTGTGCGGCCACCTGCCAAACGAAAGGAGATTACGAATATGAAAAAATTTCTTTCTCTTGTGTTGACACTTACAATGGTATTTTCCCTTGCCGCCTGTGGAAACAACGGCTCCCCGGAAGGCAGTTCTTTGGCAGCGCCTTCGCAGACGGAAAATCCCGCCACATCCGAAGAGAGCACAACACCTTCCGAGAGCACCCCACAGGGCGAAGAAGCCTCTCAGCCGGAAACCGAAGCGGGAGCCACTTCGCTGGTTGTATATTTCTCCTGGTCCGGTAATACCGAGTCAGTGGCACAGGAAATCCAGGCGCAGACTGGTGCGGATCTTTTTGAGATTATTCCCGCCGAACCGTATACCGACGATTACAACACCCTGCTGGATATCGCTCAGGAGGAACAGGCAAATGACGCCCGGCCTGCCATTGCCGGCACTGTGGCAAATTTTGAGCAGTACGACGTGGTGTATCTGGGCTACCCCAACTGGTGGGGGGATATGCCGATGATCTTGTACACCTTTCTGGATACGTACGATTTTTCCGGCAAAACCATCGCCCCCTTCGTCACTTCCGGCGGCAGCGGGTTTTCCGGTACCATCCGCACCATTGAAAGCATGGAGCCAAATGCGGCCGTGACCGAGGGGCTTTCCCTGGGAAGCTCTCAGACGGCCAACCCCGGCAGCGATGTTGCACAGTGGCTCTCCGACATCGGGCTGTCAGAATAAGGAGGAGTTTATGAAACGCTTAATATCATTCCTCCTGACAACGGCAGTGGCTGTAGCGCTTACAGCCTGTTCGCAGGGCACCTCCCCACAGACAGAACCGGAGAGTTCGTCAACTTCGGCTACCACATCCACGCAGAGCGTGCCAACAGGATTTGTCCTCATCGAGGGCGGTAGCTTTCTGATGGGCAGTCCGGATTCGGAGCCCTGGCGCAGCGAGGATGAAACGCAGCACACCGTCACGGTCAGCGATTTCTATATCAGCCCCTACGAGCTGACACAGACGGAGTATGAGGCTGTCACAGGCGAGAACCCCAGCAATTTTTCCGGAGAAAACCTGCCGGTGGAAAATATCTCCTGGCTGGACGCCATCGCGTATTGCAATGCACGCAGCGAGCAGGAGGGCCTGACTCCCGCCTATACCATAGAGGGGCAGAATGTCACCTGGAACCGGGAAGCGGACGGTTATCGGCTTCCCACAGAGGCGGAATGGGAATACGCCTGCCGCGCCGGGACACAAACGCCGTTCAACACAGAAAATTCCCCCAGTGCCGAAGAGGTCAACTATTACGGGCATTACCCCTATGAGATCGAAGGAAATTACTTCTCCCAGGACAATCTCGACACCAAGCCCGGCCAGTATCGGGAAACCACGGTAGAGGTTGGCAGCTTTGAACCCAATGCGTTCGGACTATATGATATGCACGGCAATGTGAGCGAATGGGTCTGGGATTACTACGGCGCATATCCTGCGGAAGAACAGACCGATCCAACAGGGCCGGAGACCGGTTCCCTTCGGGTTTATCGCGGCGGCGGCTGGAACGACTTTGCCAAAAATATGCGTTCCGCTTATCGGGCCACACTGGAACCGGAACTGGCGAGCTTCAATATCGGCATCCGGCTGGTGCGAAATGCTGCGGCAGGCTCCGGCACCGTATCCGGCGGCGTGATTGAAAATGCCGCCGATGGGGATGGAACCATCCTGATCGCCTATTTCTCCTGGGGCGGAAATACCCGGGGAATTGCGCAGGAAATCCAGCGGCAGACTGGGGCTGACCTGTTTGAAATCACGATGGTGAACCCCTATTCCGACGACTACAACACGGTGCTGGATCAGGCCCAGCGGGATCAGAACGAACAGGCCAGGCCGGAGCTTGCCAGCCATGTGGAGAACATGGAGCAATATGACACAATCCTTCTGGGGTACCCCAACTGGTGGGCGTCCATCCCCATGCCGGTTGCTTCCTTTTTGGAAGAGTATGATTTCTCCGGAAAAACCATCATCCCGTTTTGCAGCCATGGAGGCGGGCGCTTCGGACAGAGCCTGACAGCCATTGCCAAGCTGGCGCCGGATGCGGCCATGGGAGAAGCCCTCAGCATCCACTATTCCGGCGGGAGCAGCATGCCCGATGATGTGAGCAGCTGGTTGGCTGCCAACGGGATATCCGGCAGCTAATGCTTAAAAACAAAAAGGAGACTTTTATCATGGAAAACATAAAGAAATTCCCGAGAATTGCACTCGGCACCTGGTCCTGGGGCGTTGGCGCTGTCGGCGGCGATCAGGTATTCGGCAACCATCTGGGAGAAGCCGATCTGAAGGCGGTATTTGATACGGCGATGAAGGAAGGGCTGAACCTTTGGGACACCGCCACCGTCTACGGTATGGGTGCGTCGGAGAACATTCTGGGCGCTTTTGCCAGGACCTATCCCCGCGAGGATGTGCTCCTTTCTACGAAATTCACCCCGCAAATTGCGGGAAACGGCGCCGACCCGGTGGCGGAACTGTGCGACGCCAGCATGGAGCGGCTGGGTACGGACTATATGGACATCTACTGGATTCACAATCCGGCGGATGTGGAACGCTGGACGCCGGGGCTGATTTCCCTGGTGGGGAGCGGCAAGGTAAAGCAGGTGGGCGTTTCCAACCACAATCTGGCGCAGATCAAACGGGCAGAGGAGATCCTCAGCAAAGAGGGCGTTCACGTTTCCGCCGTCCAGAACCACTACAGCCTGCTGTACCGTTCTTCTGAGGACGCTGGAATTCTGGATTACTGCAAGGAAAACGGAATCGACTTCTATGCCTATATGGTGCTGGAGCAGGGAGCGCTCAGCGGCAAATACAACACAAAGAATCCTCTCCCGGAGGGCAGCCAGCGGGGTGATACCTACAATCCGATCCTGCCGCAGCTGGAGAAGCTGACGGATGCTATGCGTTCCATGGGAGAAAAACATGGCGCTACTGTTGCGCAGGTAGCCATTGCTTGGGCGATTGCCAAAGGAACCCGGCCCATCATCGGTGTGACGAAGCCTTCTCAGGTGGAGGACGCCGCAAAAGCAGCGCAGGTTGTACTGAGCGCAGAGGAGATGGAGCGGCTGGAAACACTGGCGAAAGAGGCGAATGTAGACACAAGAGGTTCCTGGGAAAACCCTATGGAGTAATACGGTTATGACAGAATTTGAAAAGATGACGGGCGGCGAATGGTACGATACCCGCGACCCGGAGCTGCGCAGCATGAGCAGCCGGGCAAAGGATCTGATGCGCCTTTATAACAGCCTTCCGGCGGAGAATGAAGGACTTCGGAATGAAATTCTCCGTTTGCTGCTGGGAAAGTGCGGAGAGCATACCCGTGTCAATCAGCCCATTTTTGTGGATTACGGCCGCCATATCAGCGTGGGAAGCCACAGTCTTATCAACATGAACTGCACCCTGCTGGATACGGGAAGGATTACCATCGGCCATCATACGCTCATTGGCCCCGATGTGAAAATCTACACAGCGGTTCATCCCATCAAGGCCGCCGAGCGCTTTTTCACCGATGAAAACGGAAACGATGCGGTGCGCACACGAACTGCTCCCGTGGTCATTGGCGATTATGTCTGGATCGGGGGCGGCACGGTAATCCTGCCCGGCGTTACCATCGGCGACGGCGCGGTGATCGGCGCGGGAAGCGTGGTAAAAGACTCGATTCCGGCGGGCACGCTTGCCTGCGGAAATCCATGTATTGTAAAAAAAGAACTTTAGAAGTAGGAGGAATCAACAATGGCAGTAAAACAGACGGCGGGACGCCGCGATCTGGGCGAATTTGCCCCGAAATTTGCAGAGCTCAATGACGATGTGCTTTTTGGCGAGGTGTGGAGCCGGGAGGATAAGCTCTCCCTGCGGGACCGTTCCCTTGTCACTGTAGTGGCGCTGATGTCACAGGGGCTCATAGATCCATCCTTCCAGTATCATCTGGAATCGGCGAAAAAGAACGGCATCACCCGGGAGGAGATTGCGGAAATCCTGACCCATGCGGCTTTCTATGCCGGGTGGCCCAAGGCGTGGGCGGCCTTCCGCATGGCGAAGGAGGTTTGGAAGGATGCTGAACCCCAGACGGAACGCGGCGGATTGTTTGGGCTTGGAGCGCCCAACGACGCCTTTGCCCAGTATTTTGTGGGCCAGAGCTACCTGAAAATGCTCACCACGGCGGGGGTTTCGATCGCCAACGTGACCTTTGAGCCGGGCTGCCGCAACAACTGGCATATTCACAAGGCGGACAAAAACGGCGGACAGATTCTGCTGTGCACCGAGGGCCGGGGCTGGTATCAGGAATGGGGCAAGGAAGCGCAGGAGCTCCACCCCGGCGACGCGATAGTCATTCCCGCAGGCGTCAAGCATTGGCACGGCGCGGCAAAGGACAGCTGGTTTTCCCACCTGGCGGTAGAAGTCCCGGGGGAAAACACCGCCAACGAATGGCTGGAAGCTGTGTCCGGCGAGGATTACGCCAAGCTGAAATAGCGCAAGTGAAACGAAAACGGGTGAGGAAATGGATTACACAAAACTGGGGAATTCCGATTTGCAGGTCTCCCGTATCTGTATGGGGTGCATGGGGTTTGGGGACGCCCGAAACGGTCAGCACACCTGGACGGTGGACGAGGCGCATTCCAGAGAAATCATCCAACGCGGGATGGAATTGGGCGTCAACTTTTTTGATACCGCCATCGCCTATCAGAGCGGCACCAGCGAACAGTATCTGGGCCGCGCCCTGCGCGATTTCGCAAGACGGGAAGACGTTGTGGTGGCCACCAAATTCCTGCCCCGCACCCAGGAAGAGATTGCGACCGGCATCACCGGCCAACAGCACATCCAGCGGATGCTGGACAAGAGCCTTGCGAATCTCGGCATGGACTATGTGGACCTGTATATCTACCACATGTGGGATTACCAGACCCCGCTATACGACGTGATGGAGGGGCTGAATCAGGCGGTGAAGGCCGGCAAGGCCCGGTATATCGGCATCTCCAACTGCTTTGCCTGGCAGCTGGCAAAGGCCAACGCGCTGGCGGAACGGGAGGGCTTTGCCAAGTTTGTCTCCGTGCAGGGGCATTATAACCTGATTTTCCGGGAGGAAGAACGGGAAATGGCGGGGCTTTGCCTTGAAGACAACATCGCCATGACGCCCTACAGCGCCCTTGCCGGAGGACGGCTTTCCCGGCATTCCGGCGAGACCACCAAGCGGCTGGAAGAGGACAGCTATGCGCGGCTGAAATACGACGCCACTGCCAAGCAGGATGAGGTCATCCTCCGCCGGGTGGCGGAATTGGCGGAAAGGCATGGAGTTTCCATGACAGAGGTCGCGCTGTCCTGGCTGCTGCAAAAGGTGACGGCGCCTGTTGCGGGGGTCACCAAGCTCTCTCACATCGAGGGAGCGGCGAAAGCAGTGGATTTCAGCCTGACGCCGGAGGAGACCGCCTATCTGGAGGAGCCTTATCTGCCCCATGCGCTGGTGGGCGTCATGGCCCAGAATACGAAGGCTGCCGCAAAGGAACAGCATGTCTGGTCTACAGGAAATCAAACAATATGATGATGGGAGGAATCCAACGATGAACAAGGCACTCATCGCCTATTTTTCCGCCAGCGGCGTGACCGCCCGGCTGGCTAAAACCCTGGCGCAGGCCACTGGCGGGGATTTGTATGAGATCAAGCCCGCCCGACCCTATACCGACGCGGACTTAAACTGGAACGACAAACACAGCCGCAGCAGCGTGGAAATGAACGACAAAGCGGCCCGCCCGGCCATGGCGGAGCCTTATGCGGACGTCACAAAGTACGACACGGTGTTTGTGGGCTTCCCTATCTGGTGGTATGAAGCGCCCCGGATCGTGCAGACCTTTTTGGAAAGCAGCGATTTTGCCGGTAAGACGGTGATTCCCTTCGCCACCTCCGGCGGCAGCGGCATGGGCAAAACCGCTTCTATCCTGCAAAAGAGCTGCCCGGATGCAACGGTGCTGGACGGAAAGAAGCTGAACGCGTCCGCCTCGGTGGGCGAGCTTTCCTCCTGGGTAAAAAGCCTGGGCTTGTAAGGGGGAGAAGCAATGAAGATTTTAGTCATTGAGAGCAGCCCCCATAAGCACGGTTCCTCCAACCTGCTGGCCGGGGAATTCATCCGGGGCGCCCAGGAAGCAGGACATTCGGTCACGGTGTTTGACGCCGGGCACGCCGACCTGCACCCCTGTTTGGGCTGCGGCGCCTGTGGGATGACGGGCCCCTGCGTGCAGAAGGACGATATGGCCGCTCTGCGGGAACAACTGCTGGCCTGTGATATGGCGGTTTTTGTCACTCCCCTTTACTACTTCGGCTTTTCCGCCCAGCTGAAAACCGTCATCGACCGCTTTTACAGCTTCAACGGGCAGCTGACGGCCAAGGGGCTGAAAACCGCCCTGATCGCCGCCGCCTGGGACAGCAACGACTGGACGATGCGGGATATTAAGACCCATTATGAAACCCTGTGCAGCTACTTAAACTTTCAAAACCAGGGAGAAATTCTGGGCGTTGGCTGCGGTACGGTCGAGATGACAAAGCATACCCGGTTCCCACAGGAAGCGTACGCGCTTGGGAAACAGATCGGAGGGTAAAGGGATGAAGCCGACCGCCATCGCCAGAATCATCGTAGATGTGCTGATGACGCTGGCCCTGCTGTTTTTGATGGGCTACCAGCTTTGGGGTGATACGGCCCACGAATGGGCCGGGGCCGGGATGCTGATTCTGTTCCTCGCCCACCACATCCTGAATCGGAATTGGTATCAAAACCTGTTCAAAGGCAGGTTCACCCCCATGCGGGTGTTTCAAATCTGCGTGGATATGCTGCTCCTGATCGCGATGCTGGCGCAGATGTACAGCGGTATTGTGATGTCCCGCCATGTGTTCGCTTTTCTCCCGATTGACGGTGGAATGGCGCTGGCCCGGAGGCTGCATATCCTGGGGGCTTATTGGGGCTTTCTTCTGATGAGCGTTCATCTGGGGCTGCACTGGAATCTGTTTTTAGGGCTGGCAAAACGAAAAGCGGGTGCATGGAAGCCTTCCAAAATCCGCGGATTGGTGCTGTTCCTGATCGGCCTGCTGATCGCTGCTTACGGCGCTTTTGTATTGATGGACCGGGATTTTCCCACCTATCTGTTCCTGCAATCGGAATTTGTCTTTTTGGACTATGAGGAGCCGATCTGGTCCTTCTATCTGGATTACATCTGCCTGATGGAGCTTTGGGTATTCCTTGCCCACTACCTCTCCAAAGGGTTGAGAAAACTTGGAAGCAGCAGAAAGGCCGCTAAAGGAAAGGAGCGCTTATGAAAAAGCTGTTAAGTCTGGCAATGACGGCGGTTCTGTTGATATTTTGTTTCGCCGCTTGTCAGTCGGAAAATGTTCAGGAAGAATCGAGTGTTTCCACACCCCCTTCTTCACAGAGCCAGGACAACGAGAGCAGCGAATCGGTAACGGATCCGCCCGCCATTTCCGAGATTCCATCGCCTGAGGAAACAGAGGATGAGAACCCTGTACAGCGGCAGATCCGCATGACAGCCGAGGGGCAAACCTATACCATCGTTTTATATGAGACCCCGGCAGCCGACGCGCTGTATGACATGCTGCCCTTGGAACTGACATTTGAGGACTTCAACAGCGTGGAGAAAATCGCCGATCTGCCGGAAGGGCAGCGGCTTCCCACCGAAGGGGAACCGGATGGCTTTGACCCCTCCGCCGGTGATTTCTGCCTGTATGCTCCCTGGGGGAATCTTTCCCTGTTTTATCAGGATTTCCGGTATTCCAACGACCTGATCTCTTTAGGCAGGCTGGAATCAGGTATTGAGGGGATTGCTTCCCTTTCCGGGGAATTTACCGCGACCTTGGAGCAGGCGGTATGATCTTGTCAGCCATCGGCCTGCACACCAAGCGGAAAAGAGCGCTTGATACGTTTGGGCCTAACGTGTGGGGGTTCCTTCATAACGGGGCTGGAACAGTCGGATTGGCATTTTGACGCTATGGTTACGGTCGGTTCAATTAAAAAATGAGAAAAGAGGTGTTCGTAATGCGAAAAACAGCGGCTTTGTTTTTGGCCTTGGTTTTATCTTTTTCCCTGGCGGCTTGCAGCCATGCGTCTTCCGATGCAACAGCGTCGTCCGGCGCTCCTCAGAATACGGAAACGGAAAGCGGGACACCTTCCGATGCCCCGGATTCTGCCGGCAACGTTTTGGTCGCTTACTTCTCCTGGGCGGAGAACGCGGTTTTGGCGGACGATGTGGACGCCGTTGCTTCTCCCAGCGTAATCTCTCCGGGAAACGTGCAGCAGCTGGCCGGGTGGGTGCAGGAGATAACGGGCGGCGCCTTGTTTTCGATCCGGGTAACCGACCCCTATCCCAGCGACTGGGACGACTGCCTGACACGGGCGAATCGGGAGCGCGGGGAGAACGCCCGTCCCGAATTGGCGGAAAATGTCGAGAATTTGGACAATTATGATGTGGTATTTCTCGGGTATCCCAACTGGTGGTACGGCGTTCCCATGGCATTGCTTTCTTTTTTGGAAAATAACGACCTCTCCGGCAAACAGGTGTACCTGTTTTGCTCCCATGGAACAGGCGGCCTTGCAAACAGTGTGGAGATCATCACACAGGCACTGCCTGGATCAGAAATTTCGGACAATATTTTCGACTGTTACGAAGAAGAAGCGCCGGGTTCCCAGACGGAAATTGAAAGATGGCTGACCGAACTGGGGTATTGAACCGCTCCCGGAGGTTTCCCGCAAAGCCGCTTGGGACCACCGCTTCCCGCCGCCTGCGTTCTGTGAATGGGGCGGCAGACATCGGTCTTTTCCAGCCTCCTTTATCGTATGCCGCTGCGCCTGCCTGCCGCTGTATGGAGCGGAAACAGGAGATATTCGCTGCAAAGAATCCATCCCCAAATCCATCCCCTGGTTGAAAATTTACGGGAAATCGTACGCACTCTCCCCATGTTGTGGGAAAACGCGCCTGCGGACAAGTGAGCCGCAGACGCGTTTTTTTGCGCTGTTTTAAAAAGGGGGACGCACCGCCTGACCGGTTTTGGGAAGGAAAAGCCTGAGCTGCTTTTTCAGCGCACAGGCGGATGTGCCGCCCTGAAAAGCAGGGGAACGCCGCCCACAGGCGGAAAACGGCTGGGTGCCTTATGGACAACCCGGGCTAAGCGGGACGGGGGAGCTATAAGAAAATGGTTAATTTATAAGCTGTGATCTGTAAAATGGGCGAAGAGAGATCAGGCGCTTGATTTTTCAACAACGAATTTGTAATATAATGAATATACAGTTGAAAAGGAGGTTGAAAAATGATTTTATATATTATGCATCATTTTGTGGCTAAATAACGGAAAAACCATTTGCCGTTATCAGGGAACAAAAAGATGCGCCGGTTGGTACTGTGTGGTTAAAAAATTTGCGAGGAGGAAAATGGTCATGGGTTTGAGTAAGGTTATGGCAGCCGTCAGCGCGTTGGCAGTCGGCTTCGGCTCCCTCGTGCTGGGGCTGAATGTCAGGGCCGCATCGCCGGAAAGCCAGGAGACGCTGACCAGCGGGGAAATGGTACAGGCGACGATCGATCAGGACTTTGGGAAAGTGACCTCGGCAGCAAATTTTGACTATGAACTGCTGATGGGGAACGCAGAGGGAGCGCTGAGTCCTTTTGTTGCCGCGGAAACCGGAGAGACCCCCAAGGTGAAGGATGCCGCCGAGGGCGAACCGGGACGCTTTATCAGCTCCTGGCAGATTCGCGGCGGAAAGGCCGACAGCAATGTGGGATTTCGGATTACGGCGAAGGAAAACATTATATTCCGTATTGCGTTTGAAGCAAAGTCGGACTGGGCCGCCGGCTTTTTCCGCACCCTGAAGACGGAAGGGGAGGCGGCCGGCGAGATTGACCGCACGGAGGTGGCGGCCGGAACGGGCGAAGCGCCGGTGGTGGTGAACAAGACGGTGGAGGTCCCGCTGAAGACAGGGGAAGCCCTCCTGTTTTACTTCGGCAACGACACCGCAGATTGGCAGACGCTTTCGTTTACGGCCTCCTTTACGGCCGAACCCGACGAGTCGGTTCCCGTCGATACGCCCCTGCTGACCAGCGGGGAAATGGTGCAGGCGACGATCGATCAGAATTTTGGCAAGGTGACCTCAGAGGAAGATTTCGATTATGAGCTGCTGATGGGGGACGGCGAAGGCGTCCTGACGCCCTTCACCCATTCCGAAAGCGGAGACACGCCCAAGGTCAAGGACGCAGCGGATTTTGGGGATGAAACGCGGTTTATCAGCTCCTTCCAGCTGCGCGGCGGTAAAGCCGGCAGCGGCGGCAACGTCGCATTCCGAATCACCGCCAAGAAAAACATCAAGCTGTCGATTGCCTTTGAAGCGAAATCCGACTGGGCCGCCGGCTATCTGCGCACCGTCACCACGGCCGCCCAGGGCGGCGTGGTCGAAATCGACCGGACCGATATCGCGGCCGGAACCGAAGCGGCGCCTGTTGTTGTCAGCAAAACGGTGGATGTCCACCTCGGTTCGGGCGAAACCGCCGTTTTCTATTTCGGCAACGAGAATGCGGACGTTCAGACCATCTATTTTACCGCCTCCTTCAAGGCCGACCCGGACGCCTATGTGGCCCCGGATCCCGGTGAGACGGTAGTCCCCATGGGCAAGGTTGAGCGTTGGAGCAGCGGGGACATGGTCCAGGCGGTGATCGACCAAGATCTGGGCAGGGTGACCGACGGCGTCAATCTGGATTACGAGCTGCTGATGGGCAATGTCAACGGGACGCTCAAGCCGTTTACCTTCGGGGAGTCCGGGGATACCCCCAAGGTCAAGGACGCCGCGGCTTATGCGGATGAAACGCGGTTTATCAGTTCCTTCCAACTCAGGGGCGGAAAGGCGGAGAGCGACTCCAACGTCGTATTCAAAATGACCGCTAAAAAGGATATCGCGCTTACCATCGCCTATGAGGCAAAATCGGATTGGGCTTCCGGGTATCTCCGCGCGGTTGTCGTGGACCAGAACGGGAACCGCCGGCAGGTCAGCGACGCGGCCGTCGCTGCGGGAACGGCGGAACAGCCGGTGCTGGTGAACAAAGAGGTTGTCGCGCACCTCCGGGCAGGGGAGAGCCTGCTGTTCTACTTCGGCAGCGACACGGCGGACGTTCAGACCATCTATTTCAACGCGCAGTTCACCGCCGACCCCAACGCGTTTGAGGCTGTGCCGGCGCCTGAGACCGGATACGACGCGCTGCCGTTTTACCTCGCGCTGGCCGCTCTGGCGGCTTCCTCCGGAATTCTTCCGGTCCTCTGCCGGGCCGGGAAGGCGCGCCGAACCGGGGATTCCCGGGTGTGAAAGGATAAAACAGGGTTATACCGTCTGTTTGGAACCTCCGGAGGCCGCACCGAGGTCGATTTTGGCCGCAAATGCCTGACGTCCCGGCGCGGCCTCTGCGTACCGGGCATAACCCTGCCAGGAAAGGAGATTTGGCATATGAAATTCCGTCAAAAGCTTCGAGGAGCCGGCGCCCTTTTTCTGCTGCTGTCTCTTCTCGCCGGTCAGATGCCGATGGGCGTTTCCGCCGCCGCGGAGGTGCTGGACTATTCCACAATGGTAAGCGAGGAGATTGCCGCTGAGGGACAGCCGGTGTCCAAGAACCTGGTCGATTACCAGTTCCTGTTCGGTGATTTTGAAAACGGCGGCCTGCAGGCGTTCCAGAAGTGGTTCGGCGACGGAAGCGGCACGCCGGAAGACATCCTGGCCAGCCCGGCCGACGTTTCCAACGCGGACAACGGCCAGAACGTGCTCTGGCGCTGGCAATGGCGCGCCATGGCGGCGAGCGCCACCGTGCTGAAAATCATGGCGAAGGAGAATATGCAGCTGGAGGTCACCCAGAAGGACACCATTACCGACCAGTGGGCGACCCATTCCGCCTTCCGCTTTATCGCCGAAGACCCCGACGGTATCCGGGTGTCCGTCCGGCGGCTGGACGTATCGGCCACCATGGAACCCGATGCGGTAAAGACCACGGTGCACCTGGCCGAAGGGGATACGCTGTATATCGTCTACGCCATCATGAACGGCGATCCCGGCACGGCAACCGCCACCTACATACCGCAGTTCGGCATCGACCCTTCGGCGTATGACGCCGCGCAGCGGCCGGCATATGAAAAGGTGACTGCGCTTGAGGAGCTGATCCAGGAAAAGAAAACCGCTCTGGAAGAAAAATACGCCGAGATGATCGGGGATGGCGAGGCTTACTCCACGGCGCGTGCGGCCGAGCTGGAAGGCATTGTTGACGAGGCGGCGGAGGGTTTTGCGGACCTTACCTCCGAGGAGGAGGTGAATGCGGCGTTTGACCAGGCGGTTGCCAAATTGGAGGCGGTGCCCACGCTGGCCAAAGAGAGGGAAGAGCTTCTGGCGTATATGACAGAGCAGAAAAACGAGCTGGCGGGGTATGCCCAGAAAAGCGATTATTCCTCCAAAAACTGGAAGGTCGTCGAAGAGTACCTGGCGCAGGCAAACGCCGCGCTGGACGAAGCCCAGTCCGCCGCTGCCGTCAATACGATCATTGCCCGTGCAAAGGCCGACATTGACAGTGTGGAGAAAAGAGAAGGGCCGGACATGACGCTGTGGCTCATCGGCGGCGCGGCGGTTTTGGCGGCGGCGGTCATAGTGGTGGTAATCCTCCTGGCTCTGCATAGAAAAAAGGCTAAAGCCAAAGCGGAATAATCGGTCTGAAAACGATGCAAAGGGAACCGGGATTCCCCGCGACCCGGGAGGGGAAAGCGAATGACGAAACTGAAGAGAGCCTCTAACCGCCGCTATTTTTCCAAGCACTGGCAGCTGTATTCCATGCTGCTGGTTATGTTCGTCTCCTTGCTGATATTCAACTATTGGCCCATGACCGGCCTGCAGCTGGCCTTTAAGGATTGGGTAATCCCGATCGGCGATCAGGCCGGCGGCGTATGGGGCAGCCCCTGGGCGACGGATGAGATGGGCAATCTGGACATTTTCAAGCACTTTAAGACGCTGTTTACCAATCCCAAGGTATATCCGACGTTCTTTAACACGCTGCGCATCTCGCTGCTCCGGCTTGTCTGCGGATTCCCCATGCCGATCCTGCTGGCGCTGTTTTTGAATGAGCTGACCAGCGACAGATTCCGAAAAACCGTCCAGAGTATTTCCTATCTGCCTTATTTCATCAGCTGGGTGATTATCGCCAATATCCTCAAGGATATCACCGCTTCGCAGAGCGCCCTGCAGAATCTGCTCTCCGGCATGCTCGGGCACGAGGTCAATTTTTTCAGCGACAGCAACCTGTTCATCGGCCTGCTGATCGTTTCCGATATCTGGAAGAACGTGGGCTGGGGCACCATCATCTATTTTGCCGCGCTGACAGGCATCGGGCCGGAATTGTACGAGGCGGGGATGGTGGACGGCGCCAACCGCTGGCAGAGGATGTGGTACATAACCCTGCCGGGAATCCTGCCGGCGGTCAGCATCAACCTGATCTTTTCGGTGTCCGGCATCGTTTACGGCGGTTTTGACCAGATCTATAATCTGTATAATCCGCTCGTGTACGACAAAGCGGATATTCTGGAAACCTATTTGTTCCGCAACGGCGTGATCGGCGGGGATTATTCCCTGGGGACGGCCATGGGGCTTTTCAATTCAGTCGTCGCCTTTCTGCTGGTGATTCTGGCCAACAAGGCCATTAAAAAGCTGGGAGGCGAAGGCATATGGTGAAAAGCCGGACGGCAAAGCGGAGCGCGGTTCGGGCCTGGGTGCAGAAGATTTTCGGTAAAACGCCCGGCAATATTGTGTTCAACGCACTGCTTTATCTCTTTTTCATCGGGTTTGCCGCGCTGACGCTGTATCCGTTTTTGTTTGTGGTGCTGGAATCCATGAAAAGCGTGATACCGGGAACGGCGGGGAATCCGCAGTATGTCTATAATCTGTCGGCGTACGTTTATGTGTTTACCGGGGTGGACGGCCTGGTCTGGTCCTTTGTCTGGAGCCTGGCCGTCTCCCTGGCGGCGACGGTGCTGCATGTGTTTTTCTGTATGCTGACGGCTTATCCGCTGACGAAAAAGAGCCTGAAGGGCCGCACGGGAATCCTGCTGTTTATCCTGTTTACGATGCTGTTCAGCGGCGGGCTGATTCCTTATTACCTGCTGATTCAGGATCTGCATCTGATGAACAACCCGTTGATTTACCTTCTTCCGGGACTGGTGTCCGGCTTCGACATCATTATCGCCAAAAACTTCTTAAGCGGCATTTCGGACAGCCTCGCGGAATCCGCCCAGCTGGACGGGGCCGGCGAATACCGCATTTTTTTCAGCATCTATCTGCCGCTGTCCGGGCCGATTATGGCGACGCTGGGCCTCTGGAGCTTTGTGGGCAAGTGGAACGACTGGATGACGGGCCTGCTGTATATGCAGGGCAATCCGGATCTTCAGCTGATCCAGACGTATCTCCGCCGGATTCTCAACGCTGCGACCACGCAGTCCGGAGGCGCGGCTGATACGGAGATACTGAACCTGTCAACCAGCATTCGCATGGCGATTGTGGTTGTCGGCATGCTGCCGATCGTGCTGATGTATCCGTTTGTACAAAAGCATTTCGTCAAGGGAGTCATGCTTGGTTCGGTTAAGGGCTGACCGCCTTCTCCGGTCTGCGGTTCCCACGGATACCTGATGAAATTTACAGAACATAAAGGGGAAGGCCATGATGAAAAACCATAAGATCCTGCTGGACACCGACATTGGAGACGATATTGACGACGCGCTGGCGTTGGCACTCACGCTGGAAATGCCGGAAATGGACCTGGTCGGCGTAACCACAGTGTTTCAAAATACCGAAAAACGTGCGAGGATCGCCAGAAAAATGCTTTCACTCTGGGGCCGGGATGTCCCCGTTTATGCGGGGCTCGCCTTCGGGGAAGCCGGGGGGACGCCCTGCACGCAGCCCCCCTGCCAGTATACCCCGGATCTGGAGGACCCGGCGTATGCCCCCTGCAACGATCCGGCGGAGGACCAGGGGATGGGAGCGGTCGATTTCATCATCCGTTCTGCGGAGCGTTTGGGCCCGGAGCTGACCGTGGTCGCGATCGGTCCGCTGACAAACCTTGCCCGCGCTCTTCAAAAGGCGCCGCAGAGCATGCGCAGGATACGTCGCATTGTCCTGATGGGCGGCTGTTTCGAGAAACAGTTCCGGGAATGGAATATTCTCTGCGACCCGCTCGCGGCCAAGAAGGTGCTGGAGTTCGAGGGCGAGGTGGTGTGCATAGGGCTGGATGTGACGAATCAAACCCGGCTCAGCCGCCGGCAGCATCAGATGCTCCTGTCCGCAAACGGTGATGAAAAACGGGCGTATCTGTCCCGGCTGGTGGAACTCTATACCGCCTCCACCGGAAATACGCCGGTGCTGCATGATCCGCTGACGGTTTATTATGTGGCGCATCCGGAAATCCTGCTTACCGAGCCGACGTTGGTCCAGGTGGAAACCAAGGGGGAGATTTCAACCGGTATGACGGTCAATCTGGATCGGCTTAACGAGTATCTGCCTTACGAGCAGGAAGGACACAGGCTTCACGTGGCAAAGGCGGTGCGGGCCAGGGAGTTTATCGCGGACTTCATGCGCATCGTACTGCGGGTGTGTTGATTCTATTTCAGTAAACGGGAGGTATTGTAATGAAAAGAATACTCAGCGTCCTTTTGTCGGCGCTGCTGGCAGGCTTGCTCTTTTCGGGCTGCAGCGGGTCCCCCGCTGAACCGGAGGACGGGGACCGGCCGACGCTCCGGCTGTTTATCATCAACGGCAATTACAGCGAGGGAGCGACCAAGGATTCGGTCTGGAAAGCGATTGAAGACGCTGCCGATGTGAACATCGAGATCAGCGGCATGGTAAACAGCGATGATTACTATACGACGCTGAGCCCCCGTCTGAATTCGGCGACGGATATGCCGGACATCTTTTTCAGCGTGCCCAACGGTTCGGGCGGCGCGTATTATACCTGGGCCAACCAGGCTACCGGCATCCTTTACGACTGGACCAACCTTATGGCGGGGAAAGAGGACGAGTACCCCTATTTGAACAAGCTCTTTACCTCGGAGCAATACCGGAACGTCACCTTTGAAGGGGCGCATACGCTGCTGCCGCATTGTGATGTGCCCAACAGCGGCTGGGGCATCTATTACCGCGGCGACTGGCTGGTCAAAATCGGGTATTACACGGAGGACGAAAACGGGGAGAAGCAGCCCCGTGTGCCGGTCAATATGGAGGAATTCCAGGATGTGATGATGAAGTTCTCCGACCCCAGCTATAACCTGAACCCCGGAACCAATGCTCATGTACGGTAAGGAAGCAAGCAACCGAAAACAAGAGATAGACCGCCAGCACTACACTATTCCGAACCAAAGACCAAAAGATAAGCATTGT
>CAJFTG010000059.1 GCA_904419875.1 Candidatus Avimonas caecicola | reverse complement strand
CCTAGTGTTTTGGTTGTGTAGTAACTCCATTCTACCACAGGGGCCTGTATGAACTCTTTTTATTTTACTAAAGTGTTGCACTTGATAGTATAATTCACCAACCCAATAAAAAAGGCGCCCTCTGGCGAGGGCGCCTTTTTCATTTTCAGGGTTGCTTTCCGCTTTGCGAAGGCCGCTGCCGCAGGCCGTCCTTTTGCCCGTTCAGCGCCGGTTTCCCCTCTGCCTCCCCTCTGCCGGCTGCCCCCCTGTCTCCCCATCCTCATAACGGCTCTCAGCGGGCGCCGGCAAACCAGTCCTTCATAGTGCCCAGCACCTTAACCAGCTCCTCTTCCGTGATTATATAAGGCACCATGGCGTACAGGTACTTCAGGAAGGGCCGGCTGAACACGCCCCGCTCATAGGCGAACGCCTGATAGCCTTTCAGCGTGGAGGCGTCGTTCACCTCAATGCAGACGCAACCGCCCATTATCCGGATCTCCCTGATGCGCGGGTCGTCAAAGCCTGCCAATTCCCGCCGGGTGATTTCCTCAATCCGCCGGATTTTGGAAAGGTAATCCCGGGTTTCAAACAGCTCGATGGATTTGAGCGCCACGCTGCACGCCAGCGCATTGCCCATAAAGGTCGGCCCGTGCATCAGGGCGTGCTCGGGCCGGTCGTCATAAAAGCCCTCAAAAACCTTTTTGCTGGCAACCGTGACGGCGTGGCCGATGTACCCGCCGGTCAGCGCCTTCCCCAGGACCAGGATATCCGGCAGCACCAAATCGGCCACAAAACGGTTCCCGGTGCGTCCGAAGCCGGTCGCCACCTCGTCGAAAATAAGGAGCACGCCGTACCGGTCGCACAGCTCCCGCGCCCTTTTCAGGAAGGAGAGATCGTACATCCGCATCCCGCCGGCCCCCTGGAGCAGCGGTTCCACAATCAGGCAGTTGAGCCGGTCGTGAATCTCCCCAAACGCCTGCTCCAACGCCCCGATTTCCGTGGGGATGTGCACCACATGCCGGCTCGGGCCGTACGCCTTCAGCACAAAATGATAATCCTCGTCGTCCCCCGCCTCCATGGTTTTGAAGGTGTCGCCGTGGTAGGCGTGCTCCAGCGCCAGGATCATGGTCCGCTTCTCTTCCCCGCGGTTCATGTAATACTGCAGGGCCATTTTCAGCGCCACTTCCACCGCCACGCTGCCGGAATCGGAAAAGAAGGAGTAATCCAGGTCGCCGGGGAGCCAGCTTTGCAGCTTTTCCGACAGCCTTTGCGCCGGTTCGTGGGTCAGGCCGCCCAGCATCACATGGGAGAATTTTTCCACCTGCGAGATCAGCGCCCGGTTCAGCTCCGGGTGCTTGTAGCCGTGGATCACGCTCCACCAGGAGGATACCGAGTCGATCAGTTTCTGCTCTTCGGTATACAGGTATACGCCGTCCGCATCCACAATCTTATACGGCGCTTTCATGGTTTTCATCTGTTCATAAGGATACCAGATCACCGCGTTCCCTCCCCTATGCATACAAGGCGGCCAGCCTGTCCGCCGGCACATCCAAATCCGTATCGCCGTCCCGGACGCAGGCAATCACCTTGACCCCCGTCAGGTATTCGCACATGTTCCGGTTATCCTCCTGCATCTCGTCGCCCGGCCGATAGCGGTTGAGGATGATCCCCTTGAGCGGGATGCCCTGTTCTCTCATGTAAAAAGCGGTCAGCCCCACGGCGTTAATGGCGCCGAGCCCGGCGTCCGCGACAAGCAGGCAGCCGAGCCCGAAGGCTTTGATCAGATCCGAAAGCCAGAGCTTTTCCTCATCAAACCGGAGCGGGCACAGGATGCCGCCGGAACCCTCTACCGTGACATAGTCGTACTTTGCGCACACGGCTTCAAAGCCTGCCTGTACGCAGCGCATACGGACCGGATTTCCTTCGGTCCTGGAAGCCAGGTGGGGGGAAACGGCGCGCTCATATACATATGGGCACATTTCCTCCAGGGGCTGGCGGATGCCCGACGCCTCTTTGACATGAAGGGCGTCCCCGGGGCAGAGGGTCCCGTCTGCTCTGCGGTCATTGCCGCTCATGGCCGCTTTGTAATAAGCGGCGGAAACGCCGCTTTCCCTCATTTTTTTTAAGAGGAGGCCGGTCACATAGGTCTTGCCGACATCGGTTCCGGTCCCGGTGACAAACAGATTTTTACTCACGGTCGCGCCTCACCTCGTATCCCAGTTCTTTCAGCAGCAATTTGTCCGTTTCCACGGTGATCCCCGCCGTCGTCAGCATGTCGCCGGATATGGCGGCGTTCGCCCCGGACCGGAAGCAGCTTCTTCCCTTATCCGGCAGCAGCCCGCGGCCGCCTGCAAGCCGGATGGAAGCGTCCGGCAGGATAAAGCGGTACACCGCCACAATCCGGCGCATATCCTCCGCCGTCAGCATCCGGCTGTGTTCAAGCGGCGTACCGGGGATGGGATTGAGCATATTGACGGGTACGCTTTTGATTCCCAGCTCCCGGAGGGTCAGGGCCATGTCGATCCGGTCCTCCGGCGTTTCCCCAAGCCCCATAATCCCGCCGCTGCACACGGAAAGCCCGGCGGCCTGCGCCGCGCGGATCGCCCGGAGCTTGTCGTCAAAGGTATGGGTGGTGCATATGTGGGGGAAGTAGCGGCGGGAGGTCTCCAGATTGTTATGCACCCGCGTCGCCCCGGCTTCCTTCAGCTTCCGGTACTGCGCCTCCTCCAAAAGGCCAAAGGAGATGCATACGGAAATGCCGGTTTCCCGGCGGATCCGGCGCACCGCCTGGCACATCGCGTCCACCTCCCCGTCGGTCAGCCGCTTCCCGGAAGTGACAATGGAATAGCGCAGCACCCCCTGACGGTCGTTCCTTCTTGCCTGCGCCACGATTTTCTCCGCCGGCAGCAGCGGATATTCCTCCACTCCGGTGTGATTGTGGGCGGATTGGGCACAAAAGCGGCAGTTCTCGGAACACCGCCCGCTCTTTCCGTTGACGATGGTGCACAGGTCAAACCCGTTGGAACAGAAGTGACGGCGGATTTCGTCCGCGCATCGGCACAGCCTGTCCAGAGGCTGCGCATACAGCGCCTCCGCCTCTTCCCGGGCGACCGGCCTCCCGCTCAGGACCGCGTCCTTTATCCTCTCGACATCATCCAAGGGAGACACTCCTCTGCATTTTGATAAGCGGAATCAAACGCTTGGCCAGAACCGCGCCAAGCAGGCTGAGCACAAGATCTCCCGGGACGGCCAGGAGAAAGCAGTACACAAACAGCGGCCACAGCCCGATGGGGTCTCCCAGGTAGAAATTGCTCATCAGGTAATAGTAAACCATGCCGAAAAGATAGACAATACCGAGGCCGGCAAAGTTGGCGGCAAGCAGCCTGCCATAGCCCGGCCTGCTTTTTCTGTTCGCAATCGTCCCGGTGACAAAGGCGCCGGCTGCAAAACCGAGAAGGTATCCGAAACTCGGCTGAAACAGGTAGCCGATGCCGCCCCCCTGTGCAAAGACGGGAAGGCCGGCAAGCCCCAGAATAATATAAACGCCGACCGAGATCAGCCCCCACCGGCCCCCCAGCAGGAGCCCCGCCAGCATGGTAAACAGGTATTGCAGGGTGAACGGCACCACCGGGACAGGGATTTTGATAAAAGCCCCGGCGGCGATCAGCGCCACAAACAGGGCGCATAAAACCATTTCCTTTATTTCTTTTCCCGCTGCCTTTTCACTTTTCAAACCAGTGCACTCCTTTCGGATAGCCTGACGCTGATTTCACCGGAGGACAGCCGTTCCACGGCGCCGTCCTCGTATTCCACCACCAGGCGGCACTCCTCGTCCACATCCAGCGCGACCGCCCTTTTCTGCCCGGCAGGAAAAAGCACGTTTATGCTCTTCCCTACCACAAGGCTCCGTTCCCGGTATTTGCCGGCGAAATCCGCCGTTTTTCCCGCCGTGTGGTAAGCCATAAAACGGTTCAGAAAAGCGGCGGCCAGGCGGTTCTTTCCGTCGCTCCGGCGTTCGCGGAAGATCGCCCCGGCTATCCGGCCGAGCTCCTCCGGGAACCCGCCCTCCGGCAGGTAGACGTTGAAGCCGATCCCCAGAACCACATAATCCAGGCTGCCGTTTTCCAGGCCGAGGGAACCCTCGGTGAGGATCCCGCCCACTTTTTTCCCGTTCATGTAAAGGTCGTTGACCCACTTGATCTGCGCCGTTTCCCCCGACAGTTCTTCGATCGCCTCGCAGGCGGCAACCGCCGCCATCGTGGTGAGCCGGATGGCCCGGTCGGGAGGCATGGCCTCCGGCCGAAGCAGAAGGCTCATGTACACCCCCGTGCCTGCCGGAGAATAGAAGCGGCGCCCAAGCCGCCCCCTGCCCGCCGTCTGAGCCCCCGCGACAACGGTGTAGCCGTCGGGGGCGCCGGCGGCGGCCTTTTCCCGCACCAGGGTATTGGTGGAGCCCACCGTGGGATGCACATGCAGCTCCAGGCCCGAGCAAACCGGCCGCAGGTATTTGCCCATCCCCTGAGCGGACAGGATATCCGTGTGCACGGAGAGACAATACCCCCGGTTGGAAACGGCGTCTATTTCATAGCCTTCGCCGCGCAGAGCGTTGACCGCCTTCCATACCGCCGCCCGGGAAACGGAAAGCTTCGCCGCAATCTCTTCCCCGGAAAAATAAATTCCTTTATTCCTCTCGAAAAAGGCCAGCAGCCTTTCCTTTGTTCCCAGCGTTCCCAGCGTTCCCGGCGCCTCCGCTGCTGCCGCCGGCCCCGCCGACTCCACCGACTCCACCGTGCCCTTTTCCTCCACCGTCTTCGCCTCCGATCGGGTATCGGGTATACGATACCATATTCCTCCAGAATCGTCAACCTTATTTTGATTTAAGGTTTACAATCTGCACAACTTTATCCGTCGGCCCAAAAGGCCGGCGGCGCACCTTCCGCGGCGGCTTTTCCGTCCTGCCGCCGTCTCGCGGGAGCCGCCCGCCGTCATAGAAAACAGAAGGGCGGCCCGATCCCGGCTGCCCTTCCGTCCGACGGCCGCTGCCGGATAACCCCTCACCCCATTGCCTATTCCTTGGCTGTCGGTATGCGCGGTCAACAAGCCCTCCGCCGAAAGCGGCGTTCCGGAGGAGATTTCCCGTCCGTGCGGCCAGGCCCGGCGCGGTACCGTTTCGGCCGTACCCGCGGGTGCCCGCTTCACGGACGGGGAGGCCCATCCGCCTGCCGCTCCGGATTTTCCGGGTCTCGTCCAACGGGGCCGGCGCCTGCCCGCAGCGGAAAACGCATCGTTGCCAGAAAGCCCCCGGAAGCGCCGTGGTCAAAATCGACGCTTCCATGGTGCGCCTTGACAATCTGCCGTACAATCCGAAGCCCCAGCCCGTGGCACGGCTCCTCCGTCCCATAATCGCTCAATCGGTAATGCGGGGCGTCTCTCAGCTTCCGGAGCTGTTCATCGGTAATGCCCGCGCCGTCGTCCTCCACGGCAACGCAGGCTTCGCCTCCCTCCGTTCGCACCTCCACGAAAATGCGGCACCCGTCCGGATTATGGGACCGGACGTTGTTCAGCAGGTTGACCACGGCACGGCACAGCAAATCCCTGTCCCCGTTGATGACGCAGCCGGCCGGCGAGCCGGCCGTGTTCCACTCCAGCGGGTAAATCTCGCTGAAATCCGCATTGATGAAATCGGCGGCGCACTGCCTCGCCACCGCCACCAGATTGACCGGTTGCGGATGGAGAGGCTGCATGTCGTATTCCAGCTTGGAGGCCAGGTTCAGGTCGTTGACCAGGCTTTTCATTTTCAGGCTCTGCTGCCGGATAATGGACACCTTGCGCCGGTTTTCCTCCGACAGCCCCGGCTCCTCCTCCAGTTGTCCGGCATAGCCCATCACCATGGAGAGCGGCGTGCGGATGTCGTGGGAGACGCCGGAAATCCAGTCTGCCCTCGCGGTTTCCCTTTTGCGCAGGCCGGCCCGCTGCGCCTGCAGAATTTCCGCCGTCCGGTTGATGTCCCTTGCCAAATCCGACAGCAGCCCCCTTTCCCGGACGTAGACCGGTTCCTGGGTAGGCAGCGCCTGAACCCCGTTGGCAATCGGCTTAACCGAGCGGAGCAGCCTGGAATTGGCGGCAACGTAGATCAGGAAAATCACGGCCACGTTCACGCCGATAACCGCCAGAAGGATATACGGTGAATTTTGAATCAGGTCATAATCCCAGGCGGGGTTCATGTGCTTCCAATAACGGTCCTTGGGAAACCCCACCACAACCAGGCCGTTTTCCGCGCTTCCCGTAAAGGTGGGGTAATCCGCCAGATACCCGCGGGTGAGGCCGGATATTTCCGACAAGGTGTATGCCATCGGGATTTCTGCCGGCAGGTTCTCCGTATGCCAGGCGACCTGTCGGGTATCGTCATCAATAAACACGGCCCAGGCGTTTTCCGCATCCAGTTCCCGGGCCATTTCCCCGGATAACGCATAGCCGTCCTCCGTTTTGCGCAGGGCTTCCGCCGTTTTCCGCGCCACCGTCCACGGCCCCGCGCCGGGCATCTGGCTGGAGGCTATCACCAGCAGAAGGATAAAATTCACGATGAGGAGCAGAAAGGTGCTCAGCGACAGGATGCCGACAAACCGGCGGGTCAGCTTGGCAATGCTGCTCATTTCACTTTCCCTCCAGCATCAGCTTATATCCCAGGCCCTTCACCGTTACCAGCGAGACCGGCCGGGAGGGGTTTGTTTCAATCTTTTCCCGAATCCGGCGGATATGAGCCATCAGGCTGTTTTCGTAGCCAAAGGGGTTCTCGCCCCAGGCGGCCTCGCATAACTGGTCGATGGTTACAATCCGCCCGGCGTTGCGGTAAAGCGCCTGCAAGATCGCAAACTCCTTGGCAGTCAGCGGCAGGCGTTCCCCGTCCCGGACCACTTCCGCCCGCGAAAAATCGACCCGACTTCCGGCGAGCCGCACCAGCGGGTCCTCTCCTTTAAAAGACCGCCGAAGGATGATCCCGACCCGCAGCAGGAATTCCTTGGGCAGGAACGGCTTGACCATATAGTCGTCCGCTCCCAAGCCCAGCCCGCGGATCCTGTCCTCATCCTCTCCCCGGGCGGTCAGAAACAGCATCGGCATCTCGGTGAACCGGCGCAGCCTCTCAAAAAGGGAAAACCCGTCCCCGTCCGGCAGCATCACGTCCAGGACGGCGAAATCCGGATGCCATTCTTCCGCGGCGGCGACCGCCTCTGCCGCCGTGCCCGCCGTCCTGACCTGCGTATAGCCGTCCTCCCGCAGAAAGTCGGCAACCATATCCAAGATCGCTTTCTCGTCGTCCACAAGAAGGATCCTTTTGTTTTTTAAATAGCGGTCGTCCATGCGGCATTCCCCCTGAGCCTATTATAGCACAGGCATCCGTCCTTTTCGCCCTTTCCTTCGCAATGTAAGGGAAATGTAAGGTTGCCGGAAGGTTGGCGCAAGGTTGCCGGTTTATACTGACGGCATCACAGGAAAGGAGCCGGAACCCATGAACAGGATTGAAACGCAGAACCTTACGAAAGCCTACGGAAATTTCACGGCAGTCGAGGATTTGAACCTCCACATCCGAAAGGGCCGCGTATACGGCTTTCTCGGCCCCAACGGCGCGGGAAAATCCACCACCATGAAGATGTTCCTCGGCCTGACGCGCCCCACAAGGGGAAGTTTTCATATCGACGGGAAAACGTATCCGTCCGACCGGACGGCGATTTTAAAGGAGATCGGTTCCTTTATTGAAGCGCCCGCTTTTTACGGCAATCTGACCGGGGAAGAAAATCTGGAAATCATCCGCAAAATCCTCGGCCTGCCGAAAAGCAGCGTTTCGGATGCGCTGGAGCTGGTGGGCCTGACCCCGTTCCGCAGGCGGCTGGCGAAAAAATACTCCCTGGGCATGAAGCAGCGGCTGGGGCTGGCGGGCGCGCTGATCGGCCGGCCGCCCATCCTCCTTTTGGATGAACCAACCAACGGCCTGGATCCGGTGGGTATCCACGAGATCCGCACGCTCATCAAATCCCTGCCTCAGCAGTACGACTGCACGGTCCTGGTCTCCTCCCACCTGCTGCCGGAGGTGGAGCTGATGGCGGACGACATCGGCATCCTCAATCACGGACGCCTGCTGTTTGAAGGGACGATGGAGGAGCTGAAAGCCCGCGCGCTCGCCGCCGGCTTTCCCGCCGACCGCCTGGAGGACACCTTCCTGGCCATGATTGACGAGGACAACCGAAAGAGAGGCGCCGGCAGATGATACTGGGACTGGAAACAAAAAAGCTGAAGCGGACAGGGTATTTCCCCGCTTTCCTGGCAGGCGGGCTGCTGGCGGCGGCGTTCCCGCTGGTCAATATGCTGGCCCGCTCCGAAACCTTTACCGCCCTGCCGGGAAATCCCTTCGACATCCTGACGGACGCCAACGGGCAGATGATGGCCATGCTCAACATGCTGGTTTCCCTCTGCGGCGCCTGCATGATGTACCACACCGAATACGCCGACGGCGGGGCGCAGAGAATGCAGACGCTCCCCCTCCGTTCCGGGCGCCTGTTCGGGGGCAAGCTCCTGATCGCCTCGCTGGTTCTGGCGGGGATGGTCGCCGTGGAAACCGCGGCCCTTGCCGGATGTGCCGCGCACTGGTTCCCCGCCTATACGGCTCAGCTGCCGCCGCTTATAAGGAACGCAGCGTTCCAGTGGCTCGTCACGCTGCCCACAGTGACGCTGACGCTGGTGATCGCTTCGGTTTGCAAAAACATGTGGGTGTCCCTGGGGACCGGCGTGATTCTGGTGTTCACCCTGTCCATCTTCCCGCAGGACAACCCGGTTTTAAGCCTGTTCCCCTTCAGCGCTCCTTACCAAACCCTCGCCGCGGCGGCGGAAAACGGCCGCGTCCTGCTGTTTTCCGGGGTCTGTGCCGCCGAGGTCGCGGCTTTCGTGCTGCTGGAGCTTGTTTGCCAAAAAGTCAGGAGGTGTGCCGAATGAACCTCTTTTCTCTTGCAGGCGTGGAACTTAAAAAAATACGCCGCTCCAAAATCCTGCTGATCCTGCTGATTCCGGTGATCATGATGTGGATTCCCAGCGTCGTCAACGCGGCCATAAATTTCGACACGCGGGACATCCCCATCACCCCGGAAAAAAACTTCTTGATCCAGGGCTTCATGGGAATGGCGTGGTTTATGGTTCCCGCCACCCTGGTGGTCTGCACCGTGCTGCTCACCCAGACCGAGCGCTCGGGCAGCGCCATCCTGAAAATGCTGTCCCTGCCGGTAAACACCGCCAGGCTCTGCCTTGCCAAATTCGCGGTGCTCATCCTGCTGGCCTCTGCCCAGATGGTCATGACCATCGGTGCGTATTATATCAGTGCTGCGGCGGCCTCCTGGCTGCAGGCTTACCCTTTCGTTCTGGAGCCGCTTTATGTCTGCCGGGTGGCCCTGAGCATCTATGCCGGGGCGATCCCCATGGCGGCGGTGTTCTGGATGGTTGCCGTCCTCATTCCAACGCCGATTTTTGCCACAGGCGTCGGCCTTGCCTCCCTTGTCCCCTCGGTATTAATAATCAACACAAAGATCTGGTTTCTCTATCCGGTGAGTTACCCCTTCTACCTTTTAATGGTGGAATACGGCAAGGCCGCCGAAGGGGTTTATGCAGCCCGGGTCGACTGGCTGCCCTGGCTGCCGGCGGCCGTTTTGATAACTGCCATTGCCTTGGGAATCGCCTGTATGCGGTTCGGCGCTGCTGAAAGGAGATAATACGGTGAAAAACAAAATCTGTACGGCGGTCGCTACAATCATGCTCTTCGTGCCGTGGACGATCCTTCCCCTGCGCTCCTTTGACTGGGCGCTGGAATCCCCGGCGGCGGAAATCCTGATTTACAGCTACGCCGCGTTTATGATCTTTTCCGGCGTCTTTTCCATCCTCGCCTATGTCAAGGGCAAGGCGAACGGCAAATGGATGCAGGTCTGCGCCGTCATCAACGGGCTTTACGCCGTCGGAGCCGCCGCGATTGTCGGGCTGGCAATTGCCGGCCTGTTTTAAAGGGGGACGCCGATGAAAAGCGGAAAAGTCCTCGCCGCCGCGCTGGCGCTGTGCCTGGGCTTCGGCCTGGCCGGCTGCAGCAAGGGCGCCGTACTGGACGGCTTCAACGGGCTGCTCCACCGCCTCAGCCGCTATGCCTTAACGGACGGGGATGCCCTGGTCGGGGAAAAGGAGGAAGGCGCCGATACCTATACCGGTTCCTATACGGCGGCATACGACGGCTTCAGCGGCACGGAATATCTCTTCGGGGGGACCGGGCTGGAACGGGAAGAAGGAAACGAACTGACCGTGACCTATGAGATGACGATTTCCTCCGGCTCTGCCAGGCTCTGCTGGAACGAGGGGACGGAGGAGCATCTCCTCGCCGATACTTCCGGCGGCGAAACCCTTATCCTTCCCCTGAGCGGCAAAGACAACTACCTGGTCATGAAAGGGGAAAACCTTCAGGGGATGCTGTCTCTCACCGTGGAGTGACGAAGGGCCGAAGCGGAGGGAAACCAGGACGCCCCCCGCCGGCGGATACCGGCGGGGGCGTCCTGTGAACCATGCGTTTCCTTTTCCCCGGCCGGCCTCCAGGCCGCCCAACGACGCGGACCGGCGGCCGTTGGCGCCGTTGCTCCGGCCGTTCGGCGCCGGCTGCGGTGAAGCAGCCGCCCGTTTCGGGCGTCCAGCCGGCGGGAAGCAGGCGGGCGGTAGGCGGGAGGCGGGCGGAACACGGCGGCTTATTCCCGCAGCGCCTCCTTCATCGACCGGACATACGCGCCGATCTGAGGCGGCGCGTCCCTGCCGTATTTCTCCAGCAGCCTGACAATCGCCGACCCGACGATCGCGCCGTCCGCGAAACCCGCCATCTTTTTCGCCTGCTCCGGGGTGGAGATGCCGAACCCGATCGCACAGGGAATATCGGTGTTTTGGCGCACCACCCGGACGATGGAGGCGAGGTCGGTGTCAATCTCGCTTCTTGCCCCGGTTACGCCAAGGCTGGAAACGATGTACAAAAAGCCCTCCGCTTCCCGGGCAATCATGGCGATGCGGTTTTGGGAGGTGGGGGCGATCAGCGAAATCAAATCCACGCCGTATGTACGGCAGGCCGGCAGAAACTCCTCCTTTTCCTCAAAGGGAAGGTCGGGCAGAATCAGCCCGTCGATCCCGATCTCCCGGCAGGCGGCGATAAAACGCTCTGCCCCGTAGGAAAACACCACATTGGCATAGGTCATAAACACCATGGGGATCGCCACGTCGAGGCGAAGCTCCCTCACCAGGGCAAAGATTCGGTCGGTGGTGACGCCGCCCCTCAGCGCCCGGAGATTGGCCCCCTGAATCACCGGTCCCTCGGCGGTGGGGTCGGAGAAGGGAATGCCCAGCTCTATGAGGTCGGCGCCGTTTTCCGCAGCGGCACGGACGGCGGCGGCCGTCGTTTCCAGGTCGGGGTCGCCGCAGGTGATAAAGGCGATAAACGCCTTGCCGTTTTCAAAAGCTTTCCGGATATTACTCACGGATATCCTCCCCTCTGTAGCGAGCGATGGCGGCGCAGTCTTTATCGCCCCGGCCGGATATGGTGATGACGACAAGCCGGTCTTTTTCCATTGCCGGCGCGATTTTGAGGGCGTGCGCAACGGCGTGCGCCGACTCGATGGCCGGGATAATCCCCTCGGTCCTTGCCAGATACTCGAAGGCGCACACCGCCTCGTCATCGGTGACGGGGACGTATTCGGCCCGGCCGGTGTCGTGCAGCTCCGCATGTTCCGGGCCGACGCCCGGATAATCAAGGCCGGCGGAAATGGAGTACACCGGCGCGATCTGCCCGTATTCGTCCTGGCAGAAATAGGATTTCATTCCGTGAAAGATCCCCAGCCTGCCGGTGGAAATGGTCGCCGCCGTTTCCGCCGTGTCGACGCCCCGGCCGGCCGCCTCGCAGCCGATGAGCCTCACGTCCCTGTCCCCGATAAAATGGTAAAAGCTGCCGATGGCGTTGGAACCGCCGCCTACGCACGCGATCACCGCGTCGGGAAGCCTCCCTTCCTTTTGAAGGAGCTGTTCCTTGATTTCCCGGGAGATGACCGCTTGGAAATCACGGACGATGGTGGGAAACGGGTGGGGTCCCATAACCGACCCCAGGCAGTAGTGGGTGTCGCTGATACGGGAGGTCCATTCCCGCATGGCCTCGGATACCGCGTCCTTGAGCGTCGCCGTGCCGCTTTTAACCGGAATCACCTCGGCGCCCAGCAGGCGCATGCGGTATACGTTCAGCGCTTGCCGGCGGGTGTCCTCCTCGCCCATGAACACCACGCATTCCATCCCCATCAGGGCGGCGGCGGTCGCGGTGGCGACGCCGTGCTGGCCGGCCCCGGTCTCGGCGATCAACCGGGTTTTGCCCATCTTTTTCGCCAGCAGCGCCTGGCCCAAAACGTTGTTGATCTTGTGCGCTCCCGTATGGTTCAGGTCCTCCCGCTTGAGGTATATTTTCGCACCGCCCAGGTCCTCCGTCATTTTCTCCGCATAATACAGCCGGGACGGCCTGCCCGCGTATTCGTTGAACAACTCGGTAAGCTCCCCGCGGAATGCGGGATCGTCTTTAAAGTGGTTGTACGCCTCCTCCAGTTCGATGACCGCATTCATCAGCGTCTCCGGAATGTACTGCCCGCCGTGAATGCCGAAGCGTCCTTTGGGATTCGTCATTGGTCGTCGTCCTTCCTTTCCCTGTTTCTCACAGCATGAACAAACGCCGTCATTTTTGCCCGGTCTTTCCAGCCTCCGGCCTCGATGCCGGAACTGACATCCACCCCATAGGGGTTCAGGGCCCGGACAGCCGCCGCCACATTTTCGGCGTCGAGCCCTCCGGCGAGAAAATAGGGCCTTTGAACGCCCCGTACCAGCTTCCAGTCAAAGGGCCTTCCCATCCCGCCGCTGCCGGAATCGAGCAGTATATAGTCCGCGGCGCTTCTCTGCGCTTCCGCCGCATCCCGGGGGGTATCCATGCAAAACGCCTTGATTACGGGGACCCGGACCAGCGCCCTCAGCCGGCGGACGTATTCCTCCGTCTCGTTCCCGTGCAGCTGCACCAGATCAATGATGCCGCTGTCAACAAGGCCGGCGATCGTCTCCGGGCGATCCCGCACAAAGACGCCCACCGCTTTTATTTCGGGGGCAAGCAGCCGTTTGAGTCGGGCCGCCTGCTCAGGCGCGACATACCGCCGGCTTTTCGGCGCGAAAACAAATCCGATATATTCCGGCTTCAGCTTATTCGCAGCCTCTATATCGGCGGGACGGGAGAGGCCGCAAAGCTTTATCCTTGTCATACCATCCCCCGCAGCTCATCCAGCTTCGCTTTCTTGTCGGAGGCCCTCATCAGGATTTCGCCGACCAGCACCCCGTCGGCGCCGATCTCGCGGAGCTTCGCTGCATCCGCCGCGCCGCGCACCCCGCTTTCCGAGACGAACAGGACATCGGAGGGAATGCATTTTCGAAGCCTGCGGCTGTTGGCGGTATCCACGGTGAAGTCCCGGAGATTGCGGTTGTTGACGCCGATCATTCGCGCTCCCGCCCGGACCGCCGCGGCCGCCTCCGCTTCATCGTGCGCTTCCACCAGGGCCGAAAGGCCGAGTTCATCGCAGACGGCGAGATACTCGCCGATCTGCGTTTCGGTCAGGATCGAACAAATCAGAAGCACCGCATCGGCGCCAAGCGTTTTCGCCTCGTAAATCATGTATTCGTCCACCGTAAAATCCTTGCGCAGGCAGGGGACGGAAACGGCGCCGGCAATTTCTTTCAGATACTCGTCGCTGCCGAGGAACCATTTCGGTTCGGTGAGCACCGAAATGCCGTCGGCGCCGGCCGCCTCGTACTCTCTGGCGATCTCCAGATAGGGAAAATCGGGAGCGATGACCCCTTTGGAGGGGGACGCCTTTTTGCATTCGCAGATAAACGAAAGGCCCGGTTTTTTTACCGCGTTCTCCAGAGCAAAGTTCCCCCTCGGCAGGCTCCGTGCCTGCCGGCGGATTTCCGCCAGGGGGATTTTCCGTTTCGCCTGCTCGGTACGCTCCTTCGCATAACCGGCAAGCCGGTCGAGGATTGTCTTTTCGCCCATGCCGCTACACCTCCGGCCGATTGCTGACCTCGATGAGCCCGTGCAGCGTCTCCAGAGCCCTTCCGGAATCGATCAGCTCCGCTGCCAGGGCCACGCCCTCTTTCATGCTCCCCGCCTTGCCTCCGATATACAGCGAAGCGCCGGCATTCATCAGTACGGCGTTTCGCTTATGCCCTTTTTCGCCGTTTAAAACGGCAAGGGTGAGCCCGGCGTTTTCTTCCGGCGTACCGCCGCGGAGGTCGGCTTTTGTGCAGCGCTCCATCCCAAAATCTTCGGGCGTGACAACATAGGACTTGAACCAGCCGTCCTTGATTTCGCAAACGGTGGTGGGCGCGCTCATGGAGATCTCGTCCAGCTTATCCTGGCCGTACACCACCATGCCGCGCCGGACGCCGAGGCTGATGAGCACCCGGGAAAGCGGCTCGACGAGATAATCGTCATATACGCCGAGCAGCTGCATGGAAGGGGCGCCCGGATTGGTCAGCGGGCCGAGGATGTTGAACACGGTGCGGAAACCCAATTCCCTGCGGATGGCGCCTACATACTTCATGGAGGCATGGTATTTTTGAGCGAAGAAGAAGCACATCCCCACTTCGTTCAAAAGCTCAATGCAGCGGGCGGGGCTCTGGTGGATATTTACCCCCAGCGCCTCCAGGCAGTCCGCCGTTCCGCACTGAGAGGAGGCGGCGCGGTTGCCGTGCTTGGCGACCTTCATCCCCCCGGCCGCCGCCACAAGGGCGGAGGTGGTGGAAATATTGAAGCTGTGGGCATTGTCGCCGCCGGTGCCGACGATCTCAAAAAGTTCCATGCCCGTTTCCACCTTGGTGGCATGGGCGCGCATCGCCGCGGCGCAGCCGGCGATTTCGTCGGTGGTTTCGGCCTTGGCGCTTTTGGTGGACAGCGCCGCGAGAAAGGCCGCGTTCTGCGTGGGGGTGGTTTCGCCGCTCATGATTTCGTTCATCACGGTATAGGCTTCCTCATAGGTGAGGTCCGCTTTATTGACGATCTTGACGATAGCCTCTTTAATCACCGTTTATCTCCCCTTTATAAAATTTTCAAGCATGGTTTTTCCGTCCGGCGTCAGGATGGATTCGGGATGGAACTGCACGCCGTAGATAGGGTATTCCCTGTGCTGCACCGCCATAACCTCGCCGTCGGCGGCGACCGCGGTGACCTTCAGGCACGCGGGAAGGGTATCCGGGTCGGCCGCAAGGGAATGATAGCGGGCGACGAGCGCCGTTTCGGGACAGCCGCGGAACAACGGACAGTCCTTGTCAAGGGTAACCCGGGACTGTTTCCCGTGCATCAGCTCCCTGGCATAGGTGACCGTTGCGCCAAACGCCGCACAGACCGCCTGGTGTCCCAGGCAGACCCCGAGCAAGGGAATCTCCCGGCCCAGCGTTTTCACCGCCTGTATGAGGATTCCGGCGTCCTCCGGCCTGCCCGGCCCGGGGGAAAGCAGAATGCGGTCGGGATGCAGATCGCGGATCTCCCCCACCGTCCGTTCATCGTTGCGGATGACCCGGATGTCCGCGTCAATCTCCCCAATGAGCTGATAGAGGTTATAGGAAAAGCTGTCATAGCTGTCGATGAGCAGAACCATCATTCCACCTCCTGTGCAAGCTCCAGCGCCCTGAGCGAAGCCCCGGCCTTGTTCAAACACTCCTCGTATTCCTTCTCGGCAACCGAGTCGGCGACGATGCCGGCGCCGCTTCGCACGAACACCCTGCCGTTTTTCTTATAAGCAAGACGGATGGCAATGCAGGTATCCATATTGTTTGTAAAGTCAATGTAGCCGATCGCCCCGCCGTAAATGCCCCGCTTGTTGTTCTCCAGCTCGCCGATCAGTTGGCAGGCCCGGATTTTCGGCGCGCCCGAAAGGGTCCCCGCAGGGAGGACCGCCCGGATGGCGTCCAGCGCGTCGAACTCCTCCCGAATCTCCCCCCGCACCGTGGAGCCAATATGCATCACGTGGGAGAAGCGCTCGATCGAGTGGAGCTTTTCGACCTGCACGGTGCCGAACCTGCTGATTTTCCCCAGGTCGTTCCTGCCGAGATCCACCAGCATATTGTGTTCTGCAAGCTCCTTTTCATCGGCCAGAAGCGCTGCCTCCAGGGCCCTGTCTTCTTCGTCGGTTTTGCCTCTCGGCCGGGTTCCCGCAAGCGGGAAGGTGTGCAGCACCCCGTTTTCCAGCTTCACCAGCGTTTCGGGAGAAGCGCCGGCGACCTCCACGTCGGTGCCGGAAAAGTAGAACATATACGGCGAGGGGTTGAGGGTGCGCAGCACACGGTAAGCGTTCAAAAGGCTTCCTTCAAAGGGCGCGCTCAACCGGTTGGACAGCACGATCTGGAAAATATCGCCCTCGCGGATATGGTGCTTGGCTTTTTCCACCATGCCGCAGAACTGCTCTTTGTCAAACAGCGGCGTGACTTCGCCGAGCAGGCGGCCGCCCGGCTCGTTTTTCTTTTCACCGCTGCGCAGAAGGTTACAGAGCTGCTCCAGCTCCATCACCGCTTTGTTGTAGCCGGCCTCCCCCTCGGAAAGGGGCGTGTTGACGATGAGGATAAGCTTTTGGCGGAAGTTGTCGAAGGCAATCACCTTGTCAAAAAGCATCAAATCGACATCCTTGAAGGCTTCGGTATCCTCCGCTTCGCATCGGACGGCGGGCTCGCTGTACCCGAGATAATCATACGAAAAATAGCCTACGAGGCCCCCGGTAAAGGGAGGGAGGCCGTCCAAACGGGGGCTTTGGTAGTCGGCAAGGATTTGGCGGAGGTACGCGGACGGATCATCGGTTCTGAAGGTAAGATTCCCCACCTTCATTTCCCCGTTCACACAGGTGATTTCCAGCTTCGGGTCGAACCCCAGAAAGGTATATCGTCCCCATCTGTCGTTTGCCCAGGCGGATTCCAGCATGTAGCAGTGCGTGGATACGTTTTTGAGGATCTTCATCGTCTCGATCGGGGTAGTGAAGTCAGACAGCATCTCGCAGCTGACCGGCAGCACGTTGTATCGGCCGTCGGCGGCGATTCTTCTGGCCTCGCTCAGGCTGGGGAAAATTTTCATCACGGCACCTCCTGTAAAAAGAAAAACTCCTTTGACGGAACTATCAAAGGAGCGGGACGGGACAAAAAAACGCCCTTGACAGAAAGTCGCTTCTGTCAAGGACGAATCTTACTCATACGATCCGCGGTGCCACCTTGCATTCACGGGGAAACCCCGTGCACTTAGCGGGATACCAGCATATCCCCGGCAACTGACGTATGCCAACACGTTGCAGAATACTGAGAACGGATTCTCCGTTCCGTTGACTGCACCCTCAGCGGTCCATTTGACAACTTGTTTCTCACCTGACTCTCAGCATCGCAGGCTCTCTGTAAAGGCATCATTGCCGTGATCTCCGCCTCATCGGTTTCAAAATATTCATTTTTATACACTATACCACCGGCCGATGCCTTTGTCAAGAGGCAGCAGCAAGGCAGCCGCGGTAAAGTGTAGGAGTACAATACATATTGGACAACTGAATAAAAAGGGATGAAGGATAAGGCCTCATCGGTTAAAGTTGGAGTTGCAGACAACAACTCAACGA
>CAJFTG010000058.1 GCA_904419875.1 Candidatus Avimonas caecicola | reverse complement strand
CAAGCTGGCGAGCTACCAGACCATACAGGGATTTACCAGATACTATTACACGGATGAATTGGAGGAATATGAAAAAACTGAGCTTTTCCACTATGACTGGACAGAGAATGGGGCCGACGCACCATGTCAGGCGGAAACCTGCCGAACCTTCGCCTATGACTATCAGACCTATATCCTTAACCATGACGGCTCTATGTTTAATGAAATCTGCGAATTTAACTTTGACAACGAGAAACGGGGACATGGATATTATTATCAAGTCAACCGTGATAGTGAATAAGGAAAACGGCCCTGTTCCGGTGGTTCTTCAATGAAAGGCTTGATATTTTGACGGTTTTATGTAATCTGTGACACAGCCGGAACAATCCGGCAAATAAAAGCGGCCACAGGCCGGGAAAGAGGTATATTATGCACATGGAAACTTTATTAGAAATCGTGGAACGGGCTCCATTGGAGGACTGCCGCAGCGTGGAAATTCTCGCCGCCAATCTTTATAAGAAGATTGCCCCATATATTGAAAAAGGGATTTCAACAGCGGAAGAAGAATTGGATTTCTGCAGTATGATAGACGTTATGCTTGATGAGGGTGGTCTTACAAATCAAAACGCTCGCGCCGAGATACTTAATCAAATTTACGACGCAGCAGGTTTTCCGCATATCTATAAAGGCTAATTTGAGCAGCCCCGCTTCGGCGGGGCTTTTCCGTCCTCAAATAAAAGAAAAGATATGTTTTAAGGCTTTTTGAGCTTGCTTTTTAACCGGTGGTGTGTAAGCTGTCACTCACAGAAATAAAACATATCTTTGAGGAGGACGCAATCATGCTGCAAATATCTGAAATCGTAAAGAAAACCGAGGAAATGTTCGACCTGTTCAACGAGCATTTTTATAACAACGAATTGACTCGCCCGGCGATCACTGTATCCCCGGATGGAGGGCGCGGGGCTTACGGCTGGTGCAGTATCAATGAAATCTGGAACGCCAGCGGTGAGAAATACCGGGAAATCAATCTTTGCGCCGAGTACCTTGACCGGCCTATCTTCGAGCTGGCCGCCACGCTTCTGCATGAGATGGCGCATCTCTACAATCTGGTTCATAGCATCCAAGACGTAAGCAACAACGGCTACTACCACAACCAGAAATTTAAGGCCACCGCCGAGGCCCACGGCCTACATATTGAGAAGCACGCCAAGTATGGATGGACGGTAACAACGCTGGCCCCGGAGGCGGAGGCATGGATCAGAGAAACTTTGGGAGAGGACAAAATCAACGCCAGCCGCTTGCCGGTGGAAGGCACCACCAAAGGCGGGAGCAAAAAATCCAAAAACCGCAGCATTAAATATGTCTGCCCCTGCTGCGGCACCATCATCCGGGCAACGCGGGAGGTCAATGTAATCTGCGGGGATTGCGGAGAGCCTTTCGAGCGGGCATAAAATAAAGAAAGCGGGAGCCGCAAAGGTTCCCACTAAATTGTTTTATATGGGATATGAGGACGATAACTGGTGGCAGACACTTTTTAGCGTTTCCTCATTTTCCTTATTCATAAAGGCCGGAGGGGGGTGCAAAAGTGAGCTTCCGAACGCCTGCCACGCCGCCATACAAAAGACAGGCCCGCTGGCAAGCTGTATTGCCAAGACCACGGAAAACAGAAAATCCCGGAAAGGCCCATAATATCAGGCTTTCCGGGCATGGATACAAAAACAGCCTTCCGATTTGGAGGGCTGTTTTTGTATTAAAGTTTGTCCCTTAATATGGTGCCGCTGACCGGACTTGAACCGGTACGCCGTTGCCGGCGAGGGATTTTCATACCACTCTATGTTGCCATAGCCGCCCGCAGGCGTTGTGGTCCGGACTTTCTCTTCGCCTTAGACGCTGTCCTTAGGCGCGCGCCGTCAAGTCTCTACACGTTCGCGGGAGGAAAGTCTCCCGCGCTTCGCTCGGCATTGTCCCCATTGCCCCTTGTCCCCTTGCCCCCTTGGGGGAGTTCCACCGAATTTGACGCGATTCACACGGACGGTTTCCCCTTCCGGTGCTCAAATTTTAAGTCCCTTGTGTCTGCCGATTCCACCACAGCGGCCGATCTGCTCCTACCTATCATACCCGATTTGCGGCCCTCTGTCAAGGTGCTGCGGCGGGAGGAAGAGGGCGACGGCGACGGCGGGAGCCGTCTCTCTCCGCCGGGTTCGAAGGACTTCGGAGGCAGCCGTCAGGCTGAAAGCGCCGACACACAGGGTGAACAGCAGGCAGAGAAGCAGCCGCACAGGAAACCGGACCGGTTTCACCGTCCAGGTGTGCACGGCGGAAACTTCGGCCGCCAGGGCGGTTCCGGCGGACAGGAGGGCGGTGGCCCATAATCCTTCGTAAGCGAAAAAGGGAAGGTCCTGGAACAGCCCCTGGCCGTCCTTCCACACGCGGATTTGATAAAGATATACGCCTGCCGCCGCCAAAAGTGTGACGGAAAGCAGGAGGGCGCACGCGGCGATCCCGGTTCGCACGCCGCGCATGGCCTTGTTTTTCATTTCTGCTCCTCCCGCCCGACCTCTTTCCGATTCCGCTGACCCCGTCCACCGTTCATAGTATGCCGTTTTCGGGAGAAAATATCGGGGAGGAACCAAAAAGAGTCGGGAAAGCAGGAAAGAGCAGGAAAGAGCAGGAAAGAGCAGAAACGAGCCGAGAAGAGCGGGGAGAAAAACGCCGCCGGTTTTGTCCTGCCTTTGCCTGCTGCCGCGGGGTCCGGTTACTCGCCGTGCCGCAGCGCCGCCAGCACGCGGTCGGGATAATCGGTGATTATCCCGGTGGGCTGCAGAACGATTGCCTGCCGGATTTCTTCAGGGGAATTTACCGTCCAGATATTCACCGCGATGCCCGCCCGCCCGCAAGCCTCCATGACCGAGGGATTCAGGCCGCCCAGAGCAGGATGGACGGCACTGGCGTTGTATTTCAGCGCCAGGGCGACGGTTTCTTCCGGCGTATATGTTCCGCCGTACAGAAGGCCGGTGCGGATTTCCGGATAAAGCTCGCGGAATTCCCGAAGCCAGTCGTGCCCAAAAGAGGAAAACAGGGCGCGGTCGGCGCAGCGGTGCCGCTTCAGGGCGTCCATCATCCCTGCATAGGCGGCTTTCATATCCTGACCGGGACGAAAAGGCCCCTTGATTTCTATATTGATAACCTCCATGCCGGCAACAACCTCCAGCAGCTCGTCCAGCAGGGGCGCCGGCACCCTTTCGCCGGACCACCCGGGGAAACGGGCGGCAAAGTTAAACCGGCGCGCCTCCTCCGCCGTCATTTCGGACAGCAGCCCGGTTCCGTCGGAGGTGCGGTCGACCGCGTCGTCATGGCAGACGACGTATTGGCCGTCCGTGGTCAGGTGAATGTCGCACTCGATTCCGTCCGCGCCCAGCTCCACCGCCCGGCGAAAGGCGGGCAGCGTATTTTCCGGCGCGTAAGCGGACGCCCCGCGGTGTGCCTGTACGTTAATCATCTCAAACGCCTTCTTTCCTGAAATGGGGGAATCATACATGGGAGGGCGGAATGTATACTGAGAAAGCCGGAGAAGCCGTCAGATTCTTTTAATTATAGCGCCGGCCGGAGGGAAGGGCAATCCATCCGGGCCAACACTGCAAAAAAACGGCCGCATAATCCAAACAGGCGTCGCCTCAAGGGGGGAATGGAGGATGGGAAAAGCAGAGAAAAAAGCGGGAAAAAAGCGGGGAGAAAATGGAAAAATATCTTCAAACGGTATTCTTTTTTAACATTCCTGTGCTACAATAGAATGAAACCGCTTTGAAATGCCGGTTACGGGCCGGTTTAAAAAGACGTGCCGAAACGGGCCGGAAACGGGCCGGAAGGAGGTTCACCATGAAGCGCAGTCCCAAAATCGTCAGCGTTGTCGACATCGGCTCCAGCTTCGTGCGCATGGGGGTCTACCAGTGCGGAAAAAACGGGGCGGTCACCGCCCTGGATATGCTGGAGTATCCCATTCGGCTGGGGCATGAGGCGTTTACCGAAGGGCGCATCCGGGCGGAGACGGTGCGGGAGCTGGTCGCCGCTCTGCGCGGCTTTTCCCAGGTGATGAAGGAATATGGCGTGACGGAATACCGCGCGGTGGCCACGACCGCCCTGCGGGAGGCGGAAAACCGTCCCTACGTGCTGGACCAGCTGAAAACCCAGAACAACCTGACGGTCGACGTATTGGAGGACGGAGAGGAAAGCGCCCTGGTTTACAGCGAGCTCCTGCGTTCCCCGCTGATGAAGAAAAGCGCGCTGTTTGCTTACATCGGCACCGGCAGCATCGGGGTGGCGGCGGCGGAGGACGGCACCGTCGTGCGGTGCCACAGCATCCAGCTTGGTTTCCTGAAGCTGGGGGAGATCTTACGGGGGCTGGAGGACCAGACCACCCATTTCCACACGGTGCTGGAGGAATACGTGGAAACCCGCTTCCGCCGCCTGAACCGCCTGTTCGGCCGGTTGGGGATGGAACGCCTGCTGCTGACCGGGCGGGAACTGGAGGCCATCGCTCCGCTGTGCGGCGCGGAACGCCGGGAGGGGGCCTATATCCTTCGGCGGGACGGGCTGGAGGCCCTGTATGGCCGGATAAAGGACCTTGGTGCGGCGGCCGCGGCGCGGGAACTGGGCCAGCCGGAAGAGCTGTCCGCCCAGCTGCTGCCGATGCTGGCGATATACCGGAAAATTCTCGGCCTGACCAAGGCGGAGGAGATCATCGCCCCCTGCGTGGATATTCTGGATATCCTGTCCGCCCAGCTCCTTTTGCCGCAGCGCAGGCGGGAGTTTGAGGCGGTACAGCAGAGCGGGGCCGTCGCCTGCGCCAGGCGGACGGCTTCCGCCCGCCATGTGGACCTCGCCCATGCCGAGCGGACGGCGGCGTTCGCCGTGCTGCTGTTTGATAAGCTGAAGAAGCTGCACGGCATCAGCGGAAAGCGCCGGACGCTGCTGGAATGCGCCGCCCTTCTGCACGAGGTGGGGGAGGATGTCAACTCCAAAAATGCCGCCGACGCGACCTATGAGCTGATCCGGCGCGCCTATTTTTACGGCCTCAACGAAGAGGAAACGGCACTGGTGGCGGAGATTGCCGCCTTTGGCAGCGGGGATGCTTTTTCCGGCTCCGTCCGGCCCCTGAACGAAAAGCAGCGGCTGCTGGCCGATAAGCTGGCGGCGCTTCTGGTGCTGGCCAACGCCCTGGACGAATCCCACGTCGGAAAGGTCGGCGAGCTCAAGCTCCGTCTGGACGAAAAGACGCTGGCGATCACCGCGCGGGGAGGCGGGGATATGCTCCTGGAAAAGTGGGCGGTCGGGGAAAACACGCCGTTTTTTGAAGAGGTGTTCGGCATCCGCCCGGTTTTTGTTGGAAAAAACCGGCTGCTGTAACGGAAGGATGGTCCCTTTATGAAAAAGAAATCGACGGCGCCGCGCAAAGAGGCTGTTCCGTATTTTATCAACCGCGAGCTGAGCTGGCTGGACTTCAATGCCCGTGTGCTGGAAGAGGCGTATGAGAAGGATAACCCCGTGCTGGAGCGCTGCAAGTTCCTGGGCATCACCGCTTCCAACCTGGATGAATTCTTTATGGTCCGGGTGGCCGGCGTGCGGGAGCAGGTGCGTTCCGGCTACAGAGAGCCGGACGCGGCCGGCTTAACCCCGCAGCAGCAGCTGGAAAAGCTGAGCGAAAAAATCCATGCTTTCACCGAAAAGCAGTATAACTGCCTGCAGCGGTCGCTGATTCCGCTGCTGCGGCAGCATCGGGTCCTCCTGCTCCGGGGGGAGGACCTGAGCAGGGCGCAGCGGGAATTTGTGGACGATTATTTCGAGGACGTGCTGTTCCCGGTTCTTACGCCCCTGGCGGTGGACCGCAGCCGCCCTTTCCCCATGCTGCTCAACAAGAGCCTGAACCTGGCCGTCCGGCTGGAGCGGGAAGGGGAAGACGGGACAGATCGGAAAGACAGAGAAGGGAGGGAAGAGCGGGAAACCGCCTTCGCGGTGGTGCAGGTTCCCTCTATCCTCCCCCGGCTGGTGGAGCTTCCGGGGGAAGGGGCGCGGGCCTTCCTCCCGCTGGAGGAGATTTTGATCCTTCATCTGGAGGATTTGTTTGAGCTTCACCGCATCCAGGCCGTGGCGGCGTTCCGTGTCACCCGCAACAGCGACCTTGCCATCGATGAGGAAGCGGAGGATCTGCTGATCGAAATTCAGGAGTCGATCAAAAAGAGGAAGCGCGGCCGGCCGGTTCGGCTGGAGCTGAGCCGCCACTGCGATCCGGAGCTGCGGGAGTTCCTGGTGGATATGCTGCGGGTGGAGGAGCCGGATATCTACGAGATCCCCGGCCCGCTGGACCTCACCTTCTGCTTCCGCCTCAGTTCGCTGGACGATTCCCTCCGCCTGCCGCCGATCGAACCGGTGCCTGCCGCCGATTTCGTGGGGTGGGACGACGTGTTCGCCGCCATCCGGGAACGGGACCGCTTTGTCCACCATCCTTATGAGAGCTTCGACGCGGTGGTCAATTTTGTGCGCACCGCGGCCGAGGATCCCGACGTGCTGGCCATCAAGCAGACGCTGTATCGGGTGAGCGGCAATTCGCCGATCATCGCGGCGCTCATCCGGGCGGCGGAAAACGGCAAGCAGGTCACCGTGCTGGTGGAACTGAAGGCCCGCTTTGACGAGGAAAACAACATCCATTGGGCGCTCAAGCTGGAGGAGGCCGGCTGCCATGTGGTGTACGGGCTGGCCGGTCTGAAAACCCATTGCAAAATCCTGCTGGTGGTCCGCCGGGAAGAGGACGGCCTGCGCCGGTATGTCCACCTGGGCACCGGCAACTACAACGATTCCACCGCCCGGCAGTACACCGACATGGGGATGTTTACCTGCCGGGAGAGCTACGGCGCCGACGCCTCCTCCCTGTTCAACGTCCTGACCGGCTATTCCCGCCCTCCGCGGTATAACCGGCTGGTCGCCGCGCCGGACGGGCTGCGCTCCTTCTTCTATGAGAGGATCGACCGCGAAATCGAGAATGTACGCCAGAACCTTCCGGCCGGGATTTTTGCCAAGGTCAATTCCCTCGCCGACCCGGCGATGGTTGTCAAGCTGTATGAGGCGTCCCAGGCGGGGGTGCCGGTCACGTTGGTGGTGCGGGGCATCTGCTGCCTGACTCCCGGCGTTCCCGGGGTGAGCGAGAACATCACGGTCATGAGCCTGGTCGGCCAGCTGCTGGAGCACAGCCGGATTTTCCGCTTTGAAAACGGCGGCAGTCCCAAGCTCTACCTTGGCAGCGCGGACTGGATGCCCCGCAATCTCGACCGCCGGGTGGAGCTGGTCTTCCCCGTGGAGGAAGAGGCCATCCGCGAACGGGTGGAGGAGGTCATCCGCCTGAATGGGGAGGATACCGTCAATGCCCGGGTGGAAGACAGCGAGGGACGGTATGGGTTCAAGGACATGCGCAGGAACGACGAGCTGAACAGCCAGCTCGAACTGGCACGCCGCGCCCGGGCCGCCTTCAGGGCGGCGCAGGAGGCGGCCGAACAGCGGGAATGACGGCGGCTTCCCCGCGCATTGCCTGCACGCCGGCCTTCCCCGGGCAGCCGGGACGCTCTCCTGACGCCGGCCGGTTCCCCGGGAGGTTTCTGCCGGGAAGGTTTTACATCCGGGACGTTGTGCTCCGTGAAGGGGAGCCGCGTTGTCCCGGCTTTGTTCCGCCGGAACACCGGTGCCCCGGCGTCCCGCCAGAACCGGCAGAACCGGCGGCTTCCCCGGCATGGAAGGGGCCGGCGCCGGTATAGCCGGTATTATTCCCTTACGCGGCGCGGCAGGGGGCACGCAGCAAGGCTGCCGAGGCCCCGCCCGCTTTCCTGTTCTGCCGGCGCCTGTCCGGTTCTCCGCCCTGTACCTGCTCCATACCTGCTCCATACCTGTCCCACGCCTGCTTGATACTTGCCCCATATCTGTCCAGATCGTCCCGCTGCCCGTGAACGAGGTCGCCCGGGCGTCAAAGCCGGTGCGGCGGACCGTTGGCCGCGCTTCCCTCCGCGAATGCCGTTGCCTGTGCCGGTGCGAAGGCCCGCTTTCTGTGGGGAAACGGGCGCGGGGGGCTTTTCCCTGAACCGGCAGAACCGGCGGGATGTTGACTGTGAGTGCGCAGACAAACAGGCTGCCGGTGAGAACGGCTGCCGAAAGCGGGCGGCCGTTTTACCCGTTCGCCCGTGTGCAGGACGCCTTTCACCGAAGCAGCCCGCCGGTCTTTCGGCGGGCGAGGCGTCCTTCCGCCCGGTCAGCACCATGGGCCGTCCCCGGTAAACCCGGAGGTTTCGCCAGGCAAAAACGGACAATAAAAAGCGCCGGCCCTTGCCTGGGGCCGGCGCTTCTGCATGAATGCGGGACAGGGAAACAGATTCAAGAAGGGGCGCGGCTTACATCCCGCTTTTTTCCGCCGCTTTTTTCTGCGCCTTGATTACCTTCATGCGGGAGAAGTCCTCCCGCTCCTTCTCTTCCAGCGAGTCGGTAATGTATTTGATCGTGGACGTATAGCGTGGGATAATGATATTTTTCAGCGCGTTGGCCCGCTTTTGCGTCTTGTTGACCGCCGTAGCCAGCCGATACACGCTGTTCTCTACCTCCGCCAGTTCGGCGGTGAGCTTTTTCACCCTGTCGAACTTGATATACGCCTCGTCCACCAGGGAGCTGGAAAACATAAAGCCGTACGAAAGCTCCACCGGTGCGGCATCCAGAGACACCAGGGGGATTTCCACCCCCATGACGCTGCGGGTCTTCAGGAATAGGCCCTCTTCGATCGGCACCGAGGCGGCAATATCGCTGCAGATGCCATGCGCGACATTGGCCCGCTGCAGGGCAAGGTACGCCTGTTCATAGCAGGCGTCAATCTGGCTCTGGATGGATTCCGCCCGGTCGATCAGCGCCATCATCTCGCGCACGATGATATTCCGCTTCCGGTCCAGCAGCTCGAAGCCGACCTTGGCCAGGTTCAGCGTTTTTTTGGCATTGATCAGATTCCCTTTGGTGGGAAAGACCTGTTCCGCCAAGGGGCGTCACCACACTTTCCTAAGGTTCGCCGGGTTCGCCGCCGTCCCCTTACAGGGCGGGCTGCCCGGCCAGCGCTTCCGCCTCTTCCGGCCGATAGTGTTCCGCCAGCATTTTGTCGTCGATGCGGTCAAGCTCCTCCCGCGGGAGGGTGGACAACAGCTTCCAGCCCAGGTCCAGGGTCTGGCCGATGGTCCGGTTCACCTGGAATCCCTGATTGATGTACTCCTGATCGAACATCTGGCCGAACCGCAGCAGCTTTTTGTCGCTTTGGGACAGCTCCTCCTCCCCGATGACCGAGGCCAGCGAACGGGCGTCCTGCACCCGGGCATAACAGGCGAAAAGCTGGTTGGACACCGCCGCATGGTCGGCGCGGGTGAAGCCCTCGCCGATGCCGTCCTTCATCAGGCGGGAGAGGGAGGGAAGCGCCGAAACCGGCGGATAGATGCCGCTGGCATCCAGAGAGCGGTCCAGCACAATCTGCCCTTCGGTGATGTAGCCGGTCAGGTCGGGCACCGGATGGGTGATATCGTCGTTGGGCATGGTGAGAATCGGGATCTGCGTCACCGACCCCTTGCTGCCCTTGATCATGCCGGCCCGCTCGTACAGGGAGGCGAGATCGGAATACAAATAGCCGGGATAGCCCTTCCGGCCGGGGATTTCGCCTTTGGAGGAGGAAAATTCGCGCAGGGCTTCGGCATAGGAGGTCATGTCCGTCATGATGACCAGGATATGCATTCCCCGGTCAAAGGCCAGGTATTCGGCCGCCGTCAGCGCGCAGCGGGGGGTCAGAATCCGCTCGACGATCGGGTCGTTCGACAGGTTCAGGAACATCGCCACCCGGCTGAGCACGCCGCTCTCCTCAAAACTGCGGCGGAAGTAATCGGCCACGTCGTTGGTGACGCCCATGGCGGCGAACACGATGGCGAAATCCCCGCCCTCCGCGTCCGAAATCTTGGCCTGCCGGACGATCTGGGCCGCCAGCTCGTTGTGCTTCATGCCGGAGCCGGAAAAAATCGGCAGCTTCTGCCCACGGATCAGGGTCATCAGGCAGTCGATGGAGGAGATGCCGGTTTCGATGAAATTGCGGGGGTACACACGGGAAACCGGATTGATCGGGGAACCGTTGACATCCCGGCGCACTTCGGGAAAGATTTCCCCCAACCCGTCGGCCGGCCGTCCGACGCCGTCGAAGATGCGGCCGAGAAGCTCGGGGGAGAGCGGCATTTCCACCGGCCGGCCCAGCAGGCGGGTGCGGGTGTTGGACAGGGATATGCCGTTGACCCCTTCAAACACCTGAATTACGGCCCGGTCTCCCTGCAGCGCCACAATCCGCCCGTCCCGTGTCGTGCCGTCGTCCAGACGGATGGCGACGGTCTCTTCGAACGAAGCGTCCTTCACCCCGTCGATGACGATGAGGGCGCCGTTGATCTCCTTGACGCCCCGGTATTCGATAATCATACTTAAAAATCAGCCCCTTCCACTGCTTCGGGAGTCGCGCCCCTGCGGGTTCTATTGCTGGCCCAGCCTGCGCATAGCGTCGTCGATGCGATCGGCATAGCCGTCCAGCAGGTCCAGACGGTCGTTCGGTACGTCGTATTTGATGCGGGAAACCTCGTCGAACAGACCGGTCGCCGTCAGCTGAGAGAGGGGGATCGCCCGTGCAACCAGGCCCTGCGCGGCCTTGTACAGGTGCAGGATGATCCGCATCATTTTGAGCTGCTTTTCCATCGGGACAAAGGTGTCGTCCTGATGATAGGCGTTCTGCTGCAGGAACCCGGTGCGGATGACCCGCGCGATTTCAATAATCAGCTTCTGGTCGTCCGGCAGCACGTCCGCCCCGATGAGCTTGACAATTTCCATCAGCTTGTTTTCTTCCTGCAAAAGCTGGGCGATCTGGGTCCGGCAGGCGATGAAATCCTCCCCGACGTTTTTCCCATACCAGCCCGCCAGATCGTCCAGGTACTCACTGTAGCTGGTGTTCCAATTGATCGCGGGATAGTGCCGGGCATAGGCGAGGGCTTTGTCCAGCGCCCAGAAGCAGCGGGTAAAGCGCTTGGTGTTTTGGGTGACCGGTTCGGAAAAGTCGTTGCCCTGGGGGGAAACCGCGCCGATGATGGTGACGCTGCCCGGCGCTCCGCCCAGCGAGCGGACCATGCCGGCCCGTTCGTAGAACTGGGACAGGCGGGAGGGAAGGTACGCCGGGAACCCCTCTTCCGCCGGCATTTCCTCCAGCCGGCCGGAAATTTCCCGCAGCGCCTCCGCCCAGCGGGAGGTGGAATCCGCCATGATGGCGACGTGATAGCCCATGTCCCGGTAATACTCCGCCAGGGTAATGCCGGTATAGATCGAAGCCTCGCGGGCGGCCACCGGCATGTTGGAGGTGTTGGCGATCAGGGTGGTGCGGTCGGTCATCGGCCGGCCGGATTTCGGGTCCACCAGGCTGGTGAATTCCTCCAGCACCTGGGACATCTCATTGCCGCGCTCTCCGCAGCCGATGTAGACGATGATGTCCGCGTCGCACCATTTTGCCAGCTGATGCTGCGTCATGGTCTTGCCGGTCCCGAATCCGCCGGGGATGGCGGCGGTGCCGCCCTTGGCGATGGGGAACAGGGAGTCGATGACCCGCTGCCCGGTGATGAGGGGCGCATTCGCATACAGCCGCTCCCCAACCGGACGGGGGGTGCGGATCGGCCATTTCTGGCACAGGGAAAGCGGATGGAGGTTCCCCTCGTCGTCCTTCAGGGTCACCACCGGGTCGCTGACCCGGTATTTCCCGTCCTCCCCGGCCTCCGTCACCACGCCGGAGAGAGTGGGAGGGACCATGCAGCGGTGCTCGATGATTGGGGTTTCGGGGCAGACGGCGTACACGGTGCCCGGTTCCAGCCGGTCGCCGGGCTTGACCGTGACGCGCACGTCCCATTCCCGCCCTTCGTCCAGGGCGGAGACGCGGACGCCGCGGCGGATGAAATCGCCCGACTGTGCCTCGATTGCCTTCAGCGGCCGCTCGATGCCGTCGAATATATTATCCAGGATTCCCGGGCCGAGGGTGGCGCACAGCGGCCCGCCCGAACCGACCACCGGTTCCCCGGGACGGAGCCCGGTGGTATTTTCGTAAACCTGAATGGTGGTTTCGCTGTCGTTGAGGCCGATCACCTCGCCCACCAGCTGGTCGTTGCCGACCAGCACCATTTCCATCATGGAAAGGCCGGTGTTCCCCCGCAGGGTGATGACCGGGCCGTTGATCCCGTAAATCCGGATATCCTTTGCGCTGTTTTCCCGCATCTGTATTCACTCCGTTCCCAGATTAGGCTCCCGGCCGGTCAGCCGACGGTGAGGCCCGCCGTGCGGACAAAATCCTCCCGCTGGAGCGCCAGCCGGCTGTCCAGCGTGTTGTCCGCGATCAAACCGCCTTCCGCGTTTTCGCCGCGTACCCCGCCCAGCCGGATTTCCTCCGAGGCTTCCACCCGGCAGCCGGCCGGACAGAGGGGAGCCAGCGCCGGGATGCGCGCCTCATCCCGCTTGGATACCGTGAAGACCGTGCCCGGCGCCGGCAGCGCTGCGGCGGCTTCCTGAAACAGGCTCTGCAGCAGCTCGTCATAGGCCGGGGTGGCGGTAAAAGCGAGGATCTGCTGTTCGGCGCGGGCGAAAACCTCGTCCGTGATCTGCTGGCGGCGGGCCAGGAGGGCCTTGCGCGCCGCCAGGTCGCGCCGGGAAATCTCCCGGATTTCCTCGCCGCGGATGTCGAGGTTCTCTTTCTGGATCATTTTGTATGCGTCGTCCAGCGCCTCCTGCTCCGCCTTGAGGAGCCGCTGCGACTTGAACTCTTCGGTTTCCCGGCGAATCCGGTCACGCTGCTCTTCCGCGTAAGCGGTGATGGCCTGCACGAATTTGCTGATTTTTTCTTCGCTGTTCGCCATAATCGGTTTCCTGCCTTTCCGGTTCCCGGCATCCGGGCGGCCGTAAAATGGAAAAGGAAAGCGCCGCTGCCCCGGCCCTGCGGCCGGCGCACACAATCCTTCCGAAAGGGAAAAGGCCGGTCTGCTGCCTTTTCCCTTTCGGAAAGGTTCTGCTCCGGTCCGCCCGGCGGGCCCTGTACGGGACCCGCCGGGAAGAACCGGGGCGGGGTGGTCAAGGGGAAGTCAAAGGAGAGCGGGGAAACAGGGGGGACGCGCAAAAGGGCGTCCCGCCGTTATCCGGCCGTTCGACGGACGGAGCCGGCTAAATCTTAATGCCGATGGCCTCCCGCACATAGCGGGTGATCGAATCCTTGGCGCGCCCGTTCCCGTGGCGGTCGGGGATCTCGACGATCAGCGGCTTTGCGCGGTTCAGCTTCAGTTCGTCCACCAGGTCGGGACACAGCTTCACCAGGTGCTCGGTCATCAGAATGACGGCGACATCCTCCCTCTGCATGGCGGCGGAGAGCGCCTGAGCCACTTCCTCCTGCTCATGCACCACGACGCCGTCGATCCCCGCCAGCCGCAGGCCGACCTGGGTGTCCACGTTGTCGCTGATGAGATAAAAGCGCATGACAGCCGCCCTCTTTTCCCTAAAGAATGAGAATCATAATGGCGATGAGAAGGCCGTACAGGCCGAAGCCCTCTCCCAGTGCCACAAAGATGATGGATTTACCGAAGGATTTCGGATCCTCCGCGGTCGCGCCGATGGCCGCAGGGGCGCCCGCCGCGACGGCGATGCCGCCGCCGATGCCGGCCAGGCCGACCGCCAGCGCCGCGCCGATATAGGCAAGCCCCTTGGAGCTGTCGGCGGCCGCCTGCTCGGACTGGGTGGTTTCCGTTTCCTGCGGCGCGGCATCCTCGGCGGCCGCTGCGCCCATCGGAAGCAGGCAGGTCAGGATCATGATCGCGACGACCGACAGGAAGTGAACCGCCAGCGCCTTTTTGGCCGGCGTGCCCCGTTTGACCAGCACGATCGAAAGCACGACCGAAAAGACCAGAAGCGCTACGGGGATCAGAAGATACCAGAGAGACATAATGCTTACCTCCTAATTTTCACCGGCCGCCGCGGTGGAGGGCCGGGGGATGACAGAAGTTGCCAAAACTGGACGGAACGCCGACGCCCGCCCGACAGGCGGACGCCCCGCGAAGAGAGAGGCGGGCGGCGTCGTCCCGAAGCGGATGGCCGGGACCGGGTTTTGTACCGGGTGGGGCTTACTTCGCTTCGGTGAATACCTTCTCGCCGGATTTGGGGTCCAGCGGCTTGAAGGGGCGGCCGTCGCCGTTGTAATACCGGCTGAACATCTCGTAGAACTCGAGTCGGAGGACCTGGATGGCCACCAGCAGCGCCTCCATGCACATCACCAGCACGTTGCCGAAGATCACGACGGCGACATAGCCGACGCCGCCGGCCAGCTCCGCCAGGGTGAACACCGCCATCATCATGCCGGCGTGAATCAGCACAAAGGCCCCGACCCGCAGGAAGGACATAGTGTTGGAAAGATAGGACAGCATCAGCTCAAACATCTCGAAGAAGTTCTGCAGAAGGAACTCGCCCCATTTTTCCGGCTTCCAGTCCGGCTCGCGCGCCAGAAGTTTCCCAAGCGGTTCCCGCAGGAACATCAGCACCAGCGGGAGCACAATCAGCACAAGGACATAAGGCAGGGTGACAATCTCCACGTTCAGCAGGAGCTGCAGCCCGAAGCCGAACACCAGCGCCCCGTAGAATATCAGCCCGGCGATGCCGTTCGGGCCGAATACGCCGCTTTCGTAATCCCGCCGGCGCAGGCTGGAGTAGATGTTGAGGCACATCGCCAGCACAATGAGCGCCAGGCCGACGATGACGGAGGCCAGGATGATGTTCATGGCCCACGTGGAATTCATCACCTCAATCGGCTTTTCCTCCCAGCCGAACAGGGCGTGGTACACCGGGTCGAGCGCGTGCTCAAAGCCGAATACCGACCCATAGACCAGGCCGAAAATGGCGGAGGAAATGCCGCAGGGAACCAGGATCTTGCCGATCGCCATTTTTTTCAGCTTCCACATCAGCCAGCCGACCACCGACACCACCAGCCCCTGGCCCAGGTCGCCGAACATGATCCCGAACAGCAGGGTGTAGGTGACGGCCACAAAAGCGGTGGGGTCAATCTCGTTGTAGCGGGGGAGGCCGTACATGTCCACAAAGAATTCAAACGCTTTGAACAAGCCGGCGTTGCGCAGCTTAACCGGCGGCGTATGATGGGTGTCGGAACCCGCCCGCTCAATGGTGTATTCGATGCCGTCCACCCCGTCCAGGGCCAGGCGGAATTTCCGCTCGTCCCGGCTGGGGATCCAGCCGGTGAGGATGAATTTGTCGTTGTAGCGGGCCGCCAGGCGGCGGGCGCTGAAATAATAGTTGAGCTGCCGGAGCAGGGAATACACCCGCAGGCATTCGTCCCGCTCCTCATCCCACAGCGCCGCAATCTGCCGGTCCAGCGCGGCGAGCTCCTGCTCCGCCCGCGCCTTTTCCTCCTTCAGCCCGGCGACAATTTCCTCCGGCCTGCCGACGGCGGACGGGATGCGCAGCCGCTCGAAGTACAGGCTGGAGAAGATCCGGTCCACCTCCGGCGCGGAATCGATCGGGGCGAAATACACGCCCCAGTAATAATTTGCGTCGCTTACGCCGGGGAAAAACAGCACAAAGGGATTGGCGCTGTACATCTTCAGCTTTTCAAAGCTGTCCAGCGGGAGCCGCCCGAACCGGACCTTGATGGTCTCGCAGGCGAGGATGGCGTCCAGGTCGATGTCCAGCCCCAGAAAGTGCTCAAACTGCTCGCAGTCCTTGTTGATGGCTTCCGACCGGACGGACAGCAGCCCGCGCTGCCGGGTCAGCTCGGTCACCCGGCGGGAAAACCGTTCGACGTATTCGGCAAGCGCCCCCTTGTCCGCGGAGGCGTCGAGCTCCGCATTCACGTCCGTCAATTCTCCTCCGGCGCGGGAAATCGCGGATTCCAGGCGGCTGAGGGGCTCGGAATAGGGGTTATCCTCCTGAGGGGCGGTGAAATCCCGGGTATCGGAAAAGAAGGAGAGCGCGTCGTCCGGCTGGGACAGGCCGGTTTTCCCGCAGGCAATCAGCGCCGCATCCAGATAATCCGTATGGCCGATGATATTCACCAGCTTCATTTTTGCTACTGCCAACGTTGTTCACCTCCGCAAATCAATTGGTCATAACAAGCATCGGCTTGATCTGATCCGGGTCCAGCCCGTAGCGGACGCCCTCGATGACGTTGATGATGTCATCCACCTCCATGTCGGTGATCGTCACATAGGAGAGCAGCACCACCATCGGATGGATGGAATAATGGATATGCTTGCGCGCATTGAAATAGGGGGCGCGGTGGTCCAGGTCGTGCTCGAAGCCCCGCTGCTCCTCCGGAATCCGCCGGGCCAGTTCGGTGGACCGGAAAATGTCCAGCACGGCGTCGGCGTCCGGCGCCTCCACCATGCTTTCAACGGTTTTGGGCGACAGGCAGTGCCCGCCCGGCAGCAGGTTCTGGCGGATAAACGCCGGGTCGGCGTTGAAGTACCGCTTGAGCCGCAGAATGCGGGTGACGTTCTGTGCGTCCACCTGCGCGCCGTACAGGTTGGTCAGCTCTTCCCGCATGCTGCGCGGCGCACGGGCGATCAGGCCGTACACCATTTCGGCCAGCTGCGTATACAGCGCGTTTTCAATTTCCGTCAGCCGGATTCTGTCCTGCTCTTTCGGAGCGAGGGGAGCCAGTATATCGTAATATTTGGTGTGGGAAAGCGCCTCCAGCAGTTCCGCAAAGGAGGTGCAGCGGCTCATCGCCGGCAGGTCCAGCCGGGTGTGGCTGGCAAAGTACATGGGCATGGAGAAGAAAAACTCACTGGCGTGTCCGGCGCTCATATACCGCAGGCAGGAAAGAATCTGCTCCACCTCAATCCGCTGGAGAAGATAGCGGGAAAGGTCCAGGCCGATCATGGTATCGTACCGGCCGAGAGCAGCGTAGTCGTTGAACGCCTTCCGGCGGATCAGCATTTCCAGATGCCCGCGGTGGATGGTGGATTCGTTGATTTCCGACAGCACCGACGCATAACACGTATTGTTTTTCAGATAGGCGGCAATCTCGCCGACGCTGTGGCAGTGAAGAAGCTCGTGAAAATCACTGGCCTTCAGCGAATTGCCGTACATCGCCCTCGCCTTGGCAAGGATGACGTTGGAAGAAAGCCGGGAGGTGAATCTCAAAATCATCACGCCTTTCCGGAGAGTAACCGCCCGGGACGGCCCCGGAGGGCTTGCCCGCAGGGGGGAAACCGTTTATTCGGCAGGCGCGGCGCTCCCGCCCGTGACCGCGTCCGCAATCCGGCGGACCCACTCGTCGCCATGCTCCGCGTAGAGCGCGTTTATCCGGTCGAGCTGTTCGTCATAATGCGCCCTGGCTTTGGCCCATTCCTCTTCCGCCGCCTTCCGTTCCGTTTCCCGGTTCACCCGGATGCGGCGCCGTGCCTGCGCCAGATAGTCTTCCCGCAGCCGCGCGGCTTTTTCAATGATTTCCTTTTCCGATTCGGCTTTTTCCTTTTCGGCGGCTTCGGTGATTTCCCGCGCCTTTTTATCCATATCCACGATCCGCCTGATCATGTCTTCCATAACGCAGTCCGCCTCCGTACAGATTAAATTGAAGCAGGACGGGGAGAACGGCTGGCCGTTCTCCCCGCATTCCACAGCCGGCGGTGAGCCGGCGGCGGA
>CAJFTG010000057.1 GCA_904419875.1 Candidatus Avimonas caecicola | reverse complement strand
CAGCCCGCATCCCTGCTTGCTTCCCGGCCGCCTCTTGCACTCCCTCCGGTTCGCCTTCCCGGCCTCCCCCTCAAGAGCGCTTCGCTATCATAACACTTTATACGGCTGGCTGTCAACCCCCTTTTTTCGATTTTTTCCATTTTTTCGCGCTTTCCCGCCCCGGCTGGTAATTTGTAGCGGGTATTATACAATTTGTATGCGATATACTATTTTTACTGCGTTTGGCTGGTCGTTCGCGCGGCCGGCGCGCCGAGATCGGCGCCGGCAGGACTGGGCTCGGGCCCGCCCCTTCACCGGGCGGGACGCGCCGACCGCCTGCACGGAATCGCGCAGGAAAGGAATGGTTTGCATGGAACGGCTTTATCTGGATGCGCCGCCGGTAAAAAACCCACGCAAGGTTTTGCAGGTCGTGGCCATCATCGTCCTCAACCTTTTCATAATCGCCCTGCTGCCCTCCGACCAAACGGTGGACGCCCTTTCGAAGCTCGGCTCCACCGGCAGCGAGGTGCGGCAGATCCAGACCAAGCTGATCAACTGGGGCTACCTGAACGACAAGGCGGACGGTATTTATGGGACAAAGACGCGGAACGCCGTGATTGCCTTTCAGCGAAAGAACGGGCTGACGGCCGACGGCATCGCCGGCCCGGCCACCCTGCGGGCGATGGGGATTTTCAACTCCTCCACCGGTTCCTCCGCCCAGTCCGGGGGCCAGAGCGACCTGAACCTGCTCGCCCGGCTGATTTCGGCCGAGGCGCGGGGGGAGAGCTATACCGGCCAGGTCGCGGTGGGCGCGGTGGTGCTCAACAGGGTGGAACACCCCTCCTTCCCCGACACCATCGCCGGGGTTATCTATCAGAGCGGCGCCTTTTCCTGCCTGTACGACGGGCAGTTCGACCAGCCGGTGGCGGAAAGCGCCTATCGGGCGGCGCAGGACGCCATGAACGGCTGGGACCCCTCCGGCGGGGCAATTTATTATTACAACCCGCAAACCGCCACCAACCAGTGGATCCGCTCCCGTCCGGTGATCGCCCAGATCGGCAAGCATGTATTCTGCAGCTGACAAACGGGCCGCTCCCGCGCTGTCGGATTTTCCGTCTGCGCGAGGGCGGCCCATCATCCTTTTTCTTCATCCTTTTTTCCGTTCCCGCAGCGCGCGGAAAAAGGCGGTGAGCTGGGCGGCGCATTCCCCGCCGAGCAGGCCGCCCTCCCACGCCGGCCGGTGGTTATAGGGGAGGGCGAACAAATCCACCACCGAACCGCACGACCCGGCCTTGGGGTCGGCGGCGCCGTAGACCACCCGCTCCAGGCGGGCGTTGATGATCGCGCCCGCACACATGGGGCATGGCTCCAGCGTTACATACAGCTCGCAGCCGGACAGCCGCCAGCCCCCCAGCGTGCGGCAGGCTTCATCAATCGCCTCCAGCTCCGCATGGGCGAGGGCGTTTTTCCCCTTCTCCCGCCGATTCCGGCCCCGGCCGACGATCCTTCCCTCCCTGGCGACGACGGCGCCGACCGGCACCTCCCCCTCCGCTGCCGCTTGTGCCGCCAGGCGGATTGCCTCCCGCATCAGGTCCTCCGCAGGGAGGGGAGCGTCCGGTGGGAGGGGAGGGAGGGGGCGGCCCCCCGCTCCGGCCCCCGCGCCCATCACGCCGCCCCCAGCTGGGTGGTCAGCACCGAGAGCAGGGTCAGCAGGGTCCCGATGACCACCGCCGTCAGGAGCGCGGGGGAGGAGAACAGCGCCCCCATCCGTTCGCCCAGCCGGAGGGTCGGGGCCGGTTCCACCGTCCCCTGCACCAGCGGGTCGCCGCGGGCGAACAATAGAAACACGGCCGCCAGCCCCACCATGCCGATCAGGCAGAACACGATCAGCAGCGTCCTTTGGGACGCCGCCGGCGTCTGGTAGAGGCCCACGTATTCCAGCACCTGCGCCATAAAATTGTTGAGAAAATGCAGCAGCATGGCGGGCCATACCCGGCCGGTGCGCAGGGCAAGCCAGCCGCAGGCCAGCCCCACCAGGAAGGCGAAGGGGATTTGCAGGATATTCCCGTGCATCAGCCCGAAAAGCGCGGCGGTGACCACAATGGCGAACCGGCCGCCGTACGGCCGCAGCAGCCGCAGGAAGTAGCCGCGGAACAGCAGTTCCTCCAGCACGCCGGGGAGTACCGCGAGAGCCAGGATGTTGAGCAGCAGGCTGGGGATGGTCGGCTCCAGGTAGCTGGGCATCTCCGGCTGCCGAATCCCGAACAGGCCGAAAAAGGCCATCAGGTAAGAGGTGGCGAAGTTCGCGAGGATACAGACCGCCAGCCCCCCGAGCAGCGCCAGCAGCAGGGAGGAAAAGCGCAGCGGCCTTTCCTCGGCATACGGGGAGAAGGGCCGGAGCTTCCGCCGGGTAAACAGGGCGGTAAGCGGCCCGGGAAGCCCCATGATCAGCGCGTAAGCCACCATGTAGGCGAGCAGAAAGCCGGTGCTGCCCAGCCCGTACCACTCGTCGGCGGCCCACAGGTCGGCAACCCCCAGCGCCCCCAGCACCAGAAGGATAAACGTCAGCACCGTTTGCAGCAGGGCGAGCATCAGCAGAAATGCCGCGCCGATCCAGCCCGCGTCCCGGCGCAGGGAAAAGCGGGCCTCATAGCCCGGTCCTCCGCCGCCGTTAAAGGGGTATTCCATCGGTGGTTCCCTCCCTGCCGTTCATTCCGCCGGCCTCTCCGGCGGCGCGTCCTTCTTGAAAATAACCCGTTTGCTGAAAAAATAATTGATCAGCATGACAATCACGTTCACCGCGATTTTGGAGATGCCGCCGTTGGCGTGCAGCGCGTTGACCAGCAGGCCCATGCACAGCTCGTCCACCCCGAAGGAAAACAGCCGGGCGGCGATAAACAGGCCGAATTCCCGCGCCAGGGCCGTTGCCGTGCCGGTGCGGCTTTGGAAGACAAACAGCTTGTTCACCGCGTAAGCGAACAGAACCGCCACCGCCCAGGCCAGCGCGTTGCTGATGAGGTTGTGAATCCCCAAAAGGTTGTAAAAAAAGCCGTAGGCCGCCATGTTCACCAGGGTGGTCAGCACGCCGAACACCACATAGCTGACCGTTTCCCGGTTGAGCAGGCGGGGGAATTTCCGCCAGGCCCAGCGCAGGAGCAGGACGAGCAGCATGGTCAGCGCCGCGCCCAGGCAGTCCCACGCCCAATCCAGCACCTGAGGCTCCCTGCCGGGGACCAGCACCTGATGCAGCTCGTCGGTCACGGCGTAAAGGACCGTGCCGGCCACGCTGAGCACCGTCGCCCGCCGGTCGGAAGCGCCCATGACCCGCAGGGCGTTCCAGATCATCAGGGCGAGCACCCCGAAGCTGCCCATCTGCAGGCAGGCTTCGAAAATCTGCGTGAAAACCGCGCGGAAGGACGGCGTGAACGGGCTGTCAAACAGCAGGACGCACGCCTTTTCCACCCATTGGACGGCGGACGCCTGCATGGACGCCACCGCCGCGGGAGAGAGGCTGGACAGAATGAACAGCCCCAGCGCCCAGAGGGCCGCGCCGGCCCACGCCAGTATTTTATTCCTTTTTTGATCCGAAGCTTGTCTATTCATGTCTAGTCCTCTGCATTTCTTCCTTCCGGTTCCGGGCGCCGCCGGCCGGAATATCAGGCAAGCAGCTCCTCCAGGACCGCCGCCGCGCCGTTTTCCTCCAGCGTTCCGGTGACCCGGTCGGCGGCCTGTACGACCTCCGCCGGGGAACCGCCCATGGCCACGCCCGTGCCGGCGTAAAGAAGCATGTCGATGTCGTTCCGGCTGTCCCCGACGGCGATGCTGTCCGCCTGCGGCACGCCGATCCTCTCCAGCACGCGGCGCATCCCGTCCGCCTTGTTCACACCGGCGGGAAGCGCCTCGACATAGGTGTCGTGGCAGATCAGGTTCATCGCCGGCTCCAGCACGCGGCGCTCCTCCCCCAGCGCGCCGTAGGCGGTGAATTTATACACCCCCTGCCCGGCAAACCGTCCGCCGGCAGCGAAATCCTCCGGCCCCGTCACGGACGGCCATTCCTTTTTATGGTAAGGCGGCGTGTTCACGGCGTACATATTGACCTCCCCCTCCAACAGCACCGCCTTGCCGTTTTCCAGGTAAGCGCCGATCACCGTGCGCAGCAGCTCCCCGGACAGGAAGCGGCGGTAGAGCACCTCGCCGCCCAGGCGGATATAGCCGCCGGCGGCCGCGACGATGCCGTCGAAGCCGACCTCCCTGACCGCGTCGTAAATATAGGCCGGGGCGCGGCCGGTGCATAAGAACACCCGGTGCCCCGCCGCCCGCGCCCGGCGGATCGCCGCCGTGACGGTTTCGGAGGGAGGCCGGTTGTGGTTCGCGATAGTCCCGTCCAGATCCAGAAAAACAGCCCTTTGCCGTTTGTTATCCATATGAATGCCTTTCCCGCCCTGCCGGGCGCCGATCATCCGTCCCTTCCTACTGTCCCGCATCGTCCGGCCCTTCCAGGCCCAGAATCCGCGCGGCGTTGCGTCCGAGGATCCCGGCCCGCTCCTCCGGCGTGAAGCCGCCGGCCTCCAGGAATTCCCGGGCCGCGGAAAGCGCCTCGCCCTGGTCCGCCCAGGGGGAATCGGACCCGAACAGCACCCGGTCGGGGCCGAGCCCCCGGATGATGCGGGCGAAGCGGGCCCATTCCCCCCGCTCGTTAGGCAGGCAGAAGCTGGTGTCCAGATACACGGTATGCCGGCGCAGGGCGGGGAGCGCCTCCTCCACCTGCGCCCACAGGCGGTAGCCGCCCAGATGGGCCAGGATGATCCGCGCCCCCGGCACGGCCTCGCAGAGCCGGACGGCATGGGCGGGGGTGCAGTGGACGGGCGGGGGCATGCCGATGTCCTCCCCGGCATGGAACAGCACCCACAGCCCCAGGGAAGCGGCCTTTTCCACCACCGCCGCCGATTCCGGGCTGTCCGCAAAAAAGCCCTGGTATTCGGGGTGCAGCTTAATCCCCTTCAGGCCGAGGGAGGCCAGCCGCTCCAGCTCCCGCATGGCGTCCGGGGAGCGGGGGTGGACGCTGCCGAAGGAGCGCAGCCCGGGCATGGCGTCCACCTGCGCGGCAAAATTGTTGATGGTTTCCGACGGGCGGGGCGAGGTGGCGATCGGCATGGCCACGCTCACATCCAGCCCGGCGGCGCGGGAGGCGGCGGCCAGCCCGGCCGCGGTTGCATCGGTGTGGGGATGCGCCTCCCCGTACCGGGCGGTATAGGGGCGGGTGTTTTCCACCAGCCGGGCCAGCGCCCGGGCGGCAATCGCATCCGGAAACAGGTGGGTATGGAAGTCAATCCGCATGAAAACGTTCCTTCTTTCCGTCAGGGGAAGGCGCCGGCTACCGCAGGGAGGCGAAGTCATACTCGCCGTCCGCACTGTACAGGATGCAGGAGGCGCCGTCCCCCAGCACGTCGTCGAGGGCGCGCAGCTCCTCCCGAATTTGGGCGGCGGTATAGCCGTCCGCCTGCAGCCAGGGCATCATCGACGGCCGGGCGTCCCTGTTCATCAGCTCCAGCCGGAGGTTGACCTGCCCGGCGGCAAGCCGCACCGCATCATAGGGGCTGGAGGCCGGGTCGGAGAGGGTTTCCTCCCCGGCGCGCAGCGTATCGCCGAGGGTGGAGGGCAGCAGCACGGGGGAGACGGTCGCCGCGCCGAAGGTCACCGGGTTGCCGCCGAAAGGCTCGGTCCCTTCCCCGAAGGCGGAAAGCCCCGGCATGGTCTGCATCACCCGGCAGCCGTCCCCGACCGCCTCGGTCAGGTCGGCCACGAACTTTGCCAGCACCTCCTGCTTGGAAAGACTGGTCAGCTCCGACGTCCCGTAATAGGCGCTGGAGGTCTGGTTGGGGAACTGCACCCCGTCCAGCATGATCGCCGGGAACCCGGCGCCGGCCAGCTCCTCCGCCAGGCCGATGATATACGCGTGCGCGTCCGGGGCGTAGGGATTGAGCCACGGCTTGCCTCCCTTTTCCTTTTTGTTGTCCAGCCAGGTCATCCCCGGCAGGCTTTCCAGCGTGATCTTGGCGGAGGCAAGGTAGAAGGGCGCCTCCGGGTCCTTGAACGCGAACAGGCGGGGGATGGCGGCGAAGCCGTGCTCCTTCATCACGCCGAGCGCGTCCTGCAGCTCCGCGAGGGTATACGCGTCCTCGGCGGTGGTCTGCGCCTGCTGCGCCAGCGCGGTGGAGGACCGGTAATGCAGCGTGCCGTTTTCATCCTTGAGGTCGAACAGCACCGCGTTGAAGCCGGCCTGCGCCGCCTCTTCCAGGGCCGCCTCCAGCGCGGCCGTGTCCCCAATCCGCTCCACCGGCAGATAGAAGGCCCGCACCGTGCCGTCCAGCGACACCTCCGCGTTCTCCGGGGCGGTCGTGGCGGAGTCCGGCGCCGTGGTCTGCGCCCCGCCCGAGGGGACGGTTTCCCCGCCGGATGGGGAGGATGGGGAGGATAGGGAGGATGAATTATCCTGCTGCGGCTTGAAATTTTCCATCATATACTTGGCGGTAAAATACCCCACGGAAACCACCAGGGCGGCCACCAGGACCCAGACGACGGCCTTGAGCACCCGGTGCTGCTTTTTGTGGAACACGCTGGGACCGCGGCGGTGTATTTTTTTCGGCATGGCGGAAACCTCCTATATATGCTGGCTGCGCGGCCGCGCGGCCGCACGCCGTGGCGGCGCGGTCCGCCGGGCTCTCTCTCGCCCGGCGACCATCCCGGCGCCTGACGCCGCCGACGACGTCAGACCAGGGACACGCTGCCGGAAAAGCCCATCAGGGCCAGGGCGAGGATCCCTAAATAGATCAGCACCGACGGCAGGCCCCGGAACGCCTTGGGCACATCCGGGTTGTCCAGCCGTTCCAGCCCCTCGGCCGTCAGCCAGGAAAGCACCAGATAGCCCCCGCAGGCGCCCAGGCCCAGCCCGATCGCCCCGGGCAGGTTGAGCGCAAACTGATGGTTGACGATCAGGGCCACGCCGATCACCATATTGTTGAACGCCGCCATCGGCAGCACCCGGCTGACCCTTGCATACAGGGCGGTGAATTTCTTTTTCAGCACCAGCGCCACCGCAATATACAGCAGCGCGGTCACACAGACGATCATCAGCGGCCGGAACCATTTGGCCGCCACGCCGGTGCCGATGAGCTGGTCCAGAGGATAGCAGAGCGCTACGGTCGCCACCGTGAACAGGCAGAGCAGCGCGCTGAAGGGCAGGATATTCCGCCGCTTCCGGGACATCCGCAGCATGACCGAGGTCCCGAAGCCGGTGGAAAGCACCAGATTCTGGATAAAGGCGGCTGCCAGCAGGAAGGAGAACAGCTTGGTCACTGCGCCGCCCCCCCTTCCCGGCGCCGCTGGGCGCGGCGGGACAGAAGATTCTTAACCCACTGAAGGAAAGCGGCCATAAAACCCAGCATGACGAACGCCGCGTAGGGCATGGCGGCTTCGGGCAGGGTCAGGGGAAGCCCCAGGGGGATGCCCCACAGGGTGCCGAAGGCCGCCGCCTCCCGCATCATGGACACAAGGCAGATCACCAGGCCGAAGCCGAGGGAGGAGGCCAGCGCGTCCGCCAGGGCCACCAGCGGCTCATGGCTGACCGAAAAGCCGCCCGCCCGGTAGGAAACCAGCGTGTTGACCGCCATCAGGGGGATGAACAGGTACAGGACGGCGTAAAGCTCATGGGACACAAGCTGGTCGAGGAATACCGCGGCGCCCAGCAGGATGGCGGCCGCGCCGACCGTATACAGGGGGGCGCGCAGCCAGGCGGGGAGCTTGTCCCCGCAAAGGGACATGAACAGGCTGGCCGGCAGCAGCACCAGCGCGGTGCATACGGAAAGCACCACGCCGTATTTCAGGTTGGTCGCAATCGCGATAATCGGACAGATCCCGATCGCCTGGACCAGCACGATATTTTTGAGAAGGAAGGAATCCAGGAACACATCCCCGGCTTCCCGCAGCGTTTTGACAAACGGCCGTTTCATCCGGAACGCGCCCCCTTTCGAATGCGGTGGAAGTGGAGGAGATACCAGCTCATCCGGTCGATGACCGGGGAAAAGGCGTTCATCAGCAGCACGGCGAAGCAGGCGCCCTCCTCAAACCGCCCATAATAGCGCAGCAGCATCACCAGCACGCCCGCAAGCAGCCCGTAGAACAGCCGGCCCAGCCAGTGGCGGGGGGCGGTGACCGGGTCGTTGAGCAAAAACACGCCGGCGAACAGCAGATAGCCGGAGCACAGCTCCAGCAAAACGCTGTTGCCCGTCCCCGTCACCCGCGGGAAAAGGGTCGCCATCCCCGCGCAGGCGGCGAGATAGGACAGGGTGATCAGCGGCGAGGCCGAACGGCGGGTGAACAGATACAGCGCGCAGGCGGCCAGCACCGCAATCGCGGTCGCGCCGACCGGGCCGGGAAAGTCCCCCAGAAACAGCATGATCGGGGAGTACAGCGTTTCCCCGCCGCTCATCATCTGGGCGGTGGGGGAGGATTCGGTAATTACCTGCGCGAGCGAGCCGGTCAGGGGGAGGGGGATATTCTGCCCAGGGTCGGGATACCGGAACATGGTGCCGGAAAAGCAGAGGGTCAGCACCGCCGCCCCGGCCGCCGCGGGGTTGAACAGGTTCCGCCCGCTGCCGCCCATCGGCATTTTCACCACCAGGATGGCGAAAGCCGCCCCGACCACCGGTAACCAGTAGGGCGCCATCGGGGGGACCAGCATCCCCACAATCCCCCCGGTCACCAGGGCGGAGCCGTCGGTGACGGTGGGGACCCGCTTCATCATCAGGCAGCAGGCGGTTTCGCACGCGGCGGCGGTCAGCATCCCCGCCAATACGAGCACCGCCGGCCGCATCCCGTAGCGCACCGCGGAGAACAACAGCAGCGGCAGCAGCGCGATCAGCACGTCCAGGCACATAAAGGAGGCCGGCTCCGTCTTGCGCAGGTGCGGCGCAGGCGCCGTTTTATAGGTCATCGCCGTCACCCCATTTCAAGAAGATGGTTCCCCGCGCATCCCGCGCCTCGAGCACCTTGGCGGTCACGTCCAGCCCGGCCGGGCAGACATAGGAGCAGGCGCCGCAGCCGTCGCAGTCCTCCGGCAGCAGGCCGGACAGCCGTTCATACTGCATATTGTCCAGCCGGCGCATGATCTCGAACGGCAGCAGGTCCGCATGGCAGGCGCGCACGCAGCGCCCGCAGCCCACGCAGGCGCGGGTCTTCGGCTGCGGGCGGACGGTCAGGGCCAGGATGCAGGCAATCCCGGGGACGACGGCGATATCGGTCTGGGCGATCGCCACGCCGGTCATCGCATCCCCCAGAATGACGTAGGCCGGGTCGGCGGACAGGCCGCAGAAATGCAGCAAATCCTTCACCAGGGTGCCGGTGGGCACCCGCACATTCTGCGGATTGGCCACCGCGTCCCCCGATACCGTCACCACGCAGCCGCTCTGCGGCTCGCCGTACGCACAGGCGCGGTACAGCGCCCGGCAGGCCTGCACCCCGACGGTCCGCACCGGCAGGACCGCGCTGCGCGGCTCCGGCACGGCGGGATATTTGCCGCGCGCCGTGCAGATCAGCCGGCCGGGGGCGCTTTCCGCCAGCGCCCGGCGCTGGCGGCCCCGCTGCTTTACGGCTATGTGGCAGTCGATCGCGCCGGCGGCGCGGGCGGCCAGGCCCAGGCCCTCCGACACTTCGGCCGCGGCCGCCCGGAGCACGGCCCAGGCGCTGGAGCCATACGGCTCCTGCTCCGTGCCGTCCGCCCCCAGGAGGTACGGGTCGGTATCCACCCAGCTTTCCAGCTTGTCCGCCAGCGGGGACCCGTCCAGCTCATCCACAATCCCGGCGGCGCGGGCGGCGGCGAAAATCTCCTCCGCGGTCAGCGCCGCCGTCTCCCGCTTCCGGGGCGTCTCCCCCTCGCCGGCCATGCCGTCCAGGACGGCGCAGGAAATATCCCCCAGCAGGGGATGGGTCATCTCCCGCACATCGGAGAGCACGCCGGTCACCGGGGCGAAAACCGCCGGGACATCGTCCCCCTCCGGGAAGCCGAGGGGTTCGCCGCGCAGCACCGTCTCGTAAATCCCCGCCGCCGGGCGGCAGGGCGCGCCGGCGGCGGTCACCAGCGGCACAAACACCTGGGCGGGAACGGGCATATCCGCTATGGGACGAGAGGCGGCCGGCTCCTTCAGCGATGGAAGGAAAACCCCTCTTTTAGTAAATTTCGACATCCTGTTTTCACCTCTTGCAAAGAGCTTGTCCCCATAATATGATGGAGAGAGAGGATATACGCCCGATAAAGACGGCAGCCGCTGCCGCCGGGCGCTCTCAATTTCAGCGCAGGGGGGTGCGGCCGTGAAGATGGATTTACTGGAAAACGGCTGTCTGAAGATACTGCTTACGGAGGACGACCTCCGTTCGTTCGGGCTAACCTACGACAGCCTAGATTATGACAACGATGGGACGCGCAGCGCCCTGCACCGTCTGCTCGACGAGGCAAAGCGCCGCACCGGATTCGATTCCTCCGGCAGCCTGATGATCGAGGCGCTCCCCGTGGACGGGGGCTGCCTGCTCCTGCTCACGCCCACCGGAGGAAAACGGCGGATACGCCTGAACCGGGCGGCCGGCCCGTATGTGTACGAGCTGGATTCCGCCGACGCGGTCCTCCAGCTTGCCCGGAGCGTAGGGGAAATGGAGGGCGCCGCACCGTTTTACGGCAGCTCGCTCTATGAGTTCGGCGCGGGATACCGGCTGGTGCTGTACCCCGGCGCGCCGCTTTCCCGGCGGCTGGGGAATCTGCTGCAGGAGTTTGCACGGGCGGCCGGAGAAGGGGACGCCGCCGCCGCGTTCACCGCGGAGCACGGCCGCTCCATCGCGGTCGGGGACGCGCTGGTCCGCCTCTGCCGGGCGACAAGGGAAAGGCCCGGCTGACTCCGGGGCCAGGCGCCGACGCCCCGGCCTTCGTACAGGACACAAGCCGGGCGAGGAGACTCGTCCGGCTTCCGTTTATCGGTTGATTTTGCCGCAGTCCTGCACCCTGCGGGCAAGGCCGCGGGGGTCCTCCGCGAGAAAAAGCGCGCTGCCCACCACGGCGACCGTCGCCCCGGCCTCCGCCGTCAGCCGGGCGGTTTCCGGGTTGATGCCGCCGTCCACCTCAATGTCCACATCCAGGCCGCGGCGGTCGATTTCCGCGCGGAGCGCCCGGATTTTCGGCAGCATATCGGCCATGAATTTCTGCCCGCCGAAGCCGGGCTCCACCGTCATCACCAGCACCAGCCCCACCCGGTCGAGATAGGGGAACGCCTCCTCGGCCGGCGTGGCGGGTTTGAGGGTGACGGCCGGGGTCATCCCCAGCGCACGGATGCGCGAAAGCGTTTCCCCGACCGGGGCCCCGCATTCGAGGTGAATGTTCAGAATGTCCGCGCCCGCCCCGGCAAAGGCGTCGAGCAGGCGGTCGGGATACTGCATCATCAGATGCACGTCGAAGGGCAGGGCGGTCAGGGGCCGGATGCGTTCAATCACCGGGGGGCCGAACGAAAGGTTCGGCACAAACACGCCGTCCATCACGTCCAGGTGGATCAGATCGGCGCCGGTATTCTCTACAAAGGCGATTTCCTCCGCCAGGCGGGAAAAATCGCAGGTTAAAATCGAAGGGGAAATTTTCACGTCGGCATTCACCTTTCCTCGCAGGGAATCGCGCCGGCGGCCCGGCGCACAGAACCGCGGGACGGCCTTGGCGGCGGCGACCCGACTTGTTTCCAATATGGTATTTTACCCTATTCAGCCGGAAAGGTCAATGGGTTCCGCGCCGCACCGCCCGTGTTTCGGGAAGTTTAAGGTTTTACCGGCCGCGGTTTGACAGCAGCCGCCGCAGGCCGTATACTATTCCTCGGCCGGCTGCGGGCCAAAGCCGGGGGAAAGGGGGCGCGGGAATGCGCGGCTTATTTGAACATCTGCCGGACAGGCGGCGGAAATCGTGGAAGATCCTCTACTTTCTTCTTCCTTTCGGGCTGGCTGCGCTGACGCTGCTTCTCCGCCGGCCGCTGCTTTGCGTTACGCAGCGGCTGCCGGCCTGCCCGTTTTACCGGATGACCGGGCTGTACTGCCCGGGCTGCGGCAACACCCGCAGCCTGCGCGCGCTTCTGAACGGGGATATCCTGCTTTCCCTTCGGTGCAATATCCTGCCGCTCGTCCTCCTGGCGGCGGTGATCCTCCTGTACGCAGAGTGGGGCGCCCTCCTCTTTGGCGGGAAACCGCGGCGCCTCCTGCCGCGCAGCGCCCGCTTCTGGGTCCCTTTCGGCGTTCTGATCCTGCTGTACTGGATCGGCCGCAATTTTTTCCCGCTGCCGCCCATGCCTCTGAGCCCCGGCTGAGCGCGGCCATACGCGGCGGAAAAAAGGCCGGCGGAAAGGATAACACCTCATAAGGAAGTAATTTGAAAACAAAATCGAATAACCTCAAAGTAAACCGGCGATAAAGAGTAATCTTTACCGCCGGTTTCTGTATAAGGACGGTGAAAAAGCTATAAAAAAGCTATAAATTTGTGTTAGAATATAAAATATCCCATCAGAAAACCTATCCAATTTGATTTTGGGACACTAAATAAGCGTAATCATGATTACATGTATTTTGAAAGGAGGGAACCACTTGGATCAGGACAAAATCATCCCTTATGTTGAACCGATATTTCGTTTTTGCCACAAAAGGCTGACCAACCCCTATGACGCAGAAGATCTGGCCAGTGAAATACTTTGTCATACTCTCGAGGGTGTGGAAAAATACGACATTGAATCTCTTGACGCTTGGGTCTGGCGAATCGCACATAACCGCTATGCAAGATTTGTAGAGCAACAAAATAAGTTGCGGATGGTTTTGTCGGAGGAGTACGCCGATTTGAATCCGGTATACGATGACTATACAGGTATTGACGGAGAAAATACAGAGCGCCGTTTTGAAGCTGTTTTTCGGTATTTGCATACGCTTTCCGCAATGTATCGGGACATTTTCGTCGATTATTATATTGGTGAAATGTCCGTCAGAGCACTTGCCCAAAAATATGAGCTTCCGGAAACGACCATTAAATGGCGTCTGAACACAGGGCGTCAAAAAGTCAGAGAAAGGATAGGAACAAGACAAATGGAGAATATTTATAAAAGAATCAATTGGAACACCACCTGCTGCAACGGTGCCATGGATTCCGACAGGTACTTGCACACGCAGCTTGCCCGTGCGATTTGCAAGGCGGCATACGAAGAACCGCAAACCGTGGAGGAAATCAGTGTTCGCACGGGAATCCCCGCCATGTACATTGAGGACGAGATCCCACGGCTGGAATACGGAGACGCCTTGTGTACAATCAAGAAAAAGTACGCGGCGAACTTTATTGTCTTTCGGCTGCAAGATCGGAAAACAGTGGAGGGTGTTTCGGAACATATGGTAAAAAAGATTGCAAACCGGTTTGAGCAATTGCTGCAGAGCGCAGCCGATACCGTAAATCATTTCAACTTTTATGGACATGATTTTGGCATGGAGCGCTTAGGTCATTTTATCATACCGTATGTTTTAAGAAGAAAGATCGGGGTGCTGAAAAGAGACCGTATGCATATGGAAAACGGCGCGTATCCGCCTCGAAAAGACGGCGGATACGGTTGGTTTATCGTGGAAGAAACCGCCGATGAAAGCGAGATGCCCGCGGAATACAATACGGGTTGTAATGTGGCGGGCGACGATGATGGAAGCAAAGGCAAAAAGTCGGGGCACATCTATTATTATTGGATTGCAAAATACTTTGACAATGAGATTTATCATAATGGGGGAACACGGTGGCTGTGTGCAAAAGATATCCTCCAAAAGAACCATGATGGTACTATAAACAAAGATTCGTTATCCGATGAAGATGCCGCAAGGCTGATCAAAAAAGGCCTTATTGTGAAAGAGGGAAATGAGTATCGACTGAATTTTGCCTATTTCACGAAAGAACAATTTGATGCATTAATCTCTCTGTTTTGCATAAATGACGAAGAACTTGAAAATTTGCTTTTGGAATGGATCGTTTCGGTGCGGAAAAGCTTCTCGAAATTTGTACCTAAACGACTGGAACCACAAATCAACCAATGGGTTTCCCTTTACCTGTTTCAAATTGCCGGCTATGTGGTGGACGAATTGATTCACAGAGGCGTTCTGAAAAAGCCATCGCCGGATCGCCCTTTTACGGATGGAGTGTTTTATGTCGCAGGCAGATATATTAACCCCTGATGTAAAGAACTCTGTCAAAATGGTAAGCATTTGGGTTTGAACACAAGCAGAATTTAAGGTAAAAAGACAACCCCCAAAAACATCGGTGCGACAGAAATATATCATATACCGTAGCAAGCAGGGAAACTGTGCGCACAGTTTCGAAAGCAATAAAAATGGTGCCACACCGCTTTTGGTGCTGCACCATTTTTACAAAAAACACTTCCTTATCGGGCAATCGCCAATTCCGCCGGCCTTTTTTGCCTGCCTTCGTGTCCAGCCCGTTCATCAGCTGTAATAGTAATAATAGTCCATAAAATCCTCGAAGCCCGCGGCATCCGACATCGAGCCGAGGATCGCCAGCCCGGCGGCCGCCAGAATCAGGAAAATCACCATCAGCACCAGGCCGATGGCACTGGTGACAATGCCGGCAATCGCCATTCCGCGGCCCGGCTTCTGCCCGCGCAGAGACACAATGCCGAGGATCAGGCCGATAATCGCCGCCACCGCGGAAATATACCACCAGCAGAAGCAGACCAGCGAGATAATGCCGAGCACCATGGAAGCGACCGCCAGCCCCTTTCCCCCTTGGGGAACCGGAGGCGGCACCGGCGCCATCGGCGGCTGCATGGGCGGGATCGGCTGCTGATAGGGCTGCTGCTGATACGGCGATTGCTGATAGGGCTGCTGGGGCGGAATCGGGCTGCCCTGCGGCTGGTTGTTCTGGCCGTTGTCAAATTCATTCATCGGGTTCTCCTCCTCGATCGTCTTTTGTGGGAAGGGGCGGGAAGGGGTGGGAATGTGCCGCAATCGAATCCCTTCCGGTCTCCCTTTGTATCGTACCACATTTCGACACGCAGCGCAAGCCGGTGCGGCAAAAAACACCCGATCCCGGTGCTCTACTATATGCGGGGCCGGCGGGGAATAGTCCTCCGCCGGACTCCGCCGGCAGCGCCTGCGTGCGGGCTGAAAAAGCAAAGCAGGGACAACGAAACCGCACAGGGAAACGTCGACAGGCCGACCCGCCTGTGGTATAATGGGTTTCATCAAAGCCGGGAACCCCGGCGCATGGAGGAAGGAGCGCTTACGATGAAGCTGCAATATCTGGGAACGGCGGCGGCCGAAGCCATACCCGCGCTGTTCTGCCACTGCGAGACCTGCCGGCGCGCGCGGCTGAACGGCGGGAAGGACATCCGGGGCCGATCCGGTCTGGTGGTCAACGACACCGCGCTGATCGACTTCCCCCCGGATATTTACATGACCTCGCTGCGTTTCGGCATCGACCTGGGGCTGCTGCGGGATATCTTCATCACCCATTCCCACGAGGATCACTTCGACCTGCAGGAACTGGGGATGCGGGAAAACGGGGTGTACTGCCATCTGGGCGAGCACGACGACGCGCCCGGCATCCGGCTGTACGGCAACGACGGGGTGAAGAAACTGGCGGAGGAATACCGGCGGGCGGTAAACGCCACCTTTTTCACCTTTACCGAGCTGGAATACGGCCAGTCCTGCCGCGCGGAGAACGGCGTGGTCTTCACCTTCCTGCCCGCCCGGCACATGGATACCGAGCGCAGCGGCTTTTATATGGCGGAGGACCCGGCGGAAGGCAAGCGGGTGCTTTATGCCCACGACACCGGCCTGTTCCCGGAGGAGACCTATTCTCTCCTGAAAGGCAAGCGCTTCGACCTGGTCAGCCTGGACTGCTGCTTCGGCCGGCGGTCCGTGGGTGTGGGCGGGCACATGGGTATCCCGGAAAACCGGGAGACAGTCGCCCGGCTGCGGGAAATCGGCTGCATGGACGACAAAACCGTGACGGTTATCCACCATTTCTCCCACAACTGTGGACAAACCCACGCCGAACTGGAGCAGGAGGTGCGGGACGACGGCTATCTGGTGGCTTACGACGGGATGACGCTGACGGTGTAAGCGCCGGAACGCGGCGGGCGGCCCGCGGACAGGACGGCGGCGGAACGGGGAGGATATACGGCGGATAAAGGAGGATGCCCGTTGAAAGGCGCGGAAAAAATACAGCCGGCCCTGACCCTCACGCTGTGCGGGGACAGGGCCGTGCAGTGGATCGCCCGCTGCGCGCGGGAGGAGGAAGCCGCGCAGGGCGCCCTCCTGCGGGACGCGGAAATCCGGCTGGACTCCCTGCCCGCCCTGGAACTGCGGGACTGCCGGCTGGAAAACTGCCGGATTACCGGCAGCGCGGAGGAGATGGCGGGCCGTCCCTCGCTGGTGGAAACCGTGCTGGAGGGCTGTGACCTGGCCGGCGCCGACCTCAGCGGAGCGGTTCTCCGCCGCGTGGCATTCGGGCGCTGCCGGGCGACCGGCCTTCTGCTCGCCCGCTCCCTGGCCCACCGGGTGGAGATGGAGGAGTGCGTCTGCCGGTATCTCAACCTGTGCGTGTCCGACTGGAAAAAGGCGGCGTTCCGCGGCTGCGACCTGTCGGGGGCGAGCATTCAGGAAACCCGGCTGCAGAACGTCTCCTTCACCGACTGCCGGCTCACCGGGGCCGAGCTGTTCCGCACGCCTCTGGCCGGCATCGACCTCACCTCCAACCAGCTGGAGGGCCTCTCCCTGAGCGGCGGCGAACTGCGCGGAGCGGTGGTCACCCCGTATCAGGCCAGCGAACTGGCGCGCCTGCTCGGCGTGGTGATCCGGGACGGGCCCTGACCGCCGGCGCGGTATCTCCCGCCGCGGCGTTTCCTGCCCGGTGCACGGCGGCAGGCCGTCCTCTGTCTCCGCCTCCCTCCGCCCCATAGGCAGACGTCCCGCCGGGAGCCTCCCGAGGGCGCCGCGAGTCAGAACCCCCGGCTTTGCCGGGGGTTGTCTTTGCGTTAAAGCAGACAAAGCGTCGGCCGGCACGGGCCCCGGGAAAGGCCCGGGCGCCGGACCGGCTCCTTCAGGCGGTGCCGTGCACCGCGGGCGCGGACCGGACAGCCTGCGACTTCCCGGCCTGCGCGCCCGGCTGGCCGGGAACGGATTTCTCCGGCCGGCGCGGCCGGTTAATCGCCGGCTGCTCCTTTTGCGTATCCTCCCCCATATTCTCCCGCATCCTCCCGTATCCTCCCGTATCCTCCCCCATATTCCCCCGCATGGCTTCCCTCGTATCCCTGTGCGTTTGCCCGGGCCGCCGGTAAAATAACCCCCTGTGCCGCCCCGGCCGGCTCCCAAGCGCAGGAGGGCATAGCCTCCGGCGCGGGAGGCGGGGCAAAAACCGCCGGCGGCCGCAGATCTGCCTGCCGGTCGCCCCGCAGCCCCGGCTTTCCGCCGGGAAACCGGCGCCGGCGCGGTATCCGCCGCCCGGCCGAACCGGCGGCGTTTCCGGCCGGCAATCCACCAGCAAAGCCCGACGGGCCTGTAAATGGTCTGCAAAGGCGGGCAAAGCCCCATAGGGCTGGCCGCGCTGAAAGGCGTTGGACGGGCCGCCAGCCGTGAAAGATGGCTGCTCACCGCCCGGAAACGGGCATATTCAGGCGTTTCCCATCGTCAACGGTTCGCCCGCCTGATCTTCTTCCAAGCGGCGCCGGATATATCTGCCCTCTTTTAATCGTTTTTCCGTGCTGCATCCGCATGGTATTCTCCCCGCCAAAGCTCCCTGCTGCGATACTTGGACTCCGGCTCCGGAAATTTCTTATACAGCATCGGGCTGCCTTTCCCTTTCAGATACCCCCATGAAGCCCGATGCCGGGTATTTCGCCGGAATCCCCGTCCGCAATGGGAAGGCGGTCAGGGCACGCCTCTGTCTCTCCGATTTTTGCTTCCCTTCTTCCCTCCCCCTTCCCCCCTCCCCCTCGCTGCATAGTTTAAGCTCTCCGATTCCTCCCAATGGTTTTCGCCTGCAAGAAGACGCCGGCGGGCCGCAACGAC
>CAJFTG010000056.1 GCA_904419875.1 Candidatus Avimonas caecicola | reverse complement strand
GCCAATTCCGACACCCCGATCCTCGACATGATGTCCTATTCCTGGGGTATCCTGTCCGGGAGCTTCCTCGCGCCCTACCTGATCGCCCTGTACTGGAAGGGGATCAACCGGGCCGGCGCCTGGGCCGGGATGCTCGGCGGCTTTCTGGTCGCCCTGCCGCCGGTGGTCTGCAAGCTGTTCCTGCCTGCCGTCTCCCTGCCGTATCTGGGGGCGGTGAAGGACCTGGGTCCTCATTTCGCCTGTGCGGCGATGGCGCTGTCCCTTCTGCTCTGCGTGGCTTTCAGCAAGCTGGCGGCGGCGCGGAGGTGGAAGAGCGGGGAAGCCAATCCCTCCTTTTATGCGGCGGCGCCCGAGCAGGCATAACCCGCCTTTCACCGGGCGGTGAAAAACCGCCTCCCGCCGTCTTTACTTTTGGGCGGTTCCCTAGTAAAATGAACTCGAAAGCGCGGCGGAATGCCTTCGGCGGGCCGCCGCGGGGCCGCGCCCCGGCTTCGCGCCGGGGGAGCGCCCTTCCCTGCCGACGGACCGTCCCACCGCAGCGGGCGGTCCGCCCTTTCCTGCGGCTGCCTGCGGAGAAAAGAGGCTGACGGACGATGACAAGCTACCCGATCTGGAACCCGGAAATGGAATGCATGGACCGCCGCCGGCTGGAGGCCCTCCAGCTTGAACGGCTGAAAGCGCTGGTCGATTACTGCGACCGGAATGTGCAATTTTACCACGACCGGCTGGAAAAGGCGGGCGTGACCGCGGACAAAATCAAGACCCTGTCCGATGTTCAGTACATCCCCTACACCACCAAGGCCGACCTGCGGGACACCTACCCCTTCGGGATGTTCAGCGTGCCGCAGAACAAGCTGGTGCGCATCCACGCCTCCTCCGGCACCACGGGGAACCCCACGGTGGTGGGCTATACGCGGGAAGACCTGGACAACTGGGCGGAGCAGGTGGCCCGGCTGGTGTACGCCGCCGGGGCGAACGAGGAAACCATCGTGCAGATCTGTTTCGGCTACGGCATGTTTACCGGCGCGCTCGGCCTGCATTACGGGCTGGAGAGGGTCGGGGCCACGGTGGTGCCGACATCGGCCGGCAACACCGAAAAACAGCTGAAGTTCATGCGGGATTTCGGCACCACCGCGCTGGTCGCCACCCCGTCCTACGCCCTTTACCTGGCGGAATCGGCGCGGGAAGCGGCCGGCCGCTATCCGATGGAGCAGTATAAGCTCACCCTCGGCCTGCTGGGCAGCGAGGGCTGCACCCCCGAGATGCGGGAGCAGATCGAGCGGCGGTGGGGGAACGGCTTCTTCGCCACCGACAACTACGGCATGTCCGAGCTCAACGGCCCCGGCATGTCCGGCGAATGCCGCGCCCGCTGCGGGCTGCATATCAATGAGGACCACTTCCTGTGCGAGATCATCGATTCCCGCACCCTGGAGGTGCTGGACCGGGGCGAGACCGGGGAGCTGGTGGTCACCGCGCTGACCAAGCGGGGTATCCCGATGCTCCGGTACCGCACCAAGGACATCACCAGCATCGAGTATTCCCCCTGCGTCTGCGGCCGCACCACCGCCCGGATGCACAAGATTATCGGCCGCAGCGACGACATGCTCAAAATCCGCGGGGTGAACGTCTTCCCCTCCCAGGTGGAAAGCGCGCTCATCGGGATCACCGAGATCGGCCCCCATTATCAGCTGGTGGTCCGCCGCCAGGGCTTTGCCGACACCCTGGAGGTGCGGGTGGAGCTGACCGACGGCTCCCTGCTGGAGCGGTACGGGGAGCTGGAGGCCCTCCAGAAGCGGATCCACGACCGGATCCGGGCGATCTTGGGCATCGAAATTGTCGTCAGCCTGGTGGAGCCAAAAAGCCTCGACCGGTACACCGGCAAGGCGCAGCGGGTGCTTGACCTGCGCGCGGACAGCGGGGAAAAGAACGCGTAAGCTTCCGTATCCCGGGCAAAGGCGGCTGCGAAATTTGCAGCCGCCTTTGCCCTTCCCTGCCCCGTTTCGCGGCGGGGGAACCGCCGGCCGTCTCCGGCCGCGCGGCGTCCTCCGTCCGCCTCCCCTGCCGGGGGCCTTCGGCGTCCCGCGGAGAAAAAGCGCCGGCCGCCGCCAAACGCGGACAGTCCCCGTTCCGCCGGACGCGGCGCGTACAGCCGTCCCACCCGCCCCTGCCGGGCGCCGGGGCGGGGAAGCATGGATTTCGCGTTCCGTGTTTACAATTCCATTGAAAAAGTATATAATTAGCTAAGATATGCCGATTTGTGCGGGTTCGGCGGTTTATTGCGATAGGAACCGCCGAATCGGGGGATTTTCGCCCGCCTGTTCCCGAAACGCCCCGAACCCCGGCGGAAAAACTCCCCTCTTTGCTTTTTCGGCTTTTTTCTTTATACTATGAAAGAAAGCAGGACTACAGAGTCGTTCCGGCAAGGCCGGACGCGGGAAGGATGATACCCTATGAAAACCCTGATGCTGGGCAACGAGGCCGTTGCCCGCGGCGTATACGAGGCGGGCGCGACGGTCGTGTCCTCCTACCCCGGCACCCCCAGCACCGAAATCACCGAAGCCGTCTCCAAGTATCCGGAGGTCTACTGTGAATGGGCCCCCAACGAGAAGGTGGCGATGGAGGTCGCCTTCGGCGCGGCCACCGGCGGCGCGCGCAGCTTCTGCGCGATGAAGCACGTCGGCCTCAACGTGGCGGCCGACCCGCTTTACACCGCCTCTTACATCGGGGTGAACGCCGGCATCGTGATCGCGGTGGCGGACGACCCCGGCATGCATTCCTCTCAGAACGAGCAGGATTCCCGCCATCACGCGGTCGCGGCCAAGGTGCCGATGCTCGAGCCCTGCGACTCGGCGGAATGTCTCGCCTATACCAAACTGGCCTACGAGCTGTCGGAGCAGTACGACACCCCCTTCCTGCTGCGGCTGTCCACCCGCGTTTCCCACTGCCGCTCCCTGGTGGAGCCGGGCGAGCGGGAGGAGCGGGAGCTGCGGCCCTATCAAAAGGACGTGATGAAAAACGTCATGATGCCGGCGATGGCCAAGGGCCGCCACGTGGTGGTGGAAAAGCGGACCGAGCTGCTGCGCGCCTGGGCGGAAACCTCCGGCATCAACCAGGCGGAATACAACGATACCCGCATCGGCATCGTGTGCGCAGGCACGTCCTACATATACGCCCGGGAAGCGCTGGGCGAACGTGCCAGCTATTTCAAGCTCGGGATGGTCAACCCGCTGCCCGTCCAGTCGCTGATCGACTTTGCCCGCCATGTGGGGCAGGTCTATGTTATCGAGGAGCTGGACGACATCATCGAAACCCACTGCCGCAAGCACGGCATCCCGGTGATCGGCAAGCTTCTGTTCCCCACCTGCGGCGAATTCTCCCAGGCGGTGGTGCGGGAGGCGCTGCTGGGTGAGGAGCGCCCCTACCACGTCTTCGACAAGCCGGTCCCCGGCCGCCCCCCCGTGCTCTGCGCGGGCTGCCCCCACCGGGGGCTGTTCTATGCGCTGAAAAAGTTCAACCTGTACGTCAGCGGCGATATCGGCTGCTACACGCTGGGCGCGTCCGCGCCGCTGTCCTCGATCGACGCGTGCGTATGCATGGGCGCATCCATCAGCGGCCTGCACGGCTTCAACGTCGCCCGCGGACCGGAGCAGGCCAGGAAATCGGTCGCCGTCATCGGGGACTCCACCTTCTGCCATTCGGGCGTCACGGGGCTGATGGACATCGCCTACAACAAGGGGATTTCCACCGTCATTGTGCTGGACAACTCGATCACCGGCATGACTGGCCATCAAAACAACCCGGCCAACGGCCTGACCCTGCGGGGCGACCCGACGGTCGCGGTGGACCTGGAGGCGCTCGCCCATGCGCTGGGCATCCGCCGCGTGACGGTGGTGGACCCGTTTGACCTGGACGGCGTGCGCGCCGCGGTGGAGGCCGAGCTGGCGGTGGAGGAGCCCTCCCTGATTATCTCCCGCCGTCCCTGCGCCCTGCTCAAAAACGTCAAGCACAACCCGCCCATGGCGGTGGACGCCGAAAAGTGCACCGGCTGCAAGAGCTGCCTGAAAGCCGGCTGCCCGGCCCTTTCCGTCCACGGGGAGGACAACAACGGCCGCGGCCGCGCGGTCATCGACCCCAACCAGTGCGTGGGCTGCGAAATCTGCGCCAAGATCTGCCGGTTCGGCGCGATCTCCTTTCCGGACGCCGGGAAGGCCGGGGCGTAAGCCGCATCGAAAGGAAGGAGCATCATCATGCCGAACAAAACGGAACAAGCCAGCGTAAAGAACATCATGATCGTCGGCGTGGGCGGGCAGGGCACCCTGCTGGCCAGCAAGCTGATGGGCAAAGCCTTTGTGGAAAAGGGCTTTGACGTGAAGGTCAGCGAGGTGCACGGCATGTCCCAGCGGGGCGGCTCGGTGGTCACCTACGTGCGCTACGGCGACAAGGTTTACTCCTCCCTGGTAGAAAAGGGGGAAGCCGACCTCATCATCGCCTTCGAACAGCTGGAGGCCGCCCGCTGGCTGCCTTATCTGAAGCCGGACGGCATTCTGATTACCAGCACCCAGGCCATCGACCCCATGCCGGTGGTGATGGGGAACGCGGAATACCCGCAGGACATCCTGCCCGCCATCCGGGCCATGGGGGTGCAGGTGATCGAGGCGGATGCGCTGGGTCTGGCGCTTCAGGCCGGATCCGCCAAGGCGACCAACGTGGTGCTGCTGGGCCTGGCGGCGCATTACCTCGGCTTTGACAAGGCGATGTGGGTGGACGTGATCCGCACCACCGTTCCTCCCAAGACCGTCGACATCAACGAGAGGGCCTTCGAACTGGGCTACAACGCCATCGCATGACGGCGGCCGCCGCGCCGCTTCGGGCTTTGACCCGTGGGAAAGATCATCCCGCCCGGCTGCGGCCGGCGGGCGAAAAGGAGAGTGCTCCCCATGCCAATCTATCAGCCGGAAATTGAATGCGCATCGCGGGATTACCTGCACGCGGTGCAGTCGGCGCGCCTGATCAAAATGGTCAGGAACGCTTACGATCACGTCCCCTTTTACAAAAAGCTGCTGGACGACGCCGGCGTGCAGCCGGGCGACATCCACTCCATCGACGACATCGGCAGGCTTCCCTTTACGGTGAAGGACGACCTGCGGGACAATTACCCCTACGGCCTGTTCGCCGTTCCGCCCCGCGACCTGGTGCGCATCCACGCTTCCTCCGGCACCACCGGCAAGCAGACGGTGGTCGGCTACACCGCCCATGACGTGGACGTTTGGGCCGAGGGGGCGGCCCGCGCCCTGTCCGCGGCCGGCTGCACCAAGGATGATTTCGTCCACGTTTCCTACGGTTACGGCCTGTTCACCGGCGGGCTCGGCCTGCACTACGGCGCCGAGAAGCTGGGGGCGACCGCTATCCCGGTGTCCTCCGGGAACACCAAGCGCCAGGTGCAGATTCTGCAGGATTTCGGCTCCGATTTCCTTTGCTGCACCCCCTCCTATGCCATGTTTATCGGGGAAACGGTGCGGGACATGGGGATCGACCCCAAAACCCTCAAGCTGCGCGGCGGCCTGTTCGGCGCAGAGCCGTGGACCGAAAACATGCGCAGGGAGATCGAGCGCCTCCTGGACATCCAGGCGCACGACATTTACGGCCTGTCCGAGATTGCCGGCCCCGGCGTCGCCTATGACTGCGAATGCTTCGACGGGCTGCACATCTGCGAGGACCATTTCTATCCGGAGGTCATCGACCCCGACACCCTCCAGCCCCTTCCGGACGGAGAGTACGGCGAGCTGGTGTTCACCTGCATCGGCAAGGAGGCGTTGCCCCTCATCCGTTACCGCACGCGGGACATCTGCGCCCTCAACCACGAGGTGTGCGCCTGCGGGCGGACGGTGGTGCGCATGACCAAGCCGCGCGGCCGCAGCGACGATATGCTGATTATCCGCGGTGTGAACGTCTTCCCCTCCCAGGTGGAGCATGTGCTGCTGGAGCTGGGGATGGACCCGAACTACCTGATTATCGTGGACCGGAAGAACAGCCTCGACACCATGGAGGTGCAGGTGGAGATGAACCCCTCCCTTTTCTCCGATACGGTCAAGGATATCGAGAACGCCGAAAAGCGGATCGAGGCCGCGCTGCAGAGTACCCTGAACATTCACGCCCGCGTCCGGCTGCTTGAGCCGAACACCCTGCCCCGCTCCGAAGGCAAGGCCAAGCGGGTGATCGACAACCGCCATATGTAAACCTGTGCCATTACGGAAAACTTCAGCAACAATAAAAACCTTCGTGTTGTACAGGCGCGCTTCCGGGCGGCCGGCAGGCTCCCCGCCCCGTCCCTGCGCCTCCTGCGCCTCCTGCGTCTCCTGCGTCTCCTGCGTCTCTTGCGTCTCTTGCGTCTCTTGCGTCTCTTGCGTCTCTTGCGTCTCTTGCGTCTCTTGCGTCTCTTGCTCCCTGCCCTCCCGCGGCGCCGCGGGAGGGCAGGGAGCCGAAGCCGGCGGGCAGGAAAGGCCCGTCGGGGGCCGGCACGCTGCCGGGCAGGGGACGGCGCCCTTTCTGTGCCCTCCCTGTGCCCTCTCCGCGCCTCGGCCCGTTCCCCTTTCCCCCGCCGGCGGCGCGGTCTGCGAAAAAATGGCTTGGACATACAATGTCCAAGCCATTTTTTCGGTATCAGGGCGCTTTCCGGGAACATGGGAGCAGGGGAACAGGGGGGAACAGGGGAACGCGGGAAAGGGGAGCTCGTCCCCGGAGAAACAAGGAAGGGCCTCTTCCTCCCCTCCTGTTCCCTCCTGTTCTCCCCCCGTTTTCCTGTTCATTTGCCCCCCGGTTCTTCTGCGGCCTTTTGGCACTGTTTCGGGGAGGAGGGGAGGGAGGGATGAGGGGAGGATAACGGAAGATCGGAAGGGACGGGAGGCGGCTCTGCCTCCCGTCCCTTCCTACCCCCGATCGGCGGCCGGACGCTCCGCGCTGCCGCGGATCAGACTTTTCCCTGCTGCCGGAGCAGCGCCACCTTCAAAACAGCGGTCTGGGTTTTCGCGTCGGGGATTTCATTGGCCAGCACCCGGCGCACCGCCTCCTCCAGCGGAAGCCTTTCCGCCTCCAGGAACTCGTCCTCGTCCGGGTTCATCTCCCCGAAGCGCAGGCCGGTCGCCAGATACAGGTGGATAACCTCCCCGCAGTAGCCGGGAGTGGGATAGAGTTTTCCCAGGGAGAAATACCTTTCGGCCGCGGCGCCGGTTTCCTCCTGCAGCTCGCGCTTGCCCGCCTCCAGAGGGTCCTCCCCCGGCTCCAGCTTGCCGGCGGGAAGCTCAAGCAGCGCCTCGCCATAAGGATACCGGAACTGGCGGACAAGCAGCAGCTCGTCCGCCTCAGTCAGCGCGGCGACGCACACCCCGCCGGGATGCTCTACCACCTCCCGGGAGGCAAGCTGCCCGTTGGGAAGCTCCGCCTGGTCCACCCGCAGGTTGATGATCCGGCCGCGGAACCGGTAATCCTGGGATACGGTTTTTTCGGTAAGCTGGCTCATATTGTGATCGTCTCCTTCATATAGATGACCGTAAGGCCCGGATAGGCGTCAGGAATGCGGGGCGTGCCCCGCCTCGGGCAGAAGCGAGGAAGGAAAGGCGCATGACGATGGAACGACTGGTAATCCCCCAACCCGCAGACAGCGGCGCGGTACGATGCCTGATCTCCGCCCTGCGGGGGCGGTATCCCTTTTTGGACGCGGCCCCCATAGGAAAAAGCGTGCTCGGCCGGGAGATTATGGGGCTGGTGCTCGGCCGGGGGAAGGAGAAAATCCTGTACGCCGCCGCCTTTCACGGGCAGGAATGGCTCACCTCGCTGGTGCTGCTGCGCCTGGTGGAAGACCTGTGCGCGGCCCTGAGCGGGAACGGGATGATCTGCGACATCAATTTCCATCAGGCGCTCGCGGGCCGCAGCCTGTTGTTCATCCCCCAAGTCAACCCGGACGGGGCGGACATCGCCCTGCACGGCTCCGGGTCGGCCGGGCCGTGCGCCCGCCTGGTGCGGGAGCTGGGCGGCAACGAGCCGGGCCTCTGGCAGGCCAACGCGCACGGCGTGGATCTGAACCACAATTTTGACGCCGGCTGGCAGCTTCTGCGCCAAAGCGAGATCAAAAGCGGCATCACCGGCCCGGCCCCCCGCCAATACGGCGGCCCCGCGCCCGAAAGCGAACCGGAAACCCGGGCGCTTGTCTCCCTCTGCCGCCGGGCGGACTTCCGGCACGTCCTCGCGCTCCATTCCCAGGGAGAGGAAATCTACTGGCGCTATGGGGAAAACACCCCGCCCCGCGCGCAGATGATGGCGGAGGTGATGGCCGCTTCCTCCGGGTATGCCGCCGCCGACCCGGAAGGGCTGGCCTCCCACGGCGGCTTCAAGGACTGGTTCATCCAGGAAACCGGCCGGCCCGGCTTTACCATTGAGCTGGGGAAGGGCGTCAACCCCCTGCCCGCCGCCGACCTGGAGCCGGTCTACGGCAAGGCGCAGGAGATGCTCCTGCTCGCCGCGCTGATGTAATCACGGATGCGGCTTTCCCTCGCGGTATGCCTGCATGATTTCCCGGAACACCTGCCCGTTGGAGGGCGGGGTCCAGGTGATGGCGTTGGCCCCGGCCGCGATGGTTTCGCGGATGCTTTCCTCGGTGGGTCCGCCGGTGGCGATGATCGCCAGATCCGGGAACCGCGCGCGGATGGCCCCGACCAGCGCGGCCGTCTGCGCAGCGGCGGACACGTTGATTATCCGCGCGCCGGCTTCCACCCGGGCGGCAACGTCGTCCCTCTCGGAGGCGACGGTCACCACCACGGGGATGTCGATCCGTTCCACCAGCTCGCGGACAGTCTCGTTCCGGGTGGGGGCGTTGACCACCACCCCTATGGCCCCCTGAAACTCGGCGTGGAGGGCCAGGTCCACCACCCGCATCCCCTGTGTCAGCCCGCCGCCCACACCCGCGAACACGGGCATGTCGGCCGCGCTCATCACCGCCTGGGTGATCAGCGGCTGCGGCGTGAAGGGGTACACCGCAATCACCGCGTCCGCGTTGCAGTTGCGGATGATCGCCGCGTCGGTGGTGAAAACCAGCGATTTTAACCGTTTTCCGAAAACCCGGATGCCGGAGCACTCGCGGATCGCCTCGGGCACGGGCAGCATAAAGCTGCGCAGATGGCCCTGAAATTCAGGAACCGGCCGTTCTTTCATCGGGCATTTTCCTTTCCCGCCGTGTTTTGCCCTTCTATTGTAGCGCAGAATGTCCGGAAATGGAAGGGGGAGGCGGAATTTCCCTTCTCCCGGAAGCGGCGCCGCCTCTGCCGGGCCAAACAGCGCCGGCCCCCACCGAAAATTTTCCTTTTTTCGCTTCCAGGGCCGGGCCGTTTATGCTATACTATCAGCGAAGCCGGGTCCGACCGGTTTCCGAAAAGCGAAAACCCGCCGCGGGCCGCCGCGGCGATTCCGCGTATGAAAGGGGACTTCGGGATGCGCAAATTTTTTGAAATTGACCCGCTGGAACTTTCCGGCAACGTCTTCCGGCAGGTCGGCCGGGACTGGATGCTGATTACCGCCGGACGGCAGGGCGGTTTCAACACGATGACCGCCAGCTGGGGCGGGCTCGGCGTGCTGTGGAACGCGAACGTGAGCTTTATTTTCGTCCGTCCCTCCCGGTATACCTATGAGTTTCTGGAAAAGGAAAACTACTATTCCCTCTCCTTTTTCGACGACGGCGAGCGCCGCCCCCTGCAGTTCTGCGGCGCGCATTCCGGCCGGGATACCGACAAAATGGCCGGGGCGGGGCTCACCCCCGTTTTTGACGCGCCCGCGCCCTATTTCGAGCAGTCCCGGCTGACGCTGATCTGCCGGAAGATGTATCACCAGGATCTGGATCCGGCGAACTTCCTGGATCCCACCATCCCGAACAACTATAAGGACGGCGACTATCACCGGATGTACGTGGGAGAAATCATCAAGGTGCTGAAAGCCGAATAAACAGCCGGCTTGACCGCCCGAGGCGCCGCCTCCCCGCACGCCCGCATGAGCCAATCCGGGCCGGCCGCCGTCCAAACAATCCCATAAAAGGAAGAGGAGGAAACGCCGCAGCGCTCCCTCCTCTTCCTTTTATGGGATTGTATGGCTTGGCAATCATCCAGAAAAGCGCCGCCGCTACTTCCTCGGTACGGCGCCTCTCCCGCAGGCAGAGGCCCTCGCCTCTTCTTTTTCCGCCCTCTCTCCGTGCGCGGGTTCTCCCTGGCCGACCTGCCTGTCCAGAGCATAGCGGCAGCACTGAAGCACCAACAGGTTAAAGGAGATTCCGTTTTCAGCCGACACCTCTTTCAACTCATCATAGAGGGTATCGGTAAAGCGGATTGTCCGGGGAAGATTGGCGCCGGAAAATTCCCGTCTGACAACCTGAAACAAAGCCTTCCCTCCCCCGCAATCAGCCAACCAGCATCGGCATATCCCAACACCGAATAGTTATAGAATACCCAAAATATCCCATTTTCGCTATAACCTATACAATAACCATTTAAGACACCATTATTGGTTATAGTCGCCCGCCTTTTTGCCGCCGGCATTCCCTTTGCGCAAGACACCAGCAAAACAATTTCTGTAATATTTTGGAAAAATTCGAATGTTTATCAGCGGTTTTTGGAATTATTCCCCATATTTGGCCGATTGAGCCAGTCATAACAGGAGCCGGCTGCGAAAAAATGATTTTATGCGATAATATGCTTTAAAATATTCATCCTGTAGTAAAATAGTATACAACAATATGTGGTAAAGCTCAATACAACATATTGTTGTGAGTTATACTGTCCAAGGGTGATTTTTATGTACGAGCGTATAAAGCATCTGCGTGAAAGCGCACATTTGACGCAAAAACAGGTGGCTCAAAAGCTTAACTGCTCGCAGCAGGCATACAGCACCTACGAGCTTGGCCAACGCGACCTGCCTACCGATATCCTGCGGAAGCTGGCCGAAATATATAATACAACCACCGATTATATTCTCGGCCTGAGCGACCGGCGGGCGCCGTAGGAGAGCGCTGCCGGCCGCCTGCGCCCCGGCCCGGCCCCGGACCCTTCCGTCCCGCCGGGAAACGGCAGAAGAGGGCGGAAGAGGACAGAAGGGGGCAGAAGGGGACAGAAGGGGTGGAAGAGAGCGAAAGGGCCCAGGGGTTTTTCCGCCCGGCCCTTCCCCGCTGCGGACAGTCAGAGCGCCTCCCGGTTTCGCCGGCCGGGAGGCGCTTCTCGTATTTTCCGGGAAAGAAGCCTTCCGGCGCTCCGCAGAAAATCCCGCGGGCACAGGGGAGAAAACAGGGGAGAAAACGGACAGGGAGGCCGGGAAGCAGGAGGACAAGAGGGCAGGGGGGCGAAAGCGCGAGAGAACGAGAGAGCGAGAGAGAGAAGGAAGGAAGGGAACAAGAGAAGAAGAGAACAGGAGAGCAGGAGAGCAGGAAAGCACAAAACCTGTTTCAGCTCCCCGCCTTATCCGGCTTATCCGGCGGCTCTTCCGGCCGGGCGGCTTCCAGCGCCTCCCGGAGGGTATCCAGCGGGGTAAGGCCCGGCTTGATTTTCACCGCAAAATAGGGCTTGGCCCCGGCGCTGATCATCACCCGGCCCTTGAGGGCGGCCGACATCCGCGCCCCGGTTTCCATATTCAGCCGGCGCTGATAGAGCAGCAGGCTGTCCTGCTGCTGCTTGACCTCGTAAATCCCCACATCCGCCGCCATGTTGCGCAGCAGGGCCACGTCGATCAGCCCCTGCACCGCCTCCGGCGGCTCGCCGAAGCGGTCGATCAGCTCGTCGTAGACATCGAGGGAATCCTCGTGGGTACGGATATCCGCAATCCGGCGGTACACGTCCAGCCGCTGGGCGTTGGAAGCGATGTAGCTCTCGGGGATATGGGCGGAAACCTGCAGGTCGATCAGGCATTCGGCTTCCCGGTCTGCGGCGGGCAGCCCCTTTTCCTCGTTCACCGCCTCGCCCAGCAGGCGCAGGTACATTTCGTAGCCCACCGCCTCCATATGCCCGTGCTGCTGTGCGCCCAGGATGTTCCCCGCCCCCCGGATTTCCATGTCCCGCATGGCGATTTTAAAGCCCGCGCCGAATTCGGTGAACTCGCGGATAGCCTCCAGCCGCTTGGAGGCCACGTCGGTGAGCACCTTCCCCCGCACGAAGGTGAGGTAGGCAAAGGCGCGGCGGGCCGACCGCCCCACCCGGCCGCGCAGCTGGTGAAGCTGGGACAGCCCGAAATGGTCGGCGTTTTCAATAATCAGGGTGTTGGCGTTGGGGACATCCACCCCGGTTTCGATGATGGTGGTGCAGACCAGCACGTCGATTTCATGTTCGAGCAGCTGCCGCCAGATATCCGAGAGCTGCTCCTCGCTCATCTTCCCATGGGCGAAGCCGACCCGCGCCTCGGGAATCCGCATCTGGATGCCGGCGGCGCAGCGTTCGATGGTATCCACCCGGTTGTGCAGGTAATACACCTGCCCGCCCCGCCGCAGCTCCCGGCGTATCGCGTCGGTCAGGATGCCGTTGTCGTGCTCGAGCACATAGGTCTGGACCGGGCGGCGGTCCTGCGGCGCCTCTTCAATCACCGACATGTCGCGGATGCCGCTCATCGCCATATTCAGCGTGCGGGGGATCGGGGTGGCGGAGAGGGTGAGCACGTCCACGTGGGGGCTGAGCTCCTTGAGCCGCTCCTTCTGCGCCACGCCAAAGCGCTGCTCCTCGTCCACAATCATCAGGCCGAGATCCTTGAATTTCACGTCCTTGGAGAGCATCCGGTGGGTGCCGACCAGGAGATCGGCCTCCCCCTGCCTCAGCTTGCGGATGGTTTCCTCCTGCTGCTTGGGGGTGCGGAAGCGGGAGAGCATATCCACCGTCACCGGGAAGCCGTCGAACCGCTTGACAATCGTGTTGTAATGCTGGAAGGCCAGGATGGTGGTGGGCACCAGCACCGCGCACTGCTTGCCCTGGGTCACGCACTTGAAGGCAGCCCGCAGCGCCACCTCGGTCTTGCCGAAGCCCACATCCCCGCACAGCAGGCGGTCCATCGGCACCGGGCGCTCCATATCCGCCTTGATCTCCTCGGTGCAGCGGAGCTGGTCCTCGGTTTCCTCATATTCAAACCGGCGTTCGAAGTCGTACTGCCACTCCCCGTCCCGGTCGAAGGCGAAGCCGGGAGTCGCCATCCGCTGGGCGTAGAGCGCGATGAGCTGGCGGGCGATGTCCTTCACCGCCGCGCGCACCCGCGTCTTGGTCTTCTGCCACTCCTGCCCGCCCAGGCGGTGAAGCTTCACCCGCACCTCGTCCTTGGTGCCGATGTATTTGGACACCAGGTCAAGCTGGGTGACCGGCACGTACAGGGTGTCGCCCTTGTCGTACTGGAGCTTGATATAATCCTTCACCACGCCCTGGACCTCCAGCTGGTGGATCCCCTGGTAGAGGCCGATGCCGTGGGCGGCGTGGACGACGTAATCCCCCGGCGTCAGCTCGGACAGGGAATGGATCTCCGCCGCCTTGTCCCGCTTGGCCCGCTTCGGGCGGCGGCGGGCGGCGCCGACCCGCCCGTGGGTGATTACCGCCAGCCCCGCGTCCGGGTATTCCATTCCGGCGGAAAGGCCGCCGCGGAGCACCAGCACCCGGTTCTTCACCGGCGCTTCGGGCGACGGGGCATACAGGGCCGGGATTCCCTGCCCGGCCAGGTCGGCCGCCAGGGTTTCGGCGTTTTTCTCCTCGCTGCCCGCCAGGACCACGCAGGCCATCTCCCGATGGAGGAGGTCGCGCAGGTCCTCGGTCAGCAGCTCCAGTCCGCCGGACCAGACAGGGAGTTGTCTGGCATTGATATTATACAAAGAGTTTATTCGTATTTCCATTCCCGAACGGGCGAAGGTTTCCAGCAGGACGACGCCCCGCCGCTCCAGCTCCATCAGCACGCCGGGTTCGTCCAGCGCGTAGTCGGTCAGGCCCCGGCAGAGCTGTCCCTCCGCGAGCAGCGTCTTCACGTCCTCCTGAAGCTGCCACTGGGAGGTGCGCAGCCGCTCCTTCACCCGGGCCGCTTCCGAGACAAAGAGGAGCGCCCCCTGCGCATAATCGAACAGGGTGGCGGGACGCTCATAGATCAGCGGGATGTATTTGTCAAAGGAGGCGGGGCGGCCGCCGCCCCGCAGCCGCTGTGCGTCCGCAAGGAGGTTTTCCCGGGCCGCCGCGGCATTTTTCCCCCGCAGCCCGGCGGCCAGCGCCTCGATCTTCCCCGCCAGCTCCGCCGGATCGTCGTACATGATCTCCGCCGCCGGGGGAATGGCGATTTCCTCCAGCGTCTCGGTCCGACGCTGGGACAGAAGGTCGAAATAGGCCAGGGTGTCCACCGCGTCCCCCCACAGCTCGATCCGCAGGGGGGAGGGGCAGTCGGCGGGGTATACGTCCAGAATGCCGCCGCGCACCGCGAACTGGCCGGGGCCTTCAATCTGGTCGCAGCGCTCATACCCCGCGGCGGTCAGCGCGGCGGGCAGACTCTTCACCGGCAGAGGGAGGCCGGCGCGCAGCCTGAGCGTCCGGGCCAGAAGCACCGCCGGAGGCAGGGTGAACTGGGCCGCCGCGTCCACGCAGGCGACCACCACGTCGTATTCCCCGGCCGCCATCTGTGCCAGCGTACCCAGCCGCATCTGCTCGTATTCCCGCGAGGTGGATTCCACCCGCCGCAGGGAAAGGTCCCGCGAGGGCAGGAACAGCGGGTGCGCGCCGAAAGCGGACAAATCCTCGCCGATTCGCGAGGCTTCCCCCTCGTCGGCGGCCAGCACCACTGCCCTGCGCCCCAGAGAGGCGCAGAGCGCATAAACAAAATGCACCTTATGGATGTGCCCCAGGCCGGTCACCGCCGCGGGCAGCCTGCCCGCCCGGATATCCGCGCACAGGGCGCTGTAGGCGGGCATTCCCGTCAGCCCGCGGTCATAGAATCCCATGCTGTCAATCCTTTCAGGCCCATGGCCTGGTATTTCAACGCCGGTCCGCCTTCCCTCCCGTCCATGGGACGCGGAACGCCCGCGCCGGCCGGCGGCCCGGCCGCCCTTCGCCCCCATGGGAAGAAAAAGGGTGGGAAGGGCGGGACGGAGAGGAGAGGAGAGGAGAGGGGAGGGGAGGGGAGGAGGAAACGGGAAGGAACAGAAGAAAGTGTTACGTGCGGGAAGAGTGAAAGAAAGGGGGGGTGGCAGGGCCGGGCAGGAAAAGGCAGGAAAAGGCGGGAAAGGTAGGAAAAGCGGGGCAAGCGGGCAAAAGCACCGGGCCGGCCTGTCCCGGGCGCGGCCCGCCGCCGGGAGAACGCGGAACGTCCCTGTCTGCATTATAGGAGAAGGGGCGGCGCGAATTCCCCCGAAAAGGCGGGGAGCCTTAAACCCGAAAACCCGGCGGGCAGACGCGCCGCCCCGCTTTCACCGCGGCCGCGGCGGCCTTTCAGCGGGAATAGGCGTTCATCGCGCCCTCCAGGTCCCCTTCCACGATGCGGCAGGCCGCGTCGGCGGCGCGGTCAACCGCTTCCAGCATTTTGGCGGCCTCCTCCCCGGTGAACCGGGACAGCACCCAGGCCGCGAGGTCGTAATCCGGGCGGGGCTTCTGCCCTACGCCGATCTTGATGCGGGGGAACTGCTCGCTGCCCGACAGGGTGATGATGCTCCGCATCCCCCGCTGGCCGGCGTCGCTTCCCTTGCGCCGGATGCGGATTACCCCCACCGGCAGGGTGATGTCGTCCAGGATGACCAGCACCCGTTCGGGCTTGAGCTTGTAAAAGCGCATCGCCTCCGTCACCGATTCCCCGCTGAGGTTCATAAATGTCTGCGGCATCATCAGCAGGACCCGCTTGTCCCCGATCGCGGCCTCGGCGGTGAGCGCCTTGTATTTGGAGCGGTTCACCTTCACGCCCAGCTTGCCCGCGAGCGCTTCCAGCGCGGCAAAGCCGGCGTTATGCCGGGTGCCCTCGTACTTTTTCCCCGGATTGCCCAGCCCGACGATCAGGAAGTCGACGGGCCCGGCAGGCTTGGACTTTCGAAAAAACATGGGCGATTTCTCCTTTATCGGTAAACTCCCCGGGGCCGCCCGCCGGCCGTCCGGACATGGAAACGCGGCGGGATGGCGACATCCCACCGTTGCCGTTCCTCTATAAGAAGGTATAGGAAGGTATAGGAAGATATGGGAAGGCTGAGAAAGGCTGAAGACGGCAGCTATGGTACGGGCGGTCAGATAAACATGATGGAAACCGGCTTGTCCTCATAAATCCGCTCGATCGCTTCGGAAAATACCGGGGCGACCGGCAGCACCGTGAATTTGTCGAGCTGCTTTTCGGGCGGCAGGGCAATGGTATCCAGCAGCACCACCCTCTCCAGCGCGCTGTCCCGCAGCCGCCCGATTGCCGGGCCGGAAAGGACCCCGTGAGTCGCCGCCGCAAACACCCGCCGCGCCCCGGCGTCCATCACCGCCGCCGCCGCATTGCACAGGGTGCCGGCGGTGTCGATCATATCGTCCAGCAGCAGCACCGTCTTCCCTTCGACCTCGCCGATGATGTTCATAACCTCGCAGACATTGGCGCGGGGGCGGCGCTTGTCCACAATGGCAATCGGGCAGTCCAGCCGGGCGGCAAAGTTGCGCGCCCGCGTCACCGAGCCCAGGTCGGGAGAAACCACCACAAACTGCCCCCCGCCTCCGTTAGCCGCGATAAATTCCCGGAAGTAGTTCGCCAGAATCGGCGCGCCCACCAGATGATCCACCGGGATGTTGAAAAAGCCCTGGATCTGGGAAGCGTGGAGGTCCATCGTCAGCACCCGGTCCGCCCCGGCCGTGGTCAGCAGGTCCGCCACCAGCTTGGCGGAGATCGGGTCGCGGGCCTTGGCCTTGCGGTCCTGCCGGGCGTAGCCGAAATAAGGGATGACCGCCGTAATCCGGGCCGCGGAGGCCCGCTTAAAGGCGTCCATCATAATCAGCAGCTCCATCAGGTGGTCGTTGACCGGCGCGCAGGTGGACTGTACCACAAACACGTCGGAGCCGCGCACCGATTCGTTGATGGACACGGCAATCTCCCCGTCGCTGAAGGTCTTTACCTCCGAGCGTCCCAAGGGAAGCCCCAGCCGCTCCGCGATCTGGCGCGCAAGCTGCGGATGGGAATTAGCGGAAAAAATCTTGATGTCCTTGCCGTGGAAATTCATCCGGTCGCCTCCCTCCGCCGCCGGACGGACGGCGCGGGCGGCGGGGGCTTTCCCCGGCGCGTTCCCTGGTTTTGTTCGTTGGGATTCCCCCTTTTCTCCGCACGGTCTCCGGCGGGTACTAATTCTCCTTATAATCTATTATGTCAAACTTCCCGGCGCTTTGCAAGGGCTTTTGCAAAGAAATGCCAGACATGCCCTTTTTTCGGAGCATCTCTTCTGTATAAAGGGTAAATTCTTGATTTTCTAGGATCTTTTTGTGGAAAACACAGGCAGCTTTTGCTATAATATAGGATGAGCTTGCGACGGCAGGCCCTTCTGCGACGGTTTGCAGGCCGCGCAATCATAACGTGGGATTGCAGCAGCAGCCAACAGTGGCCAAAATTTTTAGGAGGTAGATTGCAAATGAGTCACAAGTATGTGTACCTTTTCAACGAGGGCAACGGCAAAATGCGCGAGCTCCTCGGCGGAAAAGGTGCCAACCTGGCCGAAATGACCAATCTGGGCATGCCGGTTCCCTACGGCTTCACCGTTTCCACCGAAGCCTGCACCCAGTATTACGAGGACGGCCGCCAGATCAGCGAGGAAATCCAGGGCCAGATTTACGAGGCCCTTTCCAAGCTGGAGGAGAAGGCCGGCAAAAAGTTCGGCGACGCGGCCAACCCGCTCCTCGTTTCGGTCCGTTCGGGCGCCCGCGCCTCCATGCCCGGCATGATGGATACCATCCTCAACCTCGGCCTGAACGAAACCGTGGTGGAGGGCCTGGCCAGGAAGACCCAGAACCCCCGCTTTGCCTACGACTCCTACCGCCGCTTTATCCAGATGTTCTCCGACGTGGTGATGGAGCTTTCCAAGAAGGATTTTGAAAAAATCATCGACGAGATGAAGGAAGCCCGCGGCATCAAGCTGGACACTGAATTCTCCGCCGACGACATGAAGGAAATGGCCGAGAAGTTCAAGGCGTATTACCGCGAGCAGAAGGGCGAGGATTTCCCCTCCGACCCGAAGGTCCAGCTGATGGAGGCCGTCAAGGCGGTGTTCCGCTCCTGGGACAACCCGCGCGCGAATTACTACCGCCGGATGAACGATATCCCCTACAGCTGGGGCACCGCGGTCAACGTGCAGATGATGGTGTTTGGCAACACCGGCCCGAACTCCGGCACCGGCGTGGCCTTCACCCGCAACGCCGCCACCGGCGAGAACAAGCTGTTCGGCGAATACCTGATCAACGCCCAGGGTGAAGACGTGGTGGCCGGCATCCGCACCCCCTCGCCGATCGCGACCCTGGAAAAGGATATGCCCGAAGTGTACAAGCAGTTCGTCGAGGTGGCGGACCGC
>CAJFTG010000055.1 GCA_904419875.1 Candidatus Avimonas caecicola | reverse complement strand
TTTTCCACCGCCAGCGGCAGGCCCACGTATCCCAGGCCCACCACCCCCACTACGATCTCCTTCTCCTCGATCTTCTTCAGTATTTCCTCTTTCATGGACATGCTTATTTCTCCTCTCTGTTGTCAGAATTATTCACTTTTTTTATAAGCCTGGCCGGATTCCCGGCGATTACACAAAAGCCTTCGGGAAAGCTTTTGGTGACGACAGCTCCGGCGCCGACGACCGTGTGCGGCCCCAGCTCCACCCCGGGAAGGATCATGCTGTTCATGCCGATCCAGCATTGCTCGCCCAGGATAATCGGCTGGGGCGGCGCGTGCTCATCGGGGTTTGCAAGATTGTGATTCGACGTAATCAGGCCGACATTGGGCGCGATATAGGTTCCGCGGCCGATTGCAATGGGGCCGATCGCCTGAATGTAGCAGCCGGGGGACTGGAAATTGTTGAGATCGTCCGGATCAAACGTGATGTTTTCCGGGTGCAGTACGGTCTGCCGGGCGGAAACCGGCCAGGGAATGTCGGTGTTGACATCCAGGCGCCGGCAATTGAAAAAATCCTTGACAATCCAGCGCCAGCCCGGTGCGTTGACACCGCCGCACCTTCCCGTAAACCAGCGGCCGTGCCGGTATTTCGCCTGATAGCGGCTGCACCAGGCGACGATGTGCCCGAGAACATAATAATAAAGCGCCGCCGCAGCCCTTCGCATGAAACGCAGCATTTGATTGACACCCTCTGTTCATCCTTCATTCAAGGCACGGTATTCTTTGCGCACATATCGGAACATCAACGCCCCGTAGCCGATCCCCCATACGCACCCCAACGCGATGGATTCCAGGATTTCCCCCATAAGCTGCTGGAGGGGGACCCACTGCTTGATGAAATAAAAGGCAGCGCCGAAAAGAACGTTGAGGACAGTAATGCCTGCCAGCGCCTTCCAGGGGAACAGGCGGCGGAGCGGTACGGCCACTTCTCTGGAGGTAACGATCAGCTGAAACAGCGCGGTGCACATGGTCACGCAAACCGTGGCAATGGCCGGGCCGATGAAGCCGAACAGCCAGTAGAAGCAGAAATTCAGGATGACGTTCAGAATCAGGGAAATCACGGAACTGTAGAGAATCGGCTTTGTTTTCCCGCTCGCATTCAGCAGCATGCCGAAATAGGTGCAGCGAAGCAGCAGCAGCAGGGCGTAAACCCGGAAAACCGAGACGCCGGGCAGGTATTTGTCCGAATATAACAGCGAAATGGCCTCCGGTGCATAGGTGAAAAGCCCGATTGCAAAAAAGCAGATAACCGCATAGGAGACGACCGTGGCGTTGCCCCAGAGCCGCACCGCCTGCGCCCGGTTCCCGTTTTTGAGCTGTACCGTCAATTTTGGAAGGAGGACGGCTGTCAAGGCGGAAGCAAAAAAGGAAAGGGGCAGCTCCTTGGAAGCGTTTGTATAAATGGCCAGCTCCTCCGTTGAGAAAAAGTACCCGATCAGTAGCTTGTCGGTCTCAATCTGGAGCGTCCCCATGACGGAGGCCAGGCCGATGGGAATGGAAAAAGCGAGCACCTGGCGGAGCAGCCGGCCGTCAAAGGAAAAGGACAGCCCGCCCGCGACAAAGCGGGCAATCCCATATACCGCCAGCGTCAGGACCGCTTCGGAGGCGATGAACACCACCATATAAAAGCGGAAGTTCCATTGCAGCCAGATGGCCAGGAGGATGACCGCCACGTTGCTCAGGCTGTGGAAGATGGTAAAGCCGATCAGCAGATGGGTCCGCTGGTAGACCACCAGCAGATTTTCGATGCTGGACATAATGACCCGCGACCATGGATACACCAGGAAAACGTAGGCAAAGCTGCGGAGATATCCGTTTTTAAAATACATTTCAAAGCAGGGGGTGAGCAGCAGCAGCGCAACCCCCATGACGATGCACAGCAGAGTGTTTAAGGTATAGTAGTTGGACAGGAAATGCCGGCGTTTGTCCTCCTCTTCCTCTTTCGCCACAAAATAGTTGATGCTGTTCGGCAAACCCAGCATAAATAAGGAAACAGCCAGCTGGATGACCATCAGGATCTGCGAGTAGGTCCCATACTCCTCCAGGGTCCGGAAACGGGAAAGGAGCATGGAATTGACCATGGTGATTGCCAGGGTAATCATTTTGGCGGCGGTCAGCTTGACAGCGTCTCTGCCTACAGCGTTTTTCAAAAGGAACCTCCTATCTGCGCGGGGCTCGCCCGGTCAAGAAAGCGATTTTACAGAAGCTCCTGCATTTTCTGAGCGAGGTATGGGTACTGGAACGGCTGCGTCTGCCTGCCGGACAGACGTATGCGGCCGGCGGCGGCGTCCGTTAGGAAGGCCGCGATCGGCGATACCGCCTGCTCCCCCTGCGCGCCCTCCTCCCAGGCAAAGCCCAGGCCGTTTTTGTCAATCAGCCCCTTTAACTCGCTGTTCGGGACACTGCCGCTGACGAGCGCCAGGATGGGCTTTTCGGCGAGCAGGTATTCATAAAACTTACCGGTCAGGATCCCCTGGCTGGCAGGCGTGTTCCAGCTGAGCAGAAGAAGGAGGCCCGCATTTCTCTGCAGAGTCAGGGTTTCCGGCCGGGACAGATACGCGTGGTCGACCAGCATGTCGGACAGCCCGTATTGACTAAACAGGCGGTTGACATAATCCGATTCGCCGCCGGCATAATCAAAAACAAATTGAGACAGCAGCGGATTTTTTTCTCTTTTCCACTGCGAGAACACCTCCAGCAGCGGCTCCAGCCGTCGTTTTCCGTTATAAACAGCGCCGGTATACACAAGGTGTATCCGCCCGTCGTCCGGCGGTGCGGAAGCGGAAGAGACGACCGCCGCGTCGTCGGGGTCGTAGCCGTTTGTAATCACGTGGATTTTTTCCGGCGGGATGTCGGGGTACCGGCTGCAGAACAGATCCTTGACGCCTTGGGAGACAGTGGTGACGGCGTCGGCGTTTTTCAGATACTTGTGTTCCAGATGCGCCTTGTACCTTCCGGGCTTCGTACCGCTCACCGGATCCCGAAAATCGACGACAAGCTTCAGCCGGGGGCTGATTTTCTTGGCGTACAGGCCAAGCCAGACGGCGGAGTGGGGGGCGTATGAAACGACAACGTCGTCGTACGTTTCCTCCGCCAGCAGCCGGCGGACGCTTTTCTTGCAGAGACGAACCTGCTTGTGCATGTAAAGGAACGCCATCATCCGCCGAAAATAGGAAAACCCGTCTGAACTGACGATCTTCTTTACTTCCGGCATCTCATACAGGCCGATGGCGTTGTAATAATAGGGCAGAATCTCTTCCGGGAAGTGGACGATGCGGACGCCCTCTTTCTCGGGGTCGAAATAACGGGCGTTCAGCTGGTTATTCTGCTCCATATAAGGGACGGGAGGGCAGAGGACCGTGACCTCGCTGCCGCAGCGCGCCAGATACTTGGCCAGCTTGCACGCCCGCACAGAGGATATGCGGTTAATTGGCTGAAACCGTTCCGTGATGATCAGCACTTTTTTCTTCGGCATGGGGAAACCTCCTTCCTTTTTCGAAAGCCGGAACCTTCCCGGCGCGCAGTATATGAGCGCAAAGCCCCAGCAGCAGCCAGAAATTGGCTTCGGAAAGATAGGAGCCGGAAACCATCAGGGGAATAAAGCCGACGCATCCCCAGAGCAGAAACCAGAGCCGGTTTTTCGCGGTCCAGAAGCAGCGAAGCAGAAGGCCGAGCAGGAAAACGACAACCACGGAACCGAGCACGAGGCCGAAGTCGGTAAACAGTTCCACAAACAGGTTGTGCGCGTAGCTGCCGCCTCGTAACGCACGGTCTCCCCCGATGCCGTAGCCGAAGAGCGGCTGCTCCAAAATCTTGCGTATCAGCAGCGTATAGATGTTCCCCCGACCGCTGTCGTGGGTAAAGAGCTCGCCCTCCTTCATCAGAAGAAGCGTGCGGCTTTCAATGCCCAGCATACGGAAAATTTCATATACGGCGGCCAGGATCTGCCGGTAAAAGATCAGGCAGACGATGCCGACGGCAAGCAGGACCGCCAGGGTGACGACGGTCCGCTTGTTGAATTTCAGGCTGAACGCTGTTGACAGGACCAGGTAAGCGGCGAAGGTGACCAGCGGCCCGCGGGAGCCGAGCAGCAGCATGAACGCGGCGCACAGCAGAGCGAATACCAGCAGGCGCTTTTTCCTGTCCGTGTGAAAGCGGTAGACAAAATAGCAGGCAGGGAAAAGCAGATAGTAGGAGAACGACATGGAATAGCTCTCGCCCGGTAAAATGCCGGTGAAGCTGAACAGCGCGAACAGGACGCCGAGCAGGAAATTGGCGAAAGCCAGCTTGAGAAGAACCGGGTGCACGGCTTCCATATTGCGGATGCTGGCAAAGCAGAGGAAACCGGGCAGGCACATACACAGCAGCTCGAACGCAAGGGAGATCAGATAGGGCCGCACCGGCGGAAAAAAAACGGCTGTCAGCAAAAACAGGAGGCCGGCCACGCCGTAAGTGCCGAAGAAAAGCAGCGCCCGCCGCTTCCACAGAATCGGGAGGGCGACCACAATCGGGACGGCGCAGGCCGCGATGGCGAACAGCCGCAGGATGCTCTGCGCCGTCCCGGATAGTCGGAACAGGTGGAGCACAAACAACTGGACCATCAGGACCACGAACTGGAACAGGGCTGTGAACGCCAGAAAGGCGTCCTGCCGGTCGTCCGTCCACTGCAGGGGAAAGGCGATTTTTTTAACGCGGGGATTTTCGAAAAGCGCAACGTTCATTCTGCTACCTCATTTACGGCGTAACGATGTATAGATGGCGGCGTATTGCGAGGCGATGGAATCCCAGTTGAATTTGTCGCACAGGGCCGTGCAGTTCCGGGAAATCTGCCGGTAATTGGCAAGGCAGTCGAGGATGCGGTCGGCGATGTCCTGCGGGCTGCGGCAGTCCACATGGTAGCCGACCGTCCCCTCTTCGAACTGCCGGTCAAAGCCCTGGCCCCGGGTATAGAGGACGGGCAGCCCCTGCGACATGGCCTCGGCATACACCAGCCCAAACGTCTCGGTAAAGGAGGGCATGACAAAGATGTCCTGTTCCCGCATAAACGGCAGTAGTTTTTCTTTGGGGAGCGCGGGTTCCATCGATAAAAAAGGGTACTTGCCCAGCCTTTCTGCCACTCTTTGGTCGCAGACCGGTCCAACCACGGAGAAACGGGGCGCATATCCTTTCTGCATGAGAATTTGGCAGGCCCGGGCGGTCGCTTCGATGTTTTTGTTTTTTGTGATTTCGCCGGCGTAAACAAGGCGGATGTCCTTTGCCGGAACAGGGGATTCGCCGGAGGGAATGTTCGCCAGCCAGTACGGGTCAATCCCGTTGGGGATCACCCGCGACTTGGCGGCCAGGCGTGCGCGCATTTCCTGCGGTATATACTTGGTGATGACAGCCTGACGATAAGCTTCGGACAGAAAGATCACAGCGCTCGCGTTGTCCAAAATCGAGCGGGCCAGCGGGCGCAGATGCCGCATATATCGAAAAAAAACGTTTAAATCGGTGTTGCGGACGGCTACAACATAAGGAATATTATACCTCTGCTTAAGGCGATAGGCAATGTATCCGTTGGAAAAAAGAGAATGGGCGTGTATCCCTTCCGCTTCCGGTACGGTTACCTTCTCCTGAATATCCCGGTATATTTTTCTGTGCTTCCAATGAAAGGCCAGCGCGTCCCAACGGGAAAAGCAGGTGGATTCCACCACGTCGTCGGCATCGACAGCGAACTCCGTCTGCTTTGTAACGGGCACATAGACCAGGTTCTGGATGCCCCCGTTGACGGGCTGACGCGCAAGTGCGTCAAACAGCCGCCGATACAATTGGGACCCCCAATAATAGGAGCAGATATGCAGTATTTTCATATGGCACCTCTCTCCGAAACAAGAGCGCGGTTACTTATAGTGAAGCAGGCGCTTCAGCCGGGGCTTTGCCATGTCGAGCAGGTCGGCGAAGAGCGACTGCTTTTTCACCTCGTAATACAGAGTGGACTCACAGCCGAATCGCCGGAAGAATACTTCGATGCTTTCTATCATGGAACCCTCAAAATCGAAAACGCGGGAACGACCGGACGCGAACTGGATGGCCTGCCAGAGGACGAGGCTTTGGGCGCCGCTGCTGCGGAATTTCGGATCGCTTCCGGCGAACAGATAATAACACACGTTCTCGTCGTACGCCAGAAAAGCGCCGGAGTGCGCGTTCCCCTCCGCGTCCTCCGCAATCAGCAGCTTGCCGGCCCGGTGCTTGTCACAGGCCTCGATGATGCGCCGGAGCGTCTCCTTATCCATGGGGTTGGAACGTCCCTGCGCTTCAAAGGTTTTATCCAGCAGGGAAAACAGCCGCGCCGGGTCCGGGTCCTCACGGATGGTCACTTTATTTTTGGCGCTTTTGATGTTCTTTTTGGTCGTCTTATGGAAATCGGCGTAAATCCGGCTGCAGTCGCTGAGGTCGTTGATCCGGTACGTAAAGTGGGGGATCAGGCGGAAACCGCGCCAGTAATAGGGCAGAACGTACTGGTTGCTTGGATACAGCCGGATGGAAATGTGTTTCGCCTTATTTGAGAGTTGATCCAGCAGGGCGCCGATCTGCTCCTTTTCTTCATTGCAGCGGTAATACGGGGAGCTGCCCTGGTCGGCAAACCAAACGCCCAGGCACTGCGTGTAAGGGGGCATGAATATGCGCTTGTTCCGTATGCAGTAGGGAAGGCGGGCGGTGATCCGGCCCTCTTCATTCTGCACAACGGCTTCTTCCCACTGGCCGGGGGCGACGGCATCCAGCCACCAGGGCTGTTCGAGAACGCTATTTACGGTTGCTGTCTCCATTTTTTGCATCTTCCTCCAGTTCCCGAATCGCCGTGCGGAAATTGACAAATTCCAGCTTTTTGGCGGTCAGCAGTTCCGTCAGCCAACGATACCAGGCGGTATATTCGCGGTACAGGGCCTCATCGAAATATACGTCATGGAAAAGGATCACCAGATAAGGCAGGCCTTCGGCTTCCGCCTTTTCCAGCAAATGGAGAGTCTTTTGCTTTCCCTCCTCCAGCTTCCCGGGCGGCACGGCATAGCCCTCCATGATGTGCAGGGGGAACTCCCACAGGCCTCCCACCTTGTAAGGGGCGGCCAGCGTCTGCTGCGTTTTGTCAAACTGTGTGCTGTCAAAGAGATAGCCGGCCTTGGCAAGATGCGGGAAGGTATCCTCCGTGCGGCGGACATAATGCATCCGTATGCCGAAATCCTTCCGGCCGGTCAAAGCGGAGAACGCGTCGTATTCCTTCCGGATCTCCGGAAGCTCCTGAAAATGGATGCCGTGGACGCCGATGTCCACGCCCTGCTCCGTCAATTCGTCCATGATCGGCTTTGCCCGTTCCCGGCGGTACATCATCCCCAGGCCGTTATCCATGCCGAAAAAGAAGGTGGAGGGAATTCCGAGCGATCGGTCGTAGGCCAGAAGCTCCGGGATGTGGTGAAGCCGCCGCCGGAACGGCAGAAGGCAGCGCCGGAAGAATTCGCCGGGGGTGCACTGCCCTTTCATCCATTCCAGGAAAGACCGGGCATACAGCTTTGGAAAATACAGATCGCGGAAATGATGGTCTGAGGGATAGAGATGATCCACGTCGTGGGAAACGATGACTTTCAATGCTTGTACCTCCCGCCTGCGTTACTTGGGGCGTTCAACCCCTGTCGGCCTGCCCGGCAGACGGACGCGTAGCGTTGCGTCCTGCCGTCCGGGCCCGCCCCCGGCGGCTTCTTGCGCCGGGCCGTCCCTCCGGCTAGGCGTTCTGCCGGCATTCGGGGCCGCTAACGTCCAGAAACTGCCGCAGATCGTCGGTGTAAACCCCCAGGGCGCGGATCAAGCCGGCCGTGGAGCGGTTGTGGAGGAAGAGCATCATCAGGGACAGATAGGTGTTCCAGGTCATGGGGCGCCGTTTGTTTTCCATCGCCACCACCATCTGGCGGGACAGGCCGATCCGCTCTCCCAGCTCCTCCTGGGAAAGGCCCAGCTTGGCGCGCAGCACGGGAAGCTCGTCCACCAGCTTCTGAATCAGCGCCCGTTTGTCTTCGGTTGTAAGCTCCCGCATCCGTTCGCCCCCTTCTTTGACGGATAGTTAAAAAATTTAGACAATAAAAACACTCAAAAATTGGTCATTAATAAAAGTCAGTATAGAACCTGTCGGATTATTTGTCAATCTGTCAACCGATGATTTCCTCCTTTTTTACAATCCGGTAACATTTTCCGGTGAATTTCTGGAATCTTTTTCGCGTTTTTCCGTCGTTCTTTCACGGGGGAAAGCCCGCCGGCAAACCGTCCGTGCGTATGGGCCGGCGCGCGGGTCGTACGGACGACGGCTTTCTTTATTATGGCCTTCTTTTTCCTATATTAGTAGGGCCCGGACGCAAGTCCCGGCGGAAGCCCCTGTTTTCGCGCAAAAAAACCGCCCGCGGCCGCCGAAGCGGCTGCGGACGGTTTGGAAGAAAGCAACGGCGGGGGACAGGCTCCTCAGCTCAGCCGTTCAGCTCCTGCTCCAGCAGGGCGCGGAGGACCTGCGGGTCCCCCTGGCCGCCGGTCGCGCGCAGGCACTGCCCGATCAGGGCCTGCAGCGCCTGGGTGCGGCCCCGGCGGTAATCCGCAGCCGAGCGGGGATTTTCCGCCAAGGCATCCTTTACCAGAGGCAGCAGGACGGCGGGGTCGCTGATCTGCCAGAGGTTCTGCTCCCCGGCGAGCTGCTCCGGATCGGCATCCCTTTCCCACATCTGCCCAAGCAGGCGCTTGCCGGTGCCGGAGTTGATCCGGCCGCTGCCCAGCAGGTCGGCCAGCTTCGCCAGATGGGCCGGAGAGACGGGAATTGCCGTTTCCTCCGCCGGGGAGAGGGAGAGCAGGCGGAAGATTTCGGTGGTGAGCAGGGAAACGACGTGCTTCGGGTAGGCGGTCCGCCCCGCCGCTTCCTCGAAGTAGTCCGCCACCGCCCGCTCGGTGACGAGCTGCTCGGCGTCCCGGGCGGAAAGGCCGTAGTCCTTTATATACCGCGCCTTCCGCTCGTCGGGCAGGGCGGGGATGCTGTCCCGCAGCCGGGCCAGCTCCTCTTCTTCCAGAACAATGGGCGGCAGATCGGGATCGGGAAAATACCGATAGTCGTCCGCATCTTCTTTTGTACGCATAGTATACGTTTTGCCGGTGTCCTGATCGAAGCGGCGGGTTTCCTGTACCACCGGTTCGCCGGCCTCCAGCGCTTCGACCTGCCGGGCAAACTCGTATTCGATCGCCCGGACGATGAACTGGAAGGAGTTGAGGTTCTTCATCTCGGTGCGCACGCCCAGCCGCTGGTCGCCCTTCCTGCGCACCGAGAGGTTGACGTCGCACCGCAGGGAGCCCTCCTGCATCCGGCAGTCGGAAACGCCGGTGTACAGCAGGACGGCGCGCAGCTTGCGGACGTAGGCGCGGGCTTCCTCCGCGCTGCGGATGTCCGGCTCGGATACGATCTCGATCAGCGGCACCCCGCAGCGGTTGTAATCGCAGCCGGTGCCGTCTTTTCCATGCACCAGCTTCCCCGCGTCCTCCTCAATGTGGATGCGGGTGATGCCGATCCGCTTGGGACCCGCCGCGGTTTCGATGTCCAGGTGGCCGTGCTCGCACAGCGGCAGGTCGTACTGGGAGATCTGGTAGGCTTTGGGCAGGTCGGGGTAGAAGTAGTTTTTCCGGTCCTCCTTGGAGAAGCGGGCGACGGCGCAGTTCAGCGCCAGACCGGCCTTGACCGCGTATTCCACCACCTGCCGGTTGAGCACCGGCAGGGCGCCGGGCATCCCCATGCAGACGGGACAGCACTGGGTGTTCGGGGCCGCCCCGAAGGCGGTGGAGCATCCGCAGAAAATTTTGGTCTTTGTTTTCAGCTCGCAATGGACCTCCAGCCCAATCACCATTTCATAGTCGCTTTTCATCCTTCATGCTCCTCCCCTTTCGCCGGGCGGGGCGGCTGCCCCGCGCCGCCGCGCTGCGTCTCGAGCGCGTACCCCAGCTGGTACAGCACCGGCTCGGAAAACGCCGGGCCGATCAGCTGCACCCCGACCGGCAGCCCGTCCGGGTCGGTTCCCCAGGGCAGGGACAGCGCGGGGATGCCGGCAATATTGACCGGGACGGTGTAGATGTCCCCTTTGTACATGGCGAGCGGGTCGGTGATTTTCGACCCCAGAGGATAGGCAGTGGTGGGGGCGACGGGGGAGAGCAGCGCGTCGCAGGCGGCAAACGCCCGCTGATAATCCCGCTGCACCAGGGCGCGCACCTGCAGCGCCTTTTTGTAATAGGCGTCGTAATACCCGGCGCTGAGCACAAAGGAACCGAGGAGGATCCGGCGCTTGACCTCTCTTCCGAATCCCTCGCTGCGGGAGGCGCGGTACAGCCCGCCGATGTCCCCGTAATCGGCCGCCCGGGTCCCGTATTTGATCCCGTCGAACCGCGCGAGGTTGGAGGACGCCTCCGCGCTGGAAAGGATGTAATAGGCCGGCAGCGCGCTGTCCAGCACGGGCATCGACACCTCCGTGACCGAGGCGCCGAGGGCCTCCAGGGCCTTTGCCGCGCCGTAAACCGCGTCCCGGACGGCGGGGTCCAGCCCCTCGCCGAAAAATTCCTTCGGCAGCCCGACCCGCAGGCCCTGCACCTCCTGTCCCAGGAGGGAGGCATAAGCGGGCTTCTCCCGCTTCAGAGAGGTCGCGTCCCTTTCGTCCCAGCCCGCGATCGCGTCCAGCACCAGGGCGGAGTCCGCCACATCCCTGGTCAGCGGGCCGATCTGGTCCAGCGAGGAGGCGAAGGCCACCAGCCCGTACCGGGAAACCGTGCCGTAGGTCGGCTTCATCCCCACCACCCCGCAGAAGGCGGCGGGCTGGCGGATGGAACCCCCGGTATCCGACCCGAGGGCGAAGGCCGCCTCCCCTGCGGCGACGGCCGCCGCGCTCCCGCCCGAGCTGCCGCCGGGGACGCGCCCCGGATTGCGGGGGTTGCGGGTCGGCCCGAACCGGGAGGTTTCGGTGGTGGAGCCCATGGCGAATTCATCCATATTGAGTTTGCCGAGCATCACCGCGCCCATGCCATCCAGCCGCTCCATCACCGTGGCGCTGTACGGGGGGACGAAGGTTTCCAGCATCCGGGAGGCGCAGGTGGTGCGCACCCCTTTGGTGCAGATGTTGTCCTTGATGCCCGCCGGGATCCCGGCCAGGGGCGCCGCCGCCTCGCCGCGGCGCCGCTTTTCGTCCGCCCGGCGGGCGGCGCCCAGCGCCTCCTCCGCCGTTACGGTGAGATAGGCATGGATTTCCGGGTCGTCCCGTTCAATTTTCTCAAGGTACGCCCGCGCGGCTTCCTCCGCGGAGAAGTCCCCGGCTGCCAGCCGGTCCCGCAGCGCGCGGACGGGAAGCTCGGTAATCTGGGTGGTTTGGGTTGTCTGGGTGGTTTGGGTGATTGCCTGCATCGACGTTCCCGCCTTTCTGTAGTTACCCGGTCAGTCCTCCACTGCGCGGGGGTTCAGTCCCCCACTACGCGGGGGTTCAGTCCCCCACTACGCGGGGGACTAGGACGTACCCGTCGGCCTGCTGCGGCGCGTTGGCGAGCAGCTGCCCCCGCTCCAGGCTGGGACGGACGGCGTCCTCGCGCAGGACGTTGCACACCGGCAGGACGTGGGCGGCCGGCTCGACGCCCGTGGTATCGATCGCCTGAAGCTGGTCGGCAAAGGCGACGATGGCGGACAGTTCCCGCTTCACCGTCTCCCGCTCCTCCGCCGGAATGGTCAGCCGGGAGAGGGCGGCCACCTTGTCCACGTCGACCTCGACCGCCTTCCGGGAAGGCGGGACGCGGGGCCCTCCCGCATCCTTTCCGCCGGCGCCGCGGGCGCTGTCCGTCAGGGCGACGCCCAGAATGGAGAGCTGCGCGTCGTCCACCGGCGCGGGCGCGTCGGTCATCAGGCAGGAGCCGTCCTTCCCTTTGGGGAAGGCGATCACGTCCCGGAGGGAGTCCGCGCCCAGCAGGAGCATCGCCAGCCGGTCCAGGCCGAAAGCGAAGCCGCCGTGGGGCGGGGTGCCGTACCGGAAGGCGTCCACCATGAAGCCGAAGCGTTCCCGGATCTGCTCCGGCGAGAAGCCGAGCGCCTCGAACATTTTCTGCTGAACGTCGGGGCGGTGGATACGGATGCTGCCGCTGCCGAGCTCCACCCCGTTGAGAACCACGTCGTAGGCCTGCGCCCGCACCCGGCCCGGGTCGGTGAGGAGATAGGGGATGTCCTCCGGATAGGGCATGGTGAAGGGGTGGTGCATGGCCAGATAGCGGCCTTCCTGCTCGGAGTATTCAAACTGGGGGAAGTCGGTCACGAAAAGGAAGCGGAAATCGTCCCGCCGCCGCAGGCCGAGCCGCTCTCCCAGCTCCAGCCGCAGCCCGCCGAGGATGCGGCGGACGTTCGGGAGGGAGTCCGCGCAGAACAGGAGAAAATCCCCCGGCCGGGCCTCGGTCCGGCGGAGCAGCGCCTCCATCTCCTCCTCTTCAAAATACTTGGTCAGGATGGAATACAGCTCCCCGTCCGGCCGCACGGCGATCCAGGCCATCCCCTTTGCGCCGAGGCTCACCGCTTTGGCGGTCAGTTCCTCGATCTCGGTACGGGTGAAATCCGCCTTTCCCTTGACGTTGATGGCGCGCACCGCGCCGCCTGTATCCGCCGCGCTGCGGAAAACCGAAAAGCGGCAGCCGGCCGCAATGTCGGTGATGTCCACGATCGGCAGCCCGAACCGCAGGTCGGGCTTGTCGGAGCCGTAGCGGTCCATCGCTTCCTTCCAGGTCAGGCGGGGGAAGGGGCCGTCCGGCTCCCGGCCCGTCGTTTCGCGGAGAAGGGCGCCGAACAGCTTTTCCAGGTGCCGCAGGATATCTTCCTGATCCACAAAGGACAGCTCCATATCCACCTGGGTGAATTCCGGCTGCCGGTCGGCCCGCAGGTCCTCGTCCCGGTAGCAGCGGGCGATCTGGTAATATTTGTCCACGCCGCCCACCATCAGAAGCTGCTTGAAAATCTGGGGGGACTGGGGCAGGGCGTAGAAGCTGCCGGGATGGACCCGGCTGGGCACCAGGTAGTCCCGCGCCCCCTCCGGCGTGCTTTTGGTGAGCGTCGGGGTCTCCACCTCCAGAAAGCCTTCGCCGTCCAGATACCGCCGGGCCGCCTCCGCCACCTGGTGGCGGAAGCGCAGGGCGCGGAGCATTGAAGGGCGGCGCAGGTCGAGATAGCGGTATTTCAGCCGCAGTTCCTCCCGCACCGGGGTGAAGTCGTCCACCGGGAAGGGGAGGGGCTGCGCCTCGCTGAGCACCTCCAGCGTATCGGCCCGCAGCTCGATGGTGCCGGTCTGGAGCCGGGGGTTGTAGGTTTCCTCATCCCGGATGGCCAGCAGGCCGGCGGCGGCGACGACCGACTCGTTTTTCAGCGTCTCCGCCGCGCGAAAGGCTTCCCCGCTCAGGTTCAGCCGGTTGCACACCACCTGCAGCGTCCCTTCCCGGTCCCGCAGGTCCAGAAAGATCACGCCGCCCATATCCCGTCTGGACTGCACCCAGCCCATGGCCGTGATGCGCTTTCCCACATCCTCTTCGCGGAACTGTCCGCAGTAGCCGTCCCGTTTCATCGCCGTTCATCCTTTCCCCGGTTGGTTTGTGCCATGCCGTTCGATGCAAAACAAAAGGCGCTTCCCGTCCCTCTCTCAGGGACGAAAAGCGCCGTTGCTTTCCGTGGTACCACCCGTATTGGCCGTTCCCGGCCCGCTTTCAGCACATGCGCGGGGCCGCGCAGATGCCTACCGGCGGTAACGTGCCGGACTCCGGCCGAGCCTACTGACACCGCGCCGGGCACGGTCTGTTCGGTCGGCGACTCAGGGGTGTTCTTCGGGCGGAAATCCGTGCCGGGCTCCCACCTGCCCCCGGCTCTCTTTGACTACCATTCCGTCGTACTCTTCCCGTCACAGTCGTTAAGGGAATATTTCATTTTGCATCTGCCTTTATTATATCCTGCAAAATTAAAAAGTCAACGGGGATTCGGAAAGATTCGGAAAATTTCTGTAATTGCCGAATCTTTTATTCTCCTGCCATTTTCCATAATTCTCCCCCGTTCTTCCCCCGTTCTTCCCCCGTTCTCCCCTGCCTCTTCCATGGCTCTCCCGCTTTAACTCGTCGGGACGGGGAGGCGGGGGGGAGAGGGGAGAGGGAGGGAAGACGCCAACCGGTGCGGGCGCCTACCCGGCGGAAACCGGCTTTCCGGAGAGGAGCCGGTCGAGCAGGCGCTCATAATGCGCCAGAGGGAGCGCGCCGCCGACGTGGGCGTATATCCGCCCCCGCTCCATCAGCAGCACGGAGGGAAGGCCGCCGGCTCCGAGCAGCACGGCCAGCTTCGGCTCCTGCTCCACATCCACCCGGCCGAACCGCACGATGCCGCGGTAACGCACGGCCAGCGCGTTCACCGCCGCATCCAGCCGGCGGCAGTCCACGCACCAGGGCGCGCCGAATTCCACCAATACGGGAACCGGGGACTGCACCGCCGTTTCTTCGAAATTTTCCGCTGTCATCCGCAGCACATCGTCGGGCACCACGCCCACCTCCTTCTTCTCCTTGGTTCGCTGCTTCATTATATGGAGGAAAGCGGCGGAATATGACCCGGCGGCACAGCGGAAAGGGGCTTGGGGTCTGTCCGGCAAAGCCGGCCCGGCCCTGCGTTTGCTATAATTTCTACGGCGAACGCCGGCGGCCGGAGAAGCGGTCGATATCCCCGGCGTCAAACCGTTTCTTCAGCTTTTCCAGCGCTTTTTTCTCGATGCGGGATACATAGGACCGGGAAATGTTGAGCCGGGCGGCCACTTCCCGTTGGGTGAGAGGGCTGCCGATCAGCCCGTACCGCAGCTCGACGATCTCCCGTTCCCGGTCGTCCAGGATCTCGCGGATATAGCGGTACAGCTTTTCCGCGTTGATTTTCCGGTCGATGTCCTCGACGATGGTATCGTCCTGAGCAATCACGTCGCTGAGGGTGAGGGGGTGTCCATCCTTGTCGGTGTCGATCGGCTCGGAAAAGGATACGTCCTGCGCCGTTTTTTTCCCCGCGCGGAAATGCATCAGGATTTCATTTTCAATACAGCGGGAAGCGTAGGTCGCCAGCCGGGTGCCCTTGGTATAGTCGAAGGTGTTGACCGCCTTGATCAGTCCGATCGTGCCGATGGAGATCAGGTCATCCTGGTCGCGCACGGTGCTGTAATACTTTTTGATGATGTGCGCCACCAGCCGCAGGTTGTGTTCGATCAGATGGTTGCGGGCATCCAGATCGCCGTGCTGGCGGTATGCCTCCAGGCATCTCCTTTCTTCGGCGGCGGGGAGAGGACGCGGAAAGGAGCCGGAGTTGACCACATGGAGCGCCATATAAAAAATATGGGAAAGGGAGTTCAGCAGTTCCAGAAGCATAGGATAAACCTCCATCGTTATGATCGGCAGGATACTGCCGGGCCGCGTACCTGTACACCCGCGCACCCGTGCGCAGGCGTACGTTCCATCCTATGCGGGAAAGCGCCGGCGCGTGCCTGTCCGCGGCAAAATACGCGGGCGGCCGGGCCGGGGAGCGGCCGGAAACCGGCCGCCGATGCTCCTGAAAAAACGGAGGGGACCGGGAAACTTCCCGGTCCCCTCCGTTCAGGGACATCCGCTTTTTGTCGGCGGCGGTTATTCAAAAGGCTCTGTCGTCTCCGCCCCGTCGTTGTCGATGTATTCGCCGGTGCGGAAGCGCATGCGAAGCCGCTCGCGTTCCACCTGCTCGTCCAGGGCTTCCTTGAAATCCCTGGCGTTGCGGATGTTATGCACGCAGAGGTTGGGATGGGTCTTGTCCGACGATACGACCTGTACGCTGCCCAGCCCAAAGAGCTTTTGCAGCAGGTTGCGGCTGAGGGTGGTGTCCATCACGCGGTAAAGCAGGATATCGTTGATGACGGTGGTGAAAAAGCCGGTTTTCAGCTCCAGCTTTTTCGGCGAAAGGGTATAGACGGTAAAGGTGAAGGGCAGTCCAAAGAAGAGCAGGCGCTTGCGTTCCTTCCATTCAAACTCCTCCTCCGGCTGTTCAATTTCGTCCGGGACCCCGTTGCCGTTCCGGTCGTTCATGGTCTTGCCTCCTTTTCCTGTCTGCCGCGCAGCCGCCTTTGCAGCGGGCCGCTGCCGTGCGCCGCCGCGCGTTTCGACGGAGCGGAACAATCCGCCCCGGTTTTCACACCGCTATTATACCAGAAGCGGCGGAAAAAAGCGAACCTTTTCTTGCGGGGATAGGCGGGGCAGGATGGACGGGACGGACGGGTTGGACGGTGGAAAAGGTTTTACCGCCGCTTTACAAAAATTCGACGGTTTTTTTTAAAATGGAACGGTAAACTAAAAGGGTTAGCCCGGCAGGGAAGCCGGCAGCGGGAAAGAAAGAATTTTTTTCCAGAAAGGTTGACGAGTATCCATGGGGCGTTGTTGTATAATTTATCTAAACATTGAAATATAAGCTGCAAATTGTTTAAAGAAAAAACACAAAAAGGCTTGCCTTTTCCCTTGTTAATTGCTAGAATAAAGATAGAAATTTTTACCGGCAGGCCCAAAGGGCATATTCGCCGTTTTCTCCGCGTCTTTTAAGGAGGGCGGAGCACGGGGAAGCAAAGCCGCCGAAAGGATGGGATACGGATGAAAAATCGGACATCTTCCGGAGTGGGACAGGCCGCCCGCCTGTTCCATCAGGGGGCGGATATACGCGCCTTCGAATGGCTGGGGTGCCATGGCCTGGGGGACGGCGCCTATGTCTTCCGCACCTGGGCGCCGTCGGCGCAGGCGGTTTCCCTGGTGGGCGATTTCAACGGCTGGGACGACGCAGCCACGCCGATGGAGGAGGTCACGGGCACCGGCATCTGGGAATGCACCGTATCCGGCCTGCAGGAATACGACAATTACAAATACTGCATTGTGGGCGGCGACGGGGAGGCGCGGATGAAATCCGACCCCTATGGCTTCCACTTTGAAACCCGCCCGGCCAACGCCTCCCGCGTCTACCGGCTGGAGGGCTATGAGTGGGGGGACGGCGACTGGTTCCGGCGCAAGGAGGAAAACACCATCTACGACTGCCCGGTGAATATCTACGAGCTGCACCTCGGCTCCTGGCGCCGGTATCCGGACGGCAACGTGTTCTCCTATACCAAATTGGCGGACGAGCTCATCCCTTATGTGCAGGAGATGGGGTACACCCATATCGAGCTGCTGCCGGTGATGGAATATCCATACGACGGGTCGTGGGGGTATCAGGTCACGGGATATTATGCCCCTACCTCCCGCTACGGCGCGCCCAAGGATTTTATGAATTTTGTGGACCGCTGCCACCAGGCGGGCATCGGCGTCATTGTCGACTGGGTGCCGGCCCACTTCCCGAAGGACGGCTGCGGGCTGTACCGCTACGACGGCGGGCCATGCTATGAGTATGCCGACCCGCGCAAGGGGGAGCATTACGAATGGGGAACCTGCGTGTTCGACTACGCCCGGCCGGAGGTGCGCAGCTTCCTCATCAGCAACGCCGTGTTCTGGCTGGAGCAGTATCATGTGGACGGCCTGCGGGTGGACGCGGTGGCGTCCATGCTGTATCTGGATTACAACCGCCGGGACGGGGAATGGGTCCCCAACCAGTACGGCGGAAAGGAAAACCTGGAGGCGGTGGACTTCCTCAAAAAGCTCAATGAGGCGGTGTTCGCCGCCCATCCCAAGGCCATGATGATCGCGGAGGAATCCACCTCCTGGCCGCTGGTATCCCGGCCGACCAGCATGGGCGGGCTGGGTTTCAACTACAAGTGGAACATGGGCTGGATGAACGACATGCTCCGGTATATGTCCCTCGACCCCCTGGCCCGGAAATATAATCACGACAACCTCACCTTTTCCTTCTTCTACGCTTTTTCGGAAAATTACGTGCTTCCCATTTCCCACGACGAGGTGGTGCACGGCAAAGGCTCGCTGATCGGCAAAATGCCCGGCAGCTATGAGGAGAAGTTCGCCAGCGTGCGCACCTTCCTGGGCTATATGATGGCCCATCCCGGAAAGAAGCTGCTGTTTATGGGCTGCGAGTTCGGGCAGTTCAAGGAATGGGATTTTGAAAACGGGCTGGACTGGCTGCTGCTCGACTACGAATCCCACCGGATGCTGAAGCATTTCACCCGCTCGCTCAACCATTTTTATCTGGAGAACCCCGTCCTGTGGGAGAACGACTTCTCGTGGGAGGGCTTCTCCTGGATCGCGCACGACGATTATACCCAGAGCGTGATCTGCTTCCGCCGGATCGACCACCGCGGGAACGAGCTGATTGCCGCATGCAATTTTACGCCGGTGCAGCGGGAGAATTACCGCATCGGCGTGCCGGTGCACGGCACCTATTCCGAGGTGTTCAGCACCGACGCCGCGGAATTCGGCGGAACGGGGACGCTCAACGGCACCCTGGACAGCGAACGCAAGGAGATGCACGGGTTTGACCAGTCCCTGGCCCTGACCCTGCCGCCCCTTTCGGTGATCTACCTGCGGCTGGTCAAGGCAAAGCCGGCGCGCCGTTCCTCCATGGTCCGGGCGAAGAAGCCGGCAGCCTCCGGGGCGGCCGCGGCCAAAACCGGGAAAAAGGCCGGGGCGAAAAAAACCGGGAAAAAGGAATAGAAGAAATGGGCGCCGCATAGAAT
>CAJFTG010000054.1 GCA_904419875.1 Candidatus Avimonas caecicola | reverse complement strand
GGAGTTGAGTTTATGGGAACCGGAGGTATTGTTGCCCTCAAACTTGTAGTAAATTTTGGCGGGGGTGTCCAGCGCCCTTTCCAGGTTGTATGCCCGGCAGAGGGGGGACGGGCGGAAGATCTTGTAGAAATTCCGCACCTCCTCCGGGATGTCGATGTACCGGTCAGTGGCATTCATCTCCTGCGCGCAGAGCTCTTCGCAGAAAATGGGGAGCATGTCCTCCGGCCCCACCGGCTGGTGGGTGGCGGGATGCAGATAGGGATCGGGCTGCTCCTTCATATCGGCGCGGAGGTTATACCATTGACGGGGCATCTCCTCCTCCGACAGGTAAATCCGATAGGGTACGTTGCTCATGGCGATCTCTCCTTCTGTCATGAAATGAGTTATGGGGAATACCCCCGCATTACTATGTTTTTCCATCTGCCCCTGTCTGCCCGGTGCGGTTCCCGCGTTTTTCAGTTCCCGCACTCAATGCTGATTTCGTTAAAGGTCCGCAGGATGTCCTCCATCCTTGCCTTTCCCTTTTCCTCGCCGCGCAGGTCCATCACACTGCGGCCCATATGGAGCATCAGCAGCCGATTGCCGTATTCCAGCGCGAAGCGGAGGTTATGGGTCACCATCAGGGTGGTAATCCGCTTTTCGCCCACCAGCTTGTCGGTCAGCCTCATCACCGTTTCGCTGGATTTCGGGTCGAGCGCGGCGGTGTGTTCGTCGAGAATCAGCAGTTCCACATCGGTCATGTTGGCGATGACCAGGGCCAGAGCCTGCCGCTGGCCGCCCGAAAGGGAGCCGGCCAGGGTATTCATGCGGTTTTCCAGCCCCATTCCGCATTCCTCCAACAGGGTCCGGTACAGGTCGACGCGCTTTTTATTGACGGCGCCGGTCAACCCGTAAACGCCTTGTTTGTTGTCGGCCAGGGCCATATTCTCCAGAATGGTCAGGGTGGAACAGGTCCCCTTCTGCGGGTCCTGGAACACCCGGCCGATCCTCGCGGCGCGCTTATGCTCGCTCAGGCGGGTGATGTCCCGGCCGCCGAACAGGATTTTACCGCCGTCCGGGGCCGTCGTGCCGCAGATCAGGTTCAGCAGCGTGGTCTTGCCCGAGCCGTTCGACCCGATGATCGACACGAAATCCCCCTGCTCCGCCGTAAAGGAAAAGCCGTCGAACAGGGTGGTCTCGTCCGGCGTGCCGACGTTGAACCGTTTGGTCAGTTGTTCACACCGCAGCATGCTATCTGCCCCCTTTTGCGGTTTTCCGCAGGCCGCCGTCCAGCAGATTGGTGGACACCAGCGCCAGGACGAAAAGCGCCGCCATCAGCAGCTTGAGGTAAGCGGTCGGCAGGCCGAACGCCAGCGCTACCTGCAGGCAGGCCGCGTAGATCAGCGCCCCCAGCAGCACGCGGGTGGTGTCCTTCATCCGGCGGACGCCGCGGAACACGCTGGTGCCGATAATGACCGAGGCCAGGCCGATGACCACCATCCCCTGCCCCATCTGCAGGTCGGCGGAACCGTTTTTCTGGGCCAGAGCCGCGCCGGCCAGCGCGGCGAAGCCGTTGCCGATTGCCAGTCCCAGGATTTTGGAGACGCCGGGGTTGCGGGCCAGCATGGTCACGAACTGCTCGTTGCTGCCGGTCGCCCGGAGAAGCAGGCCGGATCTGGTTTTCAGATACCCGTCCAGCAGCAGCTTGCAGACCACGGCAAGCACCAGAAGCACCGCCAGCGTGCGCAGAGCGTAGCCGCCCACCTTTTCGGGGATCAGCCCCGCCGGGAATTCGTCCACGATCGTGGGGGCGTGGAAAAGGGAAGCGATCGACAGTCCGCCGGTTCCCTTCATCATCAGCACCAGATTGACCGACAGCAGCGCGGTCATCACCAGGATGCCGCACAGCAGCGGGCGGATCCGGAGCTTGACGTGAAGCAGGCCGGTCACGCAGCCCGCCGCCGCCCCCGCCAAAAACGCGAACAGGCAGGACAGCCAGGGGTTCACCCCCTGTATGATCAGCACGGCGGATACCGTCGCCCCCAGGGGCACCGTCCCGTCCACCGAAAGGTCCGGGAAATCCAGAATGCTGTAGGTGATATACACCCCCAGCGCCAGCACGCCGTAGGCAAAGCCCTGCTCCAGCGCCGCCTTGATCAGATTGAGCGCGATCTCCATTCGTCCTCGTCCTGCCTTTCCTCCGCCGCGGCGGAGCGTATCGTTATCCCGATCCCGCAGGCGCCGCGCTTCAGCCGGTCACCTGTTCGGCGGAAGCGTATGCTTCCGGAATGGTCAGCTGCATGGCGCCGAACACATCCGGGTTCACCACCGGCGTGCTGTCCTTGACCTGCGACACCGGAACCTCCCCCGCCTCAGCGCCGTTCAGGATCTCGGCGGCCAGCCTGCCGGTTTCCTTCCCCAGCGCGACGTAGTCGAGGCTTTCGGAGGCGATACAGCCCTTGCGCACCTGCTCGATCTCGGAGCCGTACACCGGGATGCCGGCCTCCTCCGCCATAGCCAGCACAACCGAAAGGTTATCCACGACGTTGTTGTCGGTGAAATTGTTGATGCAGTCCACCTTGGCCGCCAGGGAGGCCGCCGCCTGCGGGACATCCGCACCGCTCTGCACGCCCTGTTCCACGATTTCAAAACCGTATTCCGGCGCTATTTCCTTGATCTCCTTCAGATGGGAGACCGAATTGGCCTCGTTGGTGGTATACAGAATGCCGATCGTTTTCGCTTCGGGCTGGACCGCGCGGATGAGTCGGAGCTGCGCCTCCAGATTCAGCAGGTCGGAGGTGCCGGTGCAGTTTCCGCCGGGTGCGTCCAGCGAAGAAACCAGGCCGGCGCTGACCGGATCGGACACCGCGCAGAAAACGACGGGGATTTCGGTGTCACGGGCCGCCGCATAGGCGGACATCGCGGCCGGGGTGGCGATGCCGATGATCATGTCGTAATTCTTCGCGGCCATGTTCTGAGCAAGCTGGTCGGCCGTCGTGGTCTGGCTCTGCGCGTTTTGAAAATCGATGGTCAGGTTCTCCCCCAGCGTATACCCGGCCTCTGCCAAGCCCTGGACCAGGCCGTCATAGCAGTTGTCCAGCGAGGCGTGAACCGCGTACTGGATGACGCCGATCGTCTTGGTATCCCCATCCGTCCCATCGGAAGGCGAACCGCTGCATCCGGCAAAGGAGAAGGCCGCCGCGGCGGCGGCGAGGAGGGCGGCGGTTTTATAAAAACGTTTCATAGCAATCGTATCCTTTCTCTGTCAGCAGGCGTTTCAGGCCGGCAGGCCCGCAAGCTTCTGCCCTTTTCCGCGTGGAAATGCCGATTTCGCTTGTCTCTTCCGCTTCGCCATCGTTTCATCCCATTGGCCCTTCTTCCTGCAAAATAAAAAGCCCTTGCCCCATTTCCTGGGACAAGAGCCTGAACTCCTGCGGTACCACCCGAGTTTATCCGCATTACACGGACACGCTTTTTCCGCACACCGCCATGTGCGCTCCCTTGATAACGGGCGGAGTTCCCGTCGCACCTAACAGCTTCGGCCAGCCGCTCGGATTGCCCTCACAAGTCCATTCCGCACCGCCGCCGCTGCCGTGTTCCCATCCTCCACAGCTCTCTTGGAACGCCTGACGCGATGCCTACTACTCTTGCTCAACGGTTTTTCTGTTGTTGTCATTGTATGCCCGTCCCGCCGATTTGTCAAGAGGAAACCGAAAATTTTTCAGCCGGCCGCCGAAAGAAAATGCACCATTTCTTTATTCCATGAAAGAAATATCCATAGACATCCCTGCAAAGCCGTTGTATAATGACGGCATCTTTGTGGCCGGTCCGGCACAGGCTTCTCCCCCGACGGCCGGCAACGGAACTTTATGGAAAAGGGGTATTTTGCCATGACTGCCGCCAATTGGAAGGGCCTTTCGCCGGAGGAACGGCGCGCTGTGGAGGAGGTCCTGCGGGACCTTCCCGCGTCGGACGCGCTGGACCGGCTGGAGGTTTGCTTTTCCCCCTGCGAGCAGGGGCTGGAGCTGCGCATCCGGGAAGGGACCGCCCATGTGGGCTATGCAAGCCGTACCGCTCTGATGCGGGCGGCGGGCCTCCTGCGCCAGCATGCCGGAGAAGCGTGCTTTGAAACGAAGGAAAGCCCTGCCTTCTCTCTGCTCGGCGCCATGCTGGACAATTCCCGCAACGCGGTCATGCGGGTGGACTCCGTGAAGGAAATGTGCCGCCTGGCGGCGAGGATGGGCTACAACAGCCTGATGCTGTACACCGAGGACACCTATGAAATCCCCGGCCGGCCATATTTTGGATACATGCGGGGCCGGTATACTGCCGCCGAGCTCCGGGAGTGCGACGCCTACGCCGCTTCCCTGGGAATCGAGCTGATCCCCTGCATCCAGACCCTCGCCCATCTGAACGCCGCGCTGCGCTGGCCGGCGTTTTCCGCCATTAAAGACTGCAATGACATCCTGCTGGTCGGGGATGAACGCACCGACCGTCTGATCGACGACATGCTGTCCGCCTGCGCCGCCGGGCTGTCCAGCCGCCGCATCCATATCGGCATGGACGAGGCGCAGATGCTCGGCCTGGGCCGTTACCTTCAGCAGCACGGTTACCGCCGCAGCAGCGAGATCATGGCGGAACACCTTTCCCGCGTGGTGGAACTCTGCCGCAAGCACGGCTATGCCCCCATGATGTGGAGCGACATGTTCTTCCGCATGGCGTCCGGCACCGGGGAATATTACGAAACCGGCGTCACCGTTCCCCGGGAGGTTGTGGATGCCGTGCCGCCGGAGGTCACTCTCGCCTACTGGGATTATTATCACACCGACGAGGCCGTCTACGACGCGATGATTGAGAAGCACCGTCCCTTCCGCAATCCCCTGCTTTTCGCCGGAGGAGCGTGGATCTGGTCGGGCCTGGTTCCCTGCACCCGCTATAGCCTGCGGGCGGCCCGCGCGGCGCTGGGCAGCCTGCTGCGCAAGGGGGTGGAACAGGTGCTGGTCACCGCCTGGGGCGACAACGGGGCGGCCTGCTCCCGTTTCTGCACCCTTCCCACTCTGCAACTGTACGCGGAGGCATGCTGGAACGGCGAAACCGCGGACGACCCCGTTGCCCGGCGGATGGAAGCCTGCACCGGGGGAAAGATGGAAGACTTCGTGGGGATGGACGATCTCAACTTCCCGCCGGACCGGACGGACGACGGCATGCGGCCCAGCAACCCCGCCCGGTATCTTCTCTTTCAGGACCCGCTCGCCGGGCTGTTTGACCGGCATGTATCCCGCGGATACGGCGCGCACTACGGCCGCTGCGCTGCGCAGATGCGGCAGGCGGGAGAACGAAACCCCCGCTGGAAGCACCTGTTCGACACCCTGGCCGCCATGGCGCAGGTGCTGGAGGTCAAGGCGGAAATCGGCCTCGACCTCAAGGAAGCCTACGACCGGCAGGACCGCCCCGCCCTGCGGAAGCTGGCGGAGGAAACCCTGCCCGAGCTGATCTGCCGGGTGGACGTACTGCGTGAAGCCGTCCGCGTTCAATGGCTGCGGGAAAACAAAAGCTTCGGCCTGGACGTGCAGGAAATCCGTCTGGCCGGGGTGCGCGCCCGTGCCGAGGAAGCCCTCCGCAGCGTGACCGACTATCTGGAAGGACGCCTGGACGAAATCGAGGAGCTGGCGCAGGACCGGCTCTATTATGACGGCCGGCCGGAGGATTCTGACCTTTCCAAGCTGCTCGCCGGCCCTTTCTGGGCGGAAATCGCCACCCCGAACGTGCTGTGACGGCTTTGCTCCAGCGGGTTTCCCCCGGTTCGCCTTGTTTTTCCTCGTTGTCTTTCCCTTGTCTCTGCCCTTTCCTATTCCCTTTGCTTTTCCTTCGCCGGTACGCTGAGTTTCTTTCGTTCTCTCCCCCCTCCCCCCGAACAGCCGCTTGAAGCGGCTGTTTTTTTGCCGTCCGCGCCGGCGCACCTGCTGCTTGCGGGCGGACGGTCAGCGGTACGGCAGATAATCCAGAAACCGTTTCAGCGCCAGGGAAGCGGTTTTTGCGCCCCGCAGGGCGATGCCGATTTTCCGGTACGCCGGAATATCCAGTTCCCTGACGGCAAGCCGATAGGGTATCCGCCTCAGAATCAGTTCCGGTAAAATGCTCACGCCAAGGCCGTTTTCAACCATCGACATAATGGCGTAATCGTCCCATGTTGTAAAGTGCACCCTGGGGGTGAGCCGACAGCGTTCAAAGACCCTGGAGATCTCCGCATTGTCCCCCTTCTCCAACAGCATAAACGGTTCCCCGCAAAGGGAAGCGACGGGAATCTTTTGGAGGCGGGCCAGGGGATGGCCTTCCGGCAGAACGGCGAGGAGCCGGTCCTGCTCCAGAAAAATGGTTTCAAATTCAGGGCGTGTGGGCAAACGCAAAAAGCCGCAGTCGACGCGTCCGTCCGCTATCCACTGTTCAATTTCCGTATAATCGCCAAGCAGCAACTCATAATCGATGCCGGGATACGCTTTCTGGAATTCCCTGATAATCTTCGGCAGCCAATGCGTCGCCACGCTGGAAAACGTCCCAATCCGGATAAGCCCCGCCTGCAGGCCGTTCAATTCGCCCACTTCCGTCTGCAGCTTGTCATATTCCGCGCAGACGCTTTTTGCATGGGGCAGCAGTTTCATTCCCTCGCTCGTCAGCTTCACGCCGGTTTTTCCCCGCTCCAGCAAAAGGACATTCCACTCTTTTTCCAGGTCGTTGATCATGCGGCTGACACCCGACTGGGAATAATGCAGCACCTCCGCGGCTTTTGTGAAGCTGCCATACTCAACCGTTTTGACAAACGCCCTGTACTTCTGGATGTTCATATCCATGAACTCGCCCCATTTCAACAAACCATCTGTTTTTGTCATGTTTATCATGAAAAACATTTGCTTTTGTAATTTCTTAGCCCATGGTAAACTGGGAAGGAAAAAAAGTCAAGCGGGAGCGTGAGCAGGAAAATGGGAAAAATGGGAAAAGCGCGGAATGAACGGCGTTATATAAGCGAAATTCAGACCGAAGCCCCCCGCCAGTTTCAAACGCGGCTGCAGGAACGGGTGTATGAAGCGTTGGCCAAGCTGCAAATTCCTTTTGAGCGGGTTGACACCGAGGAAGCAATCACGATGGAGGACTGCACGGCGATTGAAGAAAAGCTGAACATGAGGATGGTAAAAACCTTGTTTCTCTGCAACCGGCAGCAGACCAGCTTTTATTTGTTAATCACCGTCGGCAGCAAACCGTTTCGCGCCAAAGCCTTCGGCAGCGCCTTGGGGGTTGCCCGCGTTTCTTTTGCTCCGGCGGAGCAGATGGAAGCCATGCTCGGAACGACAATCGGCGCGGCCACTGTTTTCAGCAGCCTTTGGGATAACGAAAACAAAGTGCAGGTTGTTTTCGACCAAGACGTGCTGGCAGAAGAAGGGTATGGATGCAGCGACGGCACAACCACCGGATACATGAAGGTGCGCACCGAAGACATTTACCGGAAATTCTTGCCGTTTGCCAGGCATCCGGCCGCGGTGATCAAAATGCAAGAGGTATGATATGAGACTTTATCAAAACAGGCTTGTGATAAAGGTGGGGACTTCCACCCTCACCAATGAAATGGGAAGAAGCGATCTGCGCGCCCTCGACCGCCTTGCGTGCGTCCTGTCGGATATTCAGAACATGGGCTACGAGGTAATTCTGGTGTCATCCGGCGCGATCGCGGTTGGCGCAAACCGGCTGAATATGAAAGAACATCCCTCCAGTATGCGGATGAAGCAGGCGGCCGCCGCGGTGGGCCAATGCCGCATTATGTATCTGTACGACAAATTCTTCGGAGACTACGACAAGACGATCGCCCAGATTCTGCTGAACGCCGAAGACATTCAGCAGGAGGAAAAGAAAGAAAACCTGACCAATACCTTTGACACCCTTCTGGAAATGGGAATTATCCCGGTCGTCAATGAAAACGATTCGGTCAGCTATACCGAGATAGAATCCGAAGACCGGCTGTTTGGGGACAACGACCGGCTGTCCGCCGTGGTTGCCGTTCTGTGCAGGGCGAAGCGGCTCATCCTGCTTTCCGACATAAACGGCCTGTATGACGCCGACCCCCGGCTGGTTCCCCACGCCAAGCTGATCCATCGGATAGAGCAGATCGACGACCGGGTGTATTCCCTTGCCGGCGGCGCGGGCTCAAGGCGCGGGACAGGCGGCATGAAAACGAAACTGCGGGCGGCGGAACTGGCCACTGCCGGGGGCATAGACACGATCATCACCAACGGGAAAACACCCGAAGCGTTATATGAAATCGTCAATGACCGACCGGTGGGGACTTTGTTCCCTGGAAAGGCACTTTGACATAAAACCACTCCCGTAAATCCGTAAAAAGCCGCTGCATGACGGCCATACAGCGTCCGGTCTGCTGGGGCCGTCGGCGAGGACAAGCGGCCCGAGTTTCAAGACACGGGTGAAAAGGACGGGAAACCACGGGAAACCAGCCGATTTTCCCTCCATCGTCAAAAGCAGGGGCGGTGCTCCAAGACGCTTCGCTGCCTGAACATGCAGGGCGCACAAGGCAGTTGGGAAACATCCGGCGCCTCTTGACGCCCCGACCGGGCCAGAGCCTCCGGTAAAGCCGGAGGCTCTGGCCTGTCGGGGTTTTCCTGGAGCTTAAGCGTTTCTCCCGCACACGCCGGCTTCACGCCCGTGAAATCCCAGCGGCGGAGTGCTTCGGAAGGAAGGCATTTGTTCATCGGCGGTTTATTGACCGCCATCCTGTGGCGGGAGTGCACCGGCGGCATCCGGCCGATTTCTCCGGCAGATTTCCTTATCCGCCCGGAAGCCCGACGGTACTGCCTCCGGAAAGGCCGGCCGTTCCCGGTCTATGCCTTGGCAGGTCTTCCAAAGAAATCTTCTCGTTATTTTATTCTGTTTTTGTTGTATACTTGAATAAATTATGGTAAAATAAAGAAAAAGCGCCGCGGAAACGGCGCTGAGGGGGTCCCCCCCTGAAAGAAAGGATGAACGACATGGAAACCAGGCTGCAGGAAATCCGCGCACGGGGCAACAGGGACATCAAAATCAGCATCATTCCCGGCCACTTCGCCACCAATCACTCCCATGTCAATTACTATGTGGATTTGACCGGCATCAAAAGCCGGCATAAGATGGCGCGGGCCGCCGCCGGAGAGCTGGCCAAGAAATACATCACCACCACCGCCATCGACACCATTATCTGCCTGGAAGGAACCGAGATGATCGGCGCGTTTCTCGCCGACGAACTGTCCGCCGCGGGGGCGCGGAATATGAACAGCGGCAGCGATCTGTGCGTGCTGACCCCCGAAACCAATTCCAATAATCAGATGATCTTCCGGGACAACACCCAGGGGATGGTGTGGGGGAAGAACATCCTCCTGCTGATTGCTTCGGTTTCCACCGGCAAGACCATCAACCGCTCGGTGGAATGCCTGCAATACTACAACGGGCGGCTGGCCGGCATTGCCGCCGTATTCAGCGCCGCCCGGGAGGCCGCCGGGCTGCCGATCAACGCCATTTTTACCGAAAAGGATATCCCGGGTTACCGCACCTCCCCCACGATGGACTGCGAACAATGCCGGAACAAGCTGAAGATCGATGCGATTGTGAACAGCTTTGGCTATTCAAAAATTTGACGGATACAATCTCCAGAAAAAAAAGGGCGGAAAGCCTGCAGCCGCCGGGACTGCAGGCTTTTTGCCCTGTTTTCCCCCTGCGTGCAGTTTTGCCGCAATTTTCCCGACGGATATGGCTTGGCATCCGGCCCGCCATCCTGTATAATAGAGGAAACCCTGGAAGGAGGAAAACAACGACCGCCATGAAAAAGACCCTTTTCAAAGCCCTTTCCGTACTCCGCGCGTTCCTTTTTCTCCTTCCGGCCGTTGTCGGGCTGCTGCTGTATTGGATACTTCCGCATTATCCCGCGTTTACCGAGGCGGTGTTCTCCCGCGGGATTTTTCGGCTGATTTCCGTCCCGCTGGGGATGGTGTCCTCCCTGTTTCCCTTTTCCCTGACGGAAATTGCGGCGGTGGCAGCCCTGCCGGCGCTGGTCTTTCTTCTGATCCGCTTCCTTCGCAGGATGAAAAAAGCAGAGTCCCGCGCGCGGCTTATGGCAAAGGCCGGAAAAGCGGTCGGCTGGACGCTTTCCTCCGCCCTGCTGCTCTATATGCTCCTTCACGGACTGAATTTTAACCGCCTTCCGGCCAGCGAGCTGATGGAACTGGACACCTCGGCAAAATCGCCGGAATTCCTGCAGGCGGTCTGTATTGATCTGGCGCAGAACGCCTCCGCCATCCGCAAGGAGCTGCCTCAGGACGACAACGGCAATGTAATGCTGGACGGTTCGATCACCGATGTATTGTGGCGTGCCGGCCAGGGTTATGAAGCGCTGGAAGAACAGTATCCCTTTTTGTGGGGCGTGGTCAACCGGGGAAAAAGGGTCCATCTGTCGCCGCTGTGGTCGTACACCGGCATCACCGGCATGTACTTCCCCTTTTTCGCGGAGGCGAATGTCAACACAGACCAGCCGGCCTGCGACATCCCGGTCACGGCCGCGCATGAACTGGCCCACACCCGCGGCTTTGCCCGGGAGGACGAATGCAATTTTTACGCCTGCCTCGCCTGCTTTCATCATCCCTCGGCCGATTACCGCTATTCCGGCTACCTGATGGCCTATATATATTGCTCCAACGCCTTGTACGCCTACGACCAGGAGCTGTGGCTCGCCACCAGGGCTTATTGCTCACAGGGGATGCAGGCCGACCTGCTCCAGCGCAACGAGTATTGGGAAAAGCACGAAGGCAGGGTGCAGGAAATTTCCGAATCCATCAACAACAGCTTTATCGAAATCCAGGGGGACGACGACGGCGTGCTCAGCTACGACCGGGTGGTAGAGCTTCTGCTCGCTTACTATGAAAAGGAAGCACTGGTCTGAGTCCCACGGAGGTTGACGGCCTTTTACAAAAGCACCGGTCCTCCGCAAAGCGCCGCGCAAAACGCCGTCCCTGGCCGAATCCCTGGGACAGCCGGCGCGTCAAGCGGCCATTTGCACCCAAACCGCCGCCCCTTTCAACGCCCCCTTCAACCGACCCCATATTCCCGGCCGCCCCGCTCCATATTCTCCGGAGCGGGGCGGCTTTTTGGGCCCGCGGGATGCCGTCCCGCAGCGGACGCCGGAAAAGCCGGCCCTATCCCCGTTTGGCGGCGTGGATTCTCATGTGCCTGGTTCATCCCCCCGCAAAGCCGCCGAAGCGTCCACCGTCCGCCCCAGGGCGAAGGAATACAGCAGCGCTTCCTTTACCGGCAGGCCGAGGGTGCGGGAAAGCGCGGCGGCATAAATGCGCAGCTGCTCGCGGTAGCGGAGCGTCAGTTCCTCCCCGGATTGCACCCGGTCCGTTTTATAGTCCACGACCACCAGCCGCCCGTCCTCCTCGAACACACAGTCCGCGATGCCCTGAACCACCAGGCTGTCCCCCGCCGCCAAAGCGCGTTCCTCCGGCCGGGCGAGCAGTGCGGAGGCGGGAATGTCCATGGTGAAATGAAATTCGCGCAGCATCCGGCCGGCCTTTTTCATCCGGGCATACAGGGGAGACGCAAAAAAGCGCGCCACCCGGGAGGGTTCGATCGCCTCCCCCTGCTGCGGGGTGAGGAAGCCCCGTTCCGTCAGCCGCCGGATTTCCGCCCCGGGGTCGGCCGCGGCCGCGGCATAGTCCGCAAACTGCATGAAGGTATGCAGCGCGGTTCCTCTTTCCGCCGGGGTCAGCCCGCCCGCCCCCAGGAACGCAGGACGGGACGAGGCCACGTGCTCCCGCCTTACCCGCCCATGGGACAGCTCGGAGGCCGCCAGCTTGGCCGGAAGAGCGCTGACGGCTGCGTAAGGATAGCGGTATGCCATGCGGCGGGCCATCTCTTGTGCGAAGGCCGGGTCGGCCGGAACGGTTTCATGCGCCTGTACGGCAGCCTCTTCCGGCGGGGGGGAACGCAGAACGTCGATCACCCAGGCGGTTTCGGCCGGCCGTACCGCCGTCGTGTCGTCGCCCGCCAGGGAGCGCAGGTGTCCCCCGGACGGATGCCGCAGGGCGGCCGCCAGGATCCAGTCCCCCATTCCTCCCGCGGCCAGCATGGCGGAGGCAGGGAGCGTTTCCCCTTCTCCCAGAGAAGCGGCAAGCGCGGCGAGCCGGGCTTCCGGTTTCGGCTGGGTCATCACCATCAACAATTTTTCCCTGGCACGGGTCATCGCCACGTACAGCACCCGCAGCTCCTCCGCCCGCTCGCTGCGGCGGATGGTGAGGGCCACCGCCTGCCGGGGGAGGGTATTCCATTGCCTCAGCGTGTCGGGGTCCCGCCGCTTCATCCCCACCCCCGCTTCGGGATGGAGGAGAAGATTGGCGGTAGTGGATTCCCGGTTGAACTGCCCGCCCAGCCCGGCGAGGAATACCACCGGGAACTCCAGGCCTTTGGAATTGTGGATGCTGAGGATGCGCACCGCATCCTCCTGCCCCGCGACCGAGGCCGGGGCCATGTCGAGGTCCTGCTGCTCCATCCGGTCGAGGAAGCGGACAAAGGCGGACAGGCCGCGGAAGCCTCCCTGCTCAAACCGGCGGGCGTGCTCGTGCAGGAGCCGCAGATTGGCCGTCCGCTGCACACCGTGCCGCATCGCCCCCGCAGCGGCGAAAAGCCCCGTATCCTCATACAGCCGATGGAGCAGCCGGTCGGCGGGCAGCGTCACCGCCAGCACCCGCCAGGCATCCAGCCGGCGCAGAAATTCGTCCGCCCGCTCCCGCAGCTCCGGCTGTCCGCCGCCGCGCGCATACCGGCGCAGCGCGGTAAAGATCCGGCTGTTTTTATCGCTCAGCCGAATCTCCGCCAGATCGTCGGGGGTAAAGCCGAACGCCGGGGAAAGCAGCGCCGCCAGCAGCGGCACATCCTGGATGGGATTGTCGATAATCCGCAGCAAAGACACCGCCCAGGCAACCTCCGCCGCGGAGAAGAATCCCCCGGCCGACGAGGTCCAGGCCGGAACCCCGCAGCGGTTCAGTTCGTCCACATATGCGCCGGCGTGCGCGTTCTTGCTTCGCAGGAGGATGCAGAAATCTCCCGGCCTGGCCGGGCGGAAGCCCTCCCCTTCCGTGACGGAAAACGACCCGAGCATCTCCCGGATACGCCCGGCAATCACCCGCGCTTCCGCCGCGTCCTTTGCGTCGGATTCCTCCCGCGTACCGCCGTCGATCAGCAGCAGCTCGGTTTCCCGCCCCGGCGCGTCGGGATACCCGGCGGAGCAGATCAGCGCCTCCCGCTCGTCATAGTCAATACCGCCGACCGCACGGGTCATCAGCTGCCGGAAGACAAAGTTGACGGCGTCGGTCACCTCCCGGCGGGAACGGAAATTGTTTCCCAGGGTAATGGAGGCGGGGAAATGCTCCCCGTCAAAAGGCGGATAGCCGTCCCGCCGGCTGATGAAGATTTCGGGCATGGCCTGTCGGAAGCCGTAGATGCTCTGCTTCACGTCCCCCACCATAAACAGGTTGGTTTCCTCCCGGGACAGGGCGCGGAACAGCGCGTCCTGCGCGGCGTTGGTGTCCTGATATTCGTCCACCAGCACCTCGTCAAACCGATCGGAAAGCTCGGCCGCCAGCCGCGTGCGCTCCCCGTCCTCACCGATCAGAAGGCGCAGGGCGTAATGCTCCAGGTCGCCGAAGTCCACCAGCCCCCGCTTCCGCTTCTTTTCGGCAAAGCGCACGTCGTACCGCCGCACCGCCTCGAACAGGACACGCACCAGCCGGGAGAGAACGCGGATATCCTCCCGGCACTCCTCTTCCGACCCGCAGAGCAGGGTGCCGATGTCCCGCAGCCGTTTTTTTACGTCGTCCCGCAAAGCGGTCACCCGGTTTTTGCGGATCTCCTCCTCGTAGTTTTTCAGCGGCGGCAGCCTCCCGAAGGAAAGAGAGGACAGCCGCTGCGCCGCGTCGTCCCACGACAGGCCGGGCTGCGCGAGAAAGGCGGAAAGCGAAAGCAGCATCTCCCGCTCCCGGCCAATCACCGGGCCGTATTTGTCCGCCATCGCCGGCTCCTCCGCCGTAAGGGAAAGGGCGCGGGTAAGCAGTGCCGCACAGCCCTCCGCCGTATCCCGCACACTGGCGAGCACCGTCCGGCCCCAGGCCGTTTCGGCCACCGGCCGGTCGAGAGTATAGTCCCCCTCCTTTTCCCGCAGCCACTCGTCCGGAAAGGGATGGGACTGCACAAAATCGTGAATCCGCAGCACCGCGCGGAACAGCCCCCGGTCGTCCCGGCCGGGGCTGAGCAGGTCGGCCAGCTCCCGGAAAGCGTCTCCCCCGTCGGCGTACATCTCCTCCACGACCTCCCCGACCGCTTCTTCCTTGAGCAGCGCGGTCTCGGTCTCCTCTGCCACCTTGAACTGGGGCGGCAGGCCAAGAAGGTGGAAATGCTCCCGGATCAGGCCGGAGCAGAAACCGTGAACGGTACTGATCTTCGCGCCGGGCAGCAGCATCTGCTGCCGCTGGAGCCCCCGGTCCTCCGGGCGCTCGGCGATCAGGGCGGAAAGGGCAGCCGCCAGCCGCTGCTTCATCTCCGCCGCCGCCGCCTTGGTGAAGGTGACCACCAGCAGCCGGTCCACATCCACCGGATGCTCCGGGTCGGTCACCAGCCCGATCACCCGCTGCACCAGCACCGAGGTCTTTCCCGACCCGGCAGCGGCGGAAACCAGCACCGTTCCGCCCCGCGCCTCAATGCACTGCCTTTGTTCGGTTGTCCACTTCCGGGACGGCATGGCTCCGTCCTCCTTCCCATTCCATTTCCTCTTCAGTTCCGTCCGTTTCCGGGCGGCGGACCCGGCCTTCCGCCGGCTTCGCCGTCCAGTTCCTCCAGCACGGAGGCCGCATCCCGCGCGGCGAGGAAACGCACCGGGTCGTCCGGCTCATGCCCGCAGACGGCGCGGTAATCGCACCACGCGCAGGCGTCGATCTCCCCCGCGAGCGGCAGGGCGGCGACATCCCCCCGGCGCAGCGTTTCCGCCATCTTGACCAGCAGGTCTTCAATCCGCTTTTTCAGTTTCCCGAACTGTTCCAGAGAGGCGACGCTCGCCCCTTTGACCAACTCGCCCTTTGCCGTCAGCCGGGCCGGGATAAACAGCCCGGCCGCATCGTGCTCCATGGCGCGGACAATCTCCGGGTCGTCAAGCAGCAGGCCGTTCATCCGCAGGGCCCGGAGCTGCTCTCTCTCCGCCGTTTCCCCGTCCGCGTCCCGCGGCGCCTGGATCACCGGGAGCTTGGCCGGCAGATAGAGCACCCCGGCCGGAGTGACCTTTCCGTACCGCTCCCCGCCGTTCTGCCACAGCGAAAATATGTAAATCAGCATTTGCACATTGACGCCTTCCACCACATCGGAAAGGCGGAATTCCTTGGTCCCGGTTTTATAGTCCACAATGCGGACGTACTGTTCCCCGTTTTCGGCCCGGTATATGTCCACCCGGTCGATCTTTCCGATCACCCGGACCTTTGCCCCGTCCGGCAGGGTGAGCACCACCGGCGGCACGGCCGGGCCGTCCTCCTCGTCCGGCAGGCCGACCGGCAGCTCGTAGTCCACCGGGACAAAGCGGCTCTGCCTCAGCTCCCGCACCACCTGCCAGAGCAGCGAACCCGCCACCCGCGAAAGCCGGCCGAGCAGGGCGGCAAAACGGCTGGTCTTGTCCTCCAGCCCGCCCATCGTCTCTTCGGCGTAAGCCTGCACCGCCTGCGCCGCGTCGGTAAAGGCGCGTTCCTTTCGGATGTGGTCAAAACCTTCCTTTGCATAGGAAGGAAGCACCGTCTCCATTACATAGTGGGTCAGCGTGCCGAAGGCCAGGGCGTCCAGGTCGGCCGGCCGCCGCGGCTCGGCCCGCAGGCCGTACTTGCAGAAATAGGCGAAGCGGCACCGGTGATACTGCTCCACCCGGGAGGCGGAAAGGCGCAGATCGTCGCCGAAGAAGCGGCGGGCCGCCCCGTCCTCCCGGAATGCGGCAGGCATACGGTCGGCCGCCCGGGCGAGGGCCAGCAGCCGCCGGGCATACTCCGGACGGGTGGCGAAGAGCTCCCGCAGGGTCTGTGCGCGGGGCGTCGGCCGGTTCCAGAGGGAGGCGGCGCATTCGAAGGCGTCCCGCTCCGACTCCGCCCCTTCCGGCTCTCCCCCCGTCACCGTCAGAACGCGGCAGCGGGGCAGGATGCGGCGCAGCGTCTCCACCAGGGCGGAGGGCGTCAGGCTCTCCCCGCCCGCGTTGCCCCGCACATAACTAACCACCAGCCGCTCGGACGGGGCAGCTACCGCCGCATAGGCAAAAAAACGCTCCTCTGCCGTGCGGATATCCGCCCCGTCCGCCAGGGGAAGACCCCGGGCGATCAGCTCCCGGCGCTCCTCTTCAGTCAAGAGCCCCTGCGAAGCGGGATAGGCCGGGAACACCCCCTCGTTCGCACCGAGGACAAAAACGGTTTTCGGCGCGGACAGACGGATGCGGTCGGCTTGTCCGACCTGTACCGCGTCCATGCTCTGCGGTACGGCGCCGAGATCGGTAAGCCCCGCCACCATCCGCAGCAGACCGGCGAAACGGAGAGGCGGCAGCGCCGTCCCCCGAAAGGAAACCGCCATTCGGTCCAGCAGCTCCATCACCGTATCCCACAGACGGTCCATCCGGTCGGCCAGCGCCGGCTCCCCCGCCCGCTCCAGTCGGGCGACGCGAAGCCTTGTTAATGTATCGGCCTTTACATCGATTAAGTAACGGTACAGCGCCCTTGCAAAAGCCTCGCCGTCGGCGCCGGATGCAAAAAGGGAGGCATGCAAACGCTCCAGCGGCCGAAGCAGCCGCCGGCGCAGGAGATTCAGGTAAGCCAATCGCTTGTCCGACAGGTCATCCGCCTTTACAGATAAGCCATTCGGATTACCGGTCCATTCCTCCCGCCAGCGGCGGCCGTCAATCCGCCACATCAGGACATAATTTTCCAGGAGAGCTACCGAATGGGTGGAAAAGCCGGCCAATCCGGTTTTCATCAGCCGAAGCAGGTCATCGGTCCGAAAACCGGAAGTAACCGCCTCAAGCGCCGCAAACAGGAGCGCCGGCAGCGGTTCGGTCAGCAGATTCGTCCGCTCGTCAAAATAGAGGGGGATTTCCTGTTTTTCCATCGCCGCATCCAGCACGCCGCGGTATTCGTCCAGATTCCGGGCCACCACGGCAAAATCCCTCGCCCGGCCGCCCTGCTCCCGCAGAGCGCGGCGGATGGAGCGGGCGACAAAATCGCACTCGGTGTAGATTTCCGCACAGGATGCCAGGGTCACAGCCTCCGTTTCCTCCGCATATACCGTTGGCCGAGGAGCAAAGCAGCCGGCCTCCGCCAGCCGCAGCGGAAGGACGGACGACCGGCGGTTTTCCCTTAGGTTAATAATCCGCGCCACCGGGACGCCGTCCTCCCTGGCTAAATCCCGCAGCCGGGCGGCGGTGCGGATAACCGGGGAAAACAGCCCGAAGCCGCCGAAGGTGTCCTCCATCGAATCCGCGCACAGGGTGACGGTCACCTGCTCCGCCCGCCGCATCAGCTGACGAAGCACCGCTGTTTCCTGCGCGGTAAAGCCCTTAAAGGAATCGACAAAAATCTGCGCGCCGTCCGCAATCCGGCTTTCAGGCAGCCGCTCCGCCAGGGCGGCCAGATCATCCAGCGGATCAATGTAGGCCGGCCCGCGTTCATGTGCGCCGTTGGTTTGTGTCCCGGATTCCTCCGTCCCGGGGGAAATGACGCCGGAGGCAACCGCCTCAAAGGCATGGAGGATGAGAGCCAGCTCCTCCGTTTTGCGGCGCAGTGTGGAACCCTCCGGCAGTTGTCCGGCCGTTTCCTCCAGCCGGTGCGGAGAAATGCCGCACTGCTTGAGTTCCGTTGTCATCGCCAGCACGGTCTGCACTGTTTCCGGGTCTCCGGCCGGCTTGCGATACAGCACCAGATGGTCGGCAGTAAGCTCAAGCGCCCGGCTCATCAGCAGTGCGCGGATCGCATCATCCATCCGCCGGCCCGCCAGGCCGCCGGTCTCGCGGAAGACCTGCTCGGCCAGGCGTGTAAAGCTTAAAACCTGTACGGATCCGCACAGGCGGGGGCCGAGACGTTCCAGCAGTGCCCGCTCCGTTTCAAAAGAAAACTGCTCCGGAACCAGCAGCAGCAAGTCCTGCCTTCCGGCCCCGGCAAGTTCACAGAGCCTTTGGCGGACCCATTCAGTTTTTCCCGACCCGGAACGGCCGAGAACAAGCTGCAGCATGAAGGTGTCCCCCTGTCTTTTCTAAAGCTGAACCATGCGCGCAAAACTACAGGATCAGCAGGATGGTGCCGGCGGTAATCAGCAGGCAGCCTACAATCGCCTGCCAGGTAACGGTTTCATGCAGGATGACAAAGGCCAGCACCAGCGTGATGACCACGCTGAATTTGTCGATTGGCGCCACCCGGGATGCTTCTCCGATCTGCAGCGCCCGGTAATAGCAGAGCCAGGACAGCCCGGTAGCAACGCCGGACAGAATCAGAAAAATCCAGCTGCGCGCACCAATTTGCCCGATGCCGCCGACCGTTCCCGTCGCGAAGACGATGCCCCAGGCCATCACCAACACCACAACGGTGCGCACGGCGGTCGCCAGGTTGCTGTTGACACCCTCCACCCCGACTTTTGCCAGAATCGACGTCAGTGCGGCAAAGACGGCGGAAAGCAGGGCAAATACAATCCACATCGAACGTTTCCCCTTTGTTTCAGTTTTGGCAGACATGGCCGTTCTCCCTTTTCAAACACGATATTTCCGCCGGATTGTGCGGCGGGCGGAGATTTCGGAAAATGCAAACGGAAATGGCAAAACCCAGTATACCATAGTTTTTCGCTTTTGTCTGCGGCTATTCCTTCCTCTGCGGCAAAAAACGGATGCAGAACAAA
>CAJFTG010000053.1 GCA_904419875.1 Candidatus Avimonas caecicola | reverse complement strand
CGGTCGGGGGCCATGGGGTCAGGGCAGGCTACGGTGTCGTAGCCCCGGGCCACCGCCCCGGCCAGCAGGTGGACCAGGATCTCGTGGGCCAGGCCGCAGTTGTCCGACAGGGCGTAGACCCGGTCGCACTGGGCCAGGGCGGTGTCGAACAGGCACACCGGGCCCAGATGGGTGACGGCGCCCAAAAAGCGCTGTTTGACCAGCCCGGTCCGGTCCGTCTTCTGCCTGGGGAGCTCCCGTGCCAGGATGCCGTGGGCCCGCTTGGCCAGCTTCTGGGACAGACCGTCGCTCAACAGGGCGGCCCGCTGGTCCTCGGCGATCTCCGACGCGGCGCTCAGACAGCGGTAGGCCCGCTGGTAGCACCCCTTGTACCCGGACATACAGGCCATGATCTCCTGCCGGAGGGCGGAGAGGGCCCGGGTGTCATAGCAGTCCCCCATGTTCACATACCGCTCCACCGCCCCGGGGTATTTGGGCTCTATCACGTGGGGCGCGGTGCCGTCCACAAGGGCGACGTTGCGCTCCGGCAGGACCACGGCGTCCAGGGAGGCGGGGTCGCCGGAGCAGAGGATGTACTCCGGGGTGAGGCCGGCCGCCTCCGCCCGGGCGCCGATCTTGCGCATGAGGGTGGATTTGCCGCACCCGGGGCCCCCCTTCAGGATATAGATGGCCCGGGCCTCCTCGGGGGGGAGAAGCTGGTCGTACAGGGAATAAAATCCAGTGGGGGAGTTGGCCCCCAGATAGTATTGGATCTGTGGCAACGAAGTCATAGGCGACCCTCCGTATCAAGGAATCTATGCCCCAGACTATGCCGGAGGGGGGCCCTTGGTGCGCCGGGGAAACTGTGGACATGATGCGGAAAGGGGTGCCCGGAAGGCGCGAAATGGTATATAATGTGGCTTGACATCCCCGGCGGCGCCTAGTAGAATGAGATGAAAGAAAACTTGCAAAAGGGGGCGCTCCGCCTGTGAAAGGGGTGCCCGCCGCGCCGGGCGGCGTGTTTGGAGGTCCTGCTTCTTGTCCAGTCAAGCGCTGCGCCGCGGGTTTCTCGACGCCGTCCCGCTCGGGATCGGCGTGACAATCTACGGGTTGGTCTACGGAATGATGGCCCGCCAGGCGGCTATCCCCCTTTGGGTGGTGCTCGGCATGTCCCTGATCGTGTTCGCCGGCTCCTCGCAGATGATCGCGGTGGAAATGATCGCGTCGGGCGCCGGCCCGCTCTCCACCATGCTCACGGTGCTGATCGTCAACCTGCGGCATGTGGTGATGGCGGCCGACCTTTCCCGTTTTCTGCCCGAAGCGGACGGAAAGCGCCGGGCGCTGACCGCCTTTTTCCTCACCGACGAATCCTATTCGGTCAGCTATTCCCATTTTCAGAAGGACGCCGCGGGCGGGGCGCGGTACGTGCTCGGCGCAGGGCTGAATATCTACCTGTTCTGGGGCCTCTCCGGCGTACTGGGCTATCTGGGCGGGAACCTCATCCCTCCGGTGCTGGAGCCGGCCTTCGGCTTTGCGATGGCCGCCGCCTTCCTTTCCATGCTGGTGCCGATTGTCCGGGACCGCCCCACACTGGCGGCAGTCCTGACCTCGGCGGTCACCGCCGTGGCGGGAAACCTCTGGCTGCCGGGGAAATGGTACATTCTGCTTGCCGCCTTTGCCGGCAGCGGCGTCGGCTTCCTGCTGGAGCGCCGTCTTCTGAAACGGACGGAAAGGGGGGCGGCAGAATGAGCACGGCGGAATATGTCCTTGTCCTTGTGTGCTGCGGAGCGGCCACCTACCTGACCCGCATGCCGGCGCTGGTGCTGTCGGAAAAGGCGCGCATCCCGGAAAGCGTCCGGCGGTTCATGCGCTTCATCGGTCCGGCGGTGATCACCGCGCTGATCGCGCCTTCGGTTTTCCTGCCCGACGGAACCCTGAACCTCAATCCGGCGGACAATATCTATCTGCCGGCCGCGGTGGTGACGGCCCTGACCGCCTTCCTGACCAAAAAAAGCCTGCCGGCGATCCTGGCCGGCGTGCTGACCGCCTTCCTGCTCTCTCTGCTGTAAGGGGCGGGAACCCATCCGCCGCTTTCCGCATACGATGGAGTGAGATCAATCCGGCGCGGTCAACCGTGCGGCTGGAAAGCGGCCGGAAAAAGGAGGCTCCTATGGTCAGCGGTACTTATACCATCTCGTTGAAAATGCCGAGAGGAACCGAGCGCGGCCTGCTCGTCCTGGAGGAAGCGGACGGGGCGCTGCGCGGCTATATCCGGACAAAAGGGCGGGTCAGCCGCTTCGCCGGCGGACGGTGCGGGCCGGGCGAACGTGAGGGAGAAGCCCGGTTTTCCTTCCAGGGCATCCTTTCCTTCGGGCTGATCAAAATTTCCTACGCCGCGCGCGGAACCGTGCAGGGCGACCTGCTCAAAGCCGCGGCGGATACCCGGTACGGCTCCTTCCCGCTGGAAGGGCGGCGGATGCGGCCGCCGCAGGAGAAGGACGCCCCGTGAAGCGGGGACTGCCGCAGCGCAGAAAGCCTGCCGCCGAGGGAATCCTTTGGCGGCAGGCTTTCGTATACGCTTTCGCTTGACATACCCCGGACTTTTCCGGGGGCGGCAGCGAAGGGCGGCAGACGGATGAAAAAGGGGCATAAGGATCGACGGCGGCAGAGGGAGGCAGAGGGGGCTGAAGGGAGCTGAAAAAGCTTTTGCGAAGGGTTTCCCAAAGAGAGCACAAACGGAAAAACAGCAGCCCGCTTCCTGTAGCCGCTGCGTGTGACGGCATGCGTTCTGGCAGGATTATTTTCAACCGCCCTTGAAGGGGCGGCGCCGGGTCTTTCCGAGACCCGTGCGAGCCACCGGTTCACCGATTATGGGATTAGTGAAGGAAGCCGCCGGCAGAGCCGGCGGCTTCCTTCACTAAAAAGCTTTTGCGTTGAGCGGAGCAAGAGATCTACGCGAGAGGTTACACGGCCGCGGCCCCTGCTGGGACGGCGGGCCGGATTTACGCGGGCCGCGTGGCAAGGGAAGCGAACAAAAGCGAAAAAAAGCAAGCAGAACACACAGGGAAACGCCGGCCGTTCCCGGGTCTCTTTAAAGCCGGCCTCCTCCGGTGAAGAAGGGGGGGACGGAGGCGAGCGAAATTTCCGGAAACATTGAGGAAATATGGAATAGAAAAACGGTATATCCCGCAAGCCAACCCATCGGACGCCTCATTGCAGGGAACGCGGGGCAGCGGCGCCGCGCTCCCAGGCCGGGATGGCGGCGGGCCTTTCCGGGGCCTGCACCAGCCGGCGCTTCCGTGGCGGACTTGGCCGCATAAGCGGCGGTTTTACCAAAATTCCTGGTCCGGCATAACGGCAGCAGCGCCCCTTTCCGCTGCCTTTCCGCTGGTCCTGTTTTCTGCCGGGCCCGAGCGCGGCCCGGCCCGGTCAACGCGCCCTGCGCGCCTATCCGCGCGGCGGCACACTTTCCGCTTATACGGCGCACGGCGGCAAGACAGGCGGCGGCGGAAATGGCGGCGCCGGCTGTCAGGCGCTTTTACAGGGGGGGCGCGTCCGGGCGTTCCTTGGTGTGCCGGCGCCGTTTTTCCCGCTTTCTCCATTTGAGCAGCAGCGAGGAATGGAGGATCACCAGCACCGAACCGGCGTTATGCACCAGCGCCCCGACCACCGGGTTCAGCACCCCGGTCATCGCCAGGAGGATCGCCGCGAAATTGAGGGCCATGGAGAAAGTCAAATTGCACTGGATAGTCGTCATCATCCGCCGGGAGAGGTACAGCAGGTGCGGGATCTCCTTCACCTCGTCGTTTACCAGGGCGATGTCGGCGGCCTCTACCGCGATGTCGCTGCCCACGCCGCCCATGGCGATTCCCACGTGGGCGGTTTTCAGCGCCGGGGCATCGTTGACGCCGTCCCCAATCATACAGACCGGCCGCTTTTCCTCCTGGGAACGCCGGATCCAGGCGAGCTTCTCCTCCGGCCGGCAGTCGGCATGCACCTCCGTGATTGAAAGCTGCCCGGCGATATAACCGGCCGCGCTTTCGTTGTCGCCGGTCAGCAGCACCGGCGACACCCCCATCCCCCGTACCCGCTCGATCATTGCCGCCGCTTCGGGCCGAAGGGTATCCGACAGGGCGAGATAGCCGGCCGGTTTCCCGTCCACTGCCAGGCAAACGACGGTGCAGCCCTTTTTACGGTACGCCTCCGCGCCGGAGAGGACGGCCCCGACCGCCGGGTCCCCTCCCGGGGACAGAACCCCCTGATCCTCCAGCAGCGCCCGGCTGCCTGCAAGGATCTCCCGACCCGCCACCCTTGCCCGGACGCCGCGGCCAGGCAGCATGGCAAATTCCTCCGCCGCCGGCGGCTCCTCGCCCCGGCCGTCCCGGAAACTCGCGACAACCGCCTTACCCAGCGGATGCTCTGACCGGGATTCGGCCCCGGCGGCATAGGCAAACAGGGTCTCCCGCGGATACGCGGATAAGACGGATGCCACCGCCGCCACCTTCGGGGTTCCGCAGGTGAGGGTCCCGGTCTTGTCGAACGCGATGCGGGTAACCGACGCCAGCCGCTCCAGCGCATCCCCTTCCCGCACCAGAAAACCGTGCCTGGTGGCATTGCCAATCGCCGCCATGACGGCGGTAGGCGTAGCCAGCACCAGGGCGCAGGGGCAGAACACGACCAGAATGGTTACAGCCCGGATGATCTGCCCGGTGACCAGCCAGGTCAGGGCGGCGGCGCTCAGGGCGATCACCACAATCCAGGTGGCCCAGCGGTCGGCTATGCCGACAATGCGGGCTTTGCCCGCATCCGCCGACTGCACCAGACGGATCATTCGCTGGATGGAGCTGTCCTCCCCCACCCGGGTTGCTTCCATATCGAAAGAGCCGAACTGATTCACCGTGCCGCTGGATACCTCGTCCCCCTCGCCCTTGTCCACCGGGAGGGATTCCCCGGTCATCACCGCCTGGTTCACCGCGGTCTGTCCAGCAAGGATCACGCCGTCCACCGGGATGGTTTCCCCCGGCAGAACCCGCAGCCGGTCGCCCACCCTCACCTGCTCCGCCGGGACGATCTCCTCCGTCCCGCCGGACAGGCGGCGGGCAGTCTGAGGGGTGAGGCGCACCAGCTTTTCGATCCCCGCCCGGGCGCGCGCCACCGTCACATCTTCCAGCAGCGCGCCGAGCTGCATGATAAACGCGACCTCCCCGGCCGCAAAATCCTCCCCGATGACGACCGAAGCGATCAGCGCGATGGAGACCAGCACGTCCGCCTTGATGTCGAAGGCGGTAATCAGGCCGACAAGCGCCTCCAGCAGGATCGGTACCCCGCACAGGAGGATCGCCGCCCATGCCGCGTCAAACGGCAGGGGGCTCCAGTCCAAAAGGCTGACGATCAGGGACAGCCCTGCCAGTACCAGGCAGACGATCTGCCGCCGGATGCCGCCCCATTCCAGAAGCCTTTCCACACCGTGCCGTATTTTTATCATGCGCCCTTCTCCCTTCTCTGATTCTTCATTCTCCCGTCCCCTCCGGTTCACAGAAAGCAAAGTATACCCGTGGGGGTATAGGTAAATTATACCCCTATGGGTATATCCTGTCAAGAGACGCGTGCATTCTTTCATTCCGCAATCCCCTCTCCGGAATTGCTTCGGAAGCCCCCTTTCCCATCAGCGGGCGGCTACAGGGGAAGGGCGGCCGGCGCGTGACTGCCGGCAAGGGCAAGCCGGCTGCACAAGGCAGGAACCTGCCTTTTCATCAACCGCGGATTTGCCGCCCTCTATAAACAGAAAGAGACCGCTGACAAGGGTTTCCCTTGCAGCAGTCCCTGAACGCCGTCCCTCGGCAGCCGGCGGAAGCCCCCGCTTCCTGTTCCCGCTGCGCTCCCTGTTTTCCTGCCCTCACCGCGCCCCCGCAGCCTCGGCAAATGGAAGGGCAGCGGCGCCTTCTGACGCGGCGGGAAGCGGATAAACCGAAAGTCAGGTCATATTGGCAAAGCGCTCCACCGCCTTGGTGAAGCTCTCGATGGTTTTGTCCGCGTCGCCGTTCGCAATCCCATCTCGGACGCAGTGGTTAATATGCCCCTCCAGAACCACCTGCCCGACCCGATGGAGGGCGGACTTGGCGGCGTTGATCTGGGCAAGCACATCCTCACAGGGCACATCCTCCTCCACCATCCGGTCGATGGCCTGCACCTGCCCGATGATTTTTTTCAGACGGCGATGTAAATTTTCCGCATCCATACATTGTCTCATGGGGATCCCTCCGTTTTTACGGCACGGCCGCCGCCGGCGGCCCGGCGGCCCTTCCTTTTGAATCGGTCACGCTTTCAGCTGTTATTATGGTATACGGCGGACGGTTTGTCAAGCCGCGCCGGCGGGGCTCCTCCTCTTTTCACCGGTTTTCTCCGGAATGAAGTGCGGGGAACCGGGTATACTTTTACCGCCGGCGCCGCAGACAGAGAAAAATCCCCCCTTGTCAAATTCCTGATTTCATGTTATACTACATATAGTTTTAAAAACCATATGTAAGATTTTCAAAATCCGCTTCTCAAAGTTTCAGAAAGGAAGATTCGCCTTGACGATGGACACCAAGCTCAAAGGCTCGTTTTATACAATCAGTGAAGAAATCGGCAACGCCGTCACCCACGGGATAGGCGCGCTGCTGGCGGTGCTGGGCACCGTCGCGCTGCTGCTGCGGGCGGACGGCCCGGCCGCGGCGGCGGCTTCCGCCATTTACGGGGCCAGCATGATTCTGCTGTTCAGCATGTCCTCCCTCTATCACTCCCTGACCAACGAGAAGGCCAAAAAGATTCTGCGGGTATGCGACCACACCTCCATCTTTCTGCTGATTGCCGGCACCTACACCCCTTATACCCTGATTACCCTCCACGGGCCGGTGGGGTGGACGGTCTTCGGCATCGTCTGGGGAACGGCGGTATTCGGCATCGTCCTCAACCTCATCAGCATCGAGCGGTTCAAAAAAATCTCCATGGTCTGCTACGTGGCGAGCGGCTGGTGCGTGGTCCTGGCGATTGTGCCCCTGGTCCGTTCCCTGGCGCTGCCGGGAATTTTCCTGCTGGTGCTCGGCGGGGTGCTGTATACGGCGGGCATCCCGTTTTACAGGCGGAAATCCGTGCGGTACTCCCATATGATCTGGCACTTTTTCGTTCTGGCCGGCGCCGTCTCCCAGTTTTTCAGCATTTATTTGTATGTGCTGTGACGCGCTGCCTGAAAGCGAAAACGCGAATGCCCTCCTGCTCCCTGTCCCGCCGCCGCAGCCGCCGGGCCATGAAAAGGAGCTCCGCGGTCTTGTTTGACCGGCCGGCAGGCCCCGACGGCCGTCTTCCGGGGAGGGCCTTTTGTCCGCGGCCGAAGCTTTTCTCCATTGGCTCGGCCGGTGCCGGCCCTGTAAAACAAAAAGGGAACCGCTGCCAGGGCAACCCCTGGAGCGGCTCCCTTTTTCTTATCCCGGCGGAACCGTCAATCGTTCAGCACCCGGCCGTCGGTGGAAACGGTGCGCACCTGCCAGGGGATGAACCTGCCGCTGCGCCGCAGCGCGGTCTTCGCCGCGTGCTCAATGCCCCCGCAGCAGGGCACCTCCATGCGCACGACCGTCAGGCTGCGGATGTCGTTCTCCGTCAGGATGGCCGTCAGCTTGTCGGCATAATCCCCCTCGTCCAGCTTGGGGCAGCCGATCAGAGTAATGCGGTTTTTCATAAAGCGGTGATGAAAGCCGCCGCAGGCATAGGCCGTGCAGTCGGCGGCGACCAGCAGGTCCGCCCCGCGAAAGTACGGCGCGTTCACCGGGACCAGCTTGATCTGCACCGGCCACTGGGAGAGACGGCTCGCCAGTGCCTCCTCCGCTTCCGGCACGGACAGACGCTCAATCCTCCGGGAACTGGTTCCGGGACAGCCGCAGGGCGGCGCCTCCCCGGCCGGAAGGGCCGCCGCCCGCCCCCTTTCCTCCCGTGCCGCCCGGACGGCGCCAGCGTCGTAGGCCGGGGCCTCCCGCTCCTCAAACCGGATGGCGCCCGTCGGGCAGGCGGGCAGGCAGTCCCCCAGCCCGTCGCAGATCTCCTCGCGAAGCAGGCGGGCCTTGCCGTCCGCCATTTGGATCGCCCCTTCGTGGCAGGCCGCGGCGCAGAGTCCGCAACCGTTGCATTTTTCCTCATCAATGGCAATGATTTTTCGCAGCATGGCGATTCCTCCCCGTAAAATCCGCCGGCCCCGTCAAAATGGCGGCCGGCAGGCGTTTGACTTTCTTCCGTGAGTATACTACAATAGCGGAGACTATTCCGTTGTCGCTGCAACAAACCAGACCAAAGGTCGGATACAATTGATGGAAAAAGCGAAAACGGCCGCCCCGCCTCCTTCCCCGCTGTTCGCATCGATTCCGCCGGAGGAGGTCCCGGTTCTGCTTGCCGGTCTTCAGGCGGAGAGGCGGTCGTATCAAAAAGGAGAAATCCTGCTGCATGCCGGGGAGACGACCGGCCGGTTCGGGCTGGCCGCCGCCGGCACGCTCCAGATCGTGAAGGAAGACATGGACGGCAGCGCCACCCTGCTGGCGCAGATACGCCCCGGCGAGCTGTTCGCGGAGGCGTTCGCCGCCGCCGGCCTTCCCCTGAGCGTATCCGTCCGGGCGGAGGAGGAGGCCGCCGTGCTGTGGCTGGACTACCGCCGCCTGACCTCCCCCTGCCGGGACGCCGGCCCCTTCCACGCCGTCCTGACCGGCAACCTTCTGCGGATTCTGAGCCGGAAGAACATCTTCCTGACCGGGCGGATTGAGCACCTGTCCAGACGCACCCTGAGGGAAAAGGTGCTGTCCTATCTGTCGGAAGAGGCCGTGCGGCAGGGAAGCCGCTCCTTCGCCATCCCGCTCGACCGGCAGGGGCTGGCCGATTACCTGGCGGCAGACCGGAGCGCCCTGTCCGCCGTGCTCGGCCGGCTGCGGCGGGAGGGCGTGCTGACCTTCCGGAAGAACGAATTCACCCTGCGGTGAAAGCCGGCCGGCCCGCATTCCTTTCCGCCGGAACGCGGCTTTTTCCGGCGTCCGCCGTTTTGTATACCCGCAGGCTACCCTTCGGGCAATATTTCCCCTGACAGTAGACCATAATAGTTTACACTCAAAGAACAGGGGAGGAAATGCCTATGATCTTCGATTTTGGCTGCCGGCTCCGGCAGCTGAGGCTGGAGAAAAAACTGACCCAGACCCAGGTGGCCAAACGGATGAACCTGTCCAAAGCCACGATCAGCGGCTATGAAAACAACGTGAAAACCCCATCGCTGGACGTTTTGGCTCAGCTGTCCATCTTTTACAACGTCACCACCGATTACCTGCTGGGCCTGGATAACCGCCCCATGCTCTATATCGAGGGACTGAGCGATTCCCAGCGGGAGCTGATGGCCCGGCTTTTGGCGGAATTCCGCGCCTCGGGGCCGGAACGGGCCGAAAAGCGCGGCGAACCGGGCGGGAAACCTTAAATTTTGATAAAAAGGCTTGTAAATGGCGGTATAAGACGTTATAATAAAATAAATCAGCCTTTTTTGCGCGTTTTTGTCGTTTTTTGTCTTTCCACCGGCGGCTGTCCCTTCCCTGCGGCTTCTGCGGGCGGGATGCCCGCCCGGCAGGATGAACGGGCGCGGAAAAGAGGCCGACGGAATTGTTGCCGGGCGGGGCTGGCCGCCGGCGGGGAAAGGTGGTAGTCCGTTATGGGTCTCGCAGAAAAAATCCGGGGAAACGCCTATTATGATTACGAGGAAGAGCAGCGCTCCTCCCGCGCCGCCGAACCCGCCGCCAATCCGGACGGGTTTCAGGTCGTGCTGGTAAAACCGTCTCAGTTTGAAGAGGGAGCCCGCATCGCCGACCAGTTTACCGGCAGCCGGGTGGTCGTCCTCAATCTGGACGGCGCGGCGCGGGACGTAGCCCGGCGCCTGCTTGATTTTCTCAGCGGCGCGGCCTATGCGCGCCGTTTCGAGGTAGAGCAGGTGGCAAACAGCACCTACCTCATCCGCAGCCTCGACAGCGTGCGGTACGAAGGCGGCGAAACGGGTTCGGCAGACGGGGACTATTGGTTTTAGCCCCCGTCCGTTCCCCCATTCTCTGTTGTTCCGCCGGCAAATCGCGGACAGACTGCCGCGGACAGGCTTCCCTCTTGGCCCGGTGGAAAAAGGATTGTTATAAAGGGACTGGAAGAAACGCCTTTGCCATTCCAAGGGCGTTTTTTTGCCGCCTGCGCAGACGGGGGATGCACCACCGTTAACCGGCGTGGTACCGAACGGCCATTGCACGCGCCGTCAGCCGCACATTTGCCTGCCGGGCGGGCGGTTAACGGATCGCCTCCTGATTTGTTTCCCTTCGGGACGCCTTTGCTGTAGCTTCCCCCGGTTTTACCGGGGAGAAAAGCTGCGGTACACAAACGCCAAAGAGGCCGGTTTCCGGGCAGCCTCGGAACCGGCCTCTTTGGCGTTCATACATATCTCGGCGTTTGGACCGAAGCGCCCTCCCCGGGCCCGCCGGGGCCGGCGCATGCCGGGCGGAAGCTTTTCCCCCGGCAGCGGGATAAGGCGGGCCGGCCGTTCCGTCCCCTGCGAAACGCCGTCAAATCCCTGTCGGGTCCAGCGCAGAAGTGGTAAACCGGCTGATATCGTACACGCCGGAGGAGAGCACGCCGACATATTTCAGCGCCTTGCCGGTTCCGACCGCCACGCAGTCCGCCGGGTTTTCCGCCACCCGGCAGACCACCCCGGTCCGCCGGGTGAGCAGCTCCGCCAGCCCGTTGAGCTGAGCCGCGCCGCCGGTCAGGACAATCCCGGAATCCAGAATGTCTCCCGTCAGCTCGGGCGGGGTTTTCTCCATCACCTGCTGTATGGCGGCGACCATCTGCTCCAGCGGCTCGCGGATCGCCTCCCGAATCTCCGACGAGCGGACCTGCTGCACGCAGGGAAGGCCGGTAACGGCGTTGCGCCCCTTGACCGGCATGGAAGGGTCGTCCTCCTGCTCCAGTGCGCAGCCAATGCGCATCTTCACCTGCTCCGCCGTCAGCCGGCCGACCACGTGATTATATTTGTTGTGCAGATAGCGGATAATCGCTTCATCCAAATCGTCGCCGCCCACCCGGACCGAAAGGGAGGCGGCCACTCCCTTGAGGGACATCACCGCCACGTCCGTGGTGCCGCCGCCGATATCCGCCACCATGGAGCCGCGGGGCGCGGCCACGTCCAGCCCTGCGCCGATGGCCGCAGCCATCGATTCCTCAATCAGCACCACCCGGCGGGCGCCCGCCGCACGCACCGCCTCGATCACCGAGCGCTGTTCCACCTCCGTCACCGAGGCGGGCACGCTGGCCGCCGCCCGGGGCTTCAGGATCTTATAGGCGCATACCCGGCGGACAAAATGGCGCAGCATCTGCTCCGCGTACTCGTAGTCCGAAATCACGCCCTTATGAAGAGGCTGCACCGCCTCGATCGAACCGGGCGTGCGGCCCAGCATGGCATACGCTTCCCGTCCGCAGGCGATCATCCGGCCGGTGTCGCTGTCCACCGCGATCACCGACGGCTCCCGCAGCACGATCCCCCGCCCTGAGGCGTAGATTGTCACCCGGGAGGTTCCCAGGTCGATTCCCAAATCCATTCCCGGCATCTCTGCACGTCCTTTCGCCGGAATCATCCGCCCTTTGCAACGGCGGACGGCGGTGTTGAAAAACCGCCGGACGCGGCCGAAGGAAGGCGTCCGCCTCCGGCTCCGTTCCGCCTTTTTCCCGGTTTTTCGCGCCGCTTCTCCAGTATAGCCTACTTCTTCTCCTTTGACAAGCGGGAAAGCGCGGCAGCGACCGCATACACCTCGCGTGCGCCGTAAAGCTTGAGCATCTTGGCGCATTCGTCCAGCGTGGCGCCGGTGGTGGCGACATCGTCCACCAGCAGCAGCGCCTTCCCCGCGAAGTCGGCGCTTTCCGCCCGGTCGAACACGCCGAAGACGTTGCCGCCCCGCCGGTCGGCAGGCAGCTCCCGCTGGGGCGTCGTATCCCACAGCTTGACGAGCGCCTCCTCCATCGGCAGGCCCAGCTCCTCCGCCAGTCCTTTCGCCAGGACGGCGCTTTGGTTGTAGCCGCGGCGGCGCAGGGTCGCGGGGCCGACCGGCACGGGAATCACCGCGTCGAACAACCGTCCCCCGTATTCCCGCCGCACGGTTTCCGCCATCGCCGTATACAGCAGTTCCGCCGCGTCGGGGTGGCCGTTGAATTTCAGATGGCGGACCGCCCGGCGGGCGCCTCCTTCATAATAAAAAGGGGCGGTCAGCCGCTCGACGGTCCGGCGGCGGCCGCGGCAGGCGCAGTCGGCCCTCGCCGCCCCGCAGAGCGGGCAGACCGGCGGCGGAATGGCCGGGAGGGCGGCGCGGCATTCCCCGCAGGCCAAAGCGCCGCAGGGCACCGGCTTCCGGCAGCAGGCACAGCGCTCCGGATAAAAAACCGCCAGCAGCCGCCGGCCTGCGCTCCTCTTCACCATAGGCTTCCCCTCCCCGCCTTTTTCCTCTTCCCGTCCCCGCCTTACTTCTGCTTCTCCCTGCTTCTATCTGCTTCTATCTGCTTCTTCCTGCTTCTCCCTGCTTCTTCCGGCTCTTTCCTCCCGGCGCGCCGCCCGCAGCGGCCCGCGCCGGACATTGACTCCGCCGGCGGCTTTCCTTTTTGCACTTCCGCCTATTCCATCATACTACAAAAACGGCCTTGCGGGGAAGGGATTTCCCAAATTCCGCCCCCTTTTTCATGGCGGCGGCAGTCAGCCCCTCCGGATTTCTCCGCAGGCAATCTTTTTCCCGGAATTCCCCGACGGCTGGGTGGTGAAATCATCCGGCCCGCTGTGGACGATCACCGTCCGCCCGACGACCTCCGCCGGTGTGAAGCGGCCGGTAAAAAAGGAGAGATAGGCGTACCCGCCGCTGCTGAACAGGGGCGGCATGTCCCCCGCGTGGTCGGGATGGGGCTTCCCGGCGGGGTTGAAATGCCCGCCCGCCGCCGAAAAGGGATCCTCCGCGTCCCCGCGGCAGGCCTCGCCCTCGTGGATATGGAACCCGAACACGCCGCTCGGAGACGAGGAGGGCAGGCCGTACAGCTCGGCGACGACCAAAGTTCCCCCCATGGCCGGATACAGTTCGACCACCCCGTGTATGCCGCTGTGGGCGGCGTCGCCCCGGACCGAAGCGCGGGCTGCCGGGGAGGTATTCAGGACCGTACGGGCAAATTCCCTCATGCTGCGCCTGCTGGAAAACATAAATAAATTCCTTCTTTCCCTGAAATTTCGGACGGTCCCGCGCCTTTGGCCGGCGCCGTCCGTATCCCATCCTATGCGGCGGCCCGTTATCCTGCACCGCCGGCCCCCACTCATTGACAAGGCCCTTCGTTCCGGGTATACTCAAAGCATCCGGAAGGAGGCTTGTCCATGGCGTCACAACCCCTGCGGGATAAGGACGGTACCCCGCTGATCATTATTGAAGAGCACGTCCTCCACGGCCCCTATAACCCCGGCCCGCACACCCACCATAATCTGGAGATTTCCTGCGTGCTGCAGGGGAACGGCCGGTACGAGATCGCCGCGCATGAATACGACCTGCAGCCGGGGGATATTGTAATCCTCAACAACACCGAGCCGCACGGCCTGTTTGTGCCCGAAGGCGTCATCCTGCGCCATCTGGTGATCCATTTTGACCCCTCCTTCATCTGGAATTCCCTTTCCAACGCAATGGATTACAATTTCCTGCTGGTGTTTTTCGAGCGGGGCGAACGCTTTTCCAACGTGCTGGACCGCGGGAATCCCGCCACGCCGCATATCTTCACCCTTTTGCAGGAAATGCGGCAGGAATTTGAGGAGCGCCGGGTATGCTACGAGCTGATGATCAAAATTAAGCTGCAAACAGTGTTTGCGGAAATCATCCGCAATTACGATTATGTGGACCTTAAAAAAGCGAGCAAGCCGCTGCCGGAGGAGGATATCAGCCAGCTCAACGCCGTGCTGTCCTATATCGACGAGCATCTGGACGCCGACATCCGCCTGGCCGACCTGGCGGCGATCGTCCACGTCAGCCCGGCCTACTTTTCCACCCTGTTCAAGCGGTTCAACGGGGTGTCGCCGGTGGAATACATCGTCCATAAACGGGTGCAGCGGGCGATTGAGCTCATCCGCACCACCTCTCAGAATTTGACCGAGATCGCCATGGCCTGCGGTTTCAACAATGGAACAAATTTTTACAAAGCCTTTCGCCGCGTTACCGGACGTACCCCGGCCTCCTATCGCGGAAACACAACGGAAGATACCGCTTCCGATGAATTTCCTTTTCTTTTGCCAAAAAAGACAAGTGAAAAATAGTTTATAAAACTTGCAGAGAAAGTTGCTGAATTTCCCCGGATTTCCATTATAATGAGAGGTGTGGGAAAGGGGCGGCTTCCTCCGTTTTTCCTGTGTCCCGGGGAACCGGCCCCGCCGCCGTATTCGTTCAAAATCCAACGCAAAGAAAGGTTTGGTGTTATATGAAACTCAGCGTATTGACCGTCCCGCTTCAGGGCACCCCCGCCGACCAGGCGTTCGCCTATCTCCACTCCCTCGGGGTGGAGCAGGTGGAGCTCGGCACCGGCGGCTACACCGTGGACTGCCATGTGGGCGTTGCGGAATGCCTGAACGACGAAAGCAGGCTCCATGCCCTCCAGGCCCTGCTGGAAAAGAACGAGCTGACCATCAGCGCGCTTTCCTGCCACGGCAATCCCGTCCATCCGGACAAGGCGAAGGCGGAGGGGTACCACCAGGTATTCGTGGACACCTGCCGCCTGGCTCAGAAGCTCGGGGTGGAAACCGTGGTCACCTTCTCCGGCTGCCCGGGCGACTGCCCCGAATCCAAGCGCCCGAACTGGGTGACCTGCGCCTGGCCGGGCGATTATAACGAAACCCTTGACTGGCAGTGGAACGAGGTGCTGATCCCCTACTGGAAAAAAGCGGCGGAAATCGCCGGCTCCTATGGGGTGAAAAAGATCGCGTTTGAAATGCACCCGGGCTTCTGCGTGTACAATCCCCGCACCCTCCTCCAGCTGCGCAGCGCGGTGGGCGACATTCTCGGCGCCAATTTCGACCCCAGCCATTTGATCTGGCAGGGGATGGATCCGGTCGCCGCCATCCGCGAACTGGAGGGCGCCATCTATCATTTCCATGCCAAGGACACCCGCATCGACCCCTACAACTGCGCCAAAAACGGGGTGCTGGACACCCAGTCGTTCGAAAACCTGTCCGGCCGCAGCTGGATATTCCGCACGGTCGGCTACGGCACCGATGCGAAAAACTGGAAGGACATGCTCTCCGCCCTGCGGATGGCCGGCTACGACGGCGCCATCAGCATCGAGCACGAGGACGGCCTGATGTCGCCCCGCGAAGGGCTGGAGAAGGCGGTCGCCTTCCTCAAGGACCTGCTCATCCGCGAGGGCACCGGCGCCATGTGGTGGTCCTGAGCCCTCTCCCCGTCGGACGCGGGAGGCCGGCGGTTCTCACATCCTGACCTCCGCGCTGTTTGCGGGCCGGCGGGCGGCGCCGGTCAGATTTTGACTTTTGCATTGTTAGTTTCCATCGTTATCACAGTATTGATTGAACGGGAAAGGCTGGATTTTCATGAAACAGTATCAGGTGGCCATTGTCGGCTACGGCGGCATGGGGCAATGGCATGCCGACGGCATCCGCCAAACCGACCGCGTCGCCTTCTGCGGCGTTTACGACATCAACCCCGCCCGCATGGAGCTGGCGCTGGAGCAGGGGCTGCCCAGGGCCTATGATTCCTTTGAGGCGGTGCTGGCCGACGACAAGGTGGACGTTGTTCTGGTCGCCACCCCCAACAATTTCCACAAGGACCTGTCCTGCCGGGCGATGGAGGCCGGAAAGATGGTGGTGTGTGAAAAGCCGGTCGCCATGTCCAGCGGCGAGCTGCAGGAAATGATCGACTGCTCGAAGCGTACCGGCGTCCCCTTTACGGTGCACCAGAACCGCCGCGCCGACGCGGACTACCTGCGGGTGAAGGACACGATGGAAAAAGGGCTGCTCGGCAAGGTCTTTTCCATTGAAAGCCGGGTCACCGGCTCCCGCGGCATTCCGGAGGGATGGCGGCAGTATGCGGTCGCCGGCGGCGGCATGATGCTGGACTGGGGCGTCCATCTGATCGACCAGCTGGTGATGCTGATCCCCCGCCCGGTCGTCTCGGTGAACTGCGAGATGTACCATGTGGCGTACAAGGAATGCGACGACGGCTTCCGGCTGATTATGAAGTTTGAGGACGGCCCCACCGCGATGATCGAGGTGGGTACGAGCCATTACATCGAAGCCCCCCGCTGGCTGGTATACGGCGACCGCGGGGCGATCACCATTCCCAACTGGAGCTTCGACGGGCGGATTGTGCGCGCCAAGGACCGGCAGGTCACCTTTGAAGAGGAGATCATTTATACCAAAGCAGGCCCGACCAAGACGATGGCCCCCCGCGCCAAGGACACTCTGGAGGAAATCACCTTCAGCGGCGACGGGGTGGAAACCGATTACGACATCTTTTACCGCAATCTGGCCGCGTATCTCGACGGCACCGAAGAGCTGCGGGTCAAGCCGGAGGAAACCATGCGGGTTATGAAGCTGATGGAGGCTTCGTTCGAATCCGACCGCACCGGCGAAACCATTCACGGCCGGTTCTGAGACAGACAGCGCAGGCGGGCGCACCGCCCTGCGAGGAAAGGAGCGTTTCCCATGATTCGCGTTACCGTGTGGAACGAAAACATCCACGACAAGGAGGACGGGGTCAGAGCGGTCTATCCGCTGGGGCTCCACGGCACCATTGCTGAATTCCTGGGCAAACTGGAAGGCGTCCAGGTCCGCACCGCCACCCTTGACCAACCCGACTGCGGCCTGCCGGAAAGCGTGCTGGAGGAAACCGACGTGCTGATTTGGTGGGGCCATGTCGCCCATGACCGCGTTCCGGACGAGCTGGCGCAGCGGATTGTGGAACGGGTCAACCGGGGAATGGGCTTTATCGGCCTGCATTCGGCCCATATGTCCAAGCCCCTCCGGAAGCTGCTGGGTACCTCCTGCACCCTGCGCTGGCGGGATGGGGAGTTTGAGCGGCTGTGGTGCACCGCTCCCGGCCATCCGATCGCCCAAGGGCTTCCGCCCGCCTTCACGCTGGAGCAGGAAGAGATGTACGGCGAGTTTTTCGACATTCCCCAGCCGGAAACCGTGGTGTTCACCGGCTGGTTCCGGGGCGGCGAGGTGTTCCGCTCCGGCTGCTGCTGGACCTGCGGATACGGACGGGTGTTCTATTTCCAGCCCGGCCATGAAACCAACGGCAGCTTCCATAACCCTTATGTGCAGCAGATCATCGGCAACGCGGTCCGTTGGGCGGCTCCGACCGCCCGCCGGAATGGCCTCGACTGCCTCTTTGCGCAAAAATCCGCGGAGGAGCTGACGGCGCAGGGCGAGGAGGTACCGGCGTTCTGAGCCCGTTAAATTTCGGTAAATTCCGGTAAATTTCTTGACTAACGACATTATAGGCCCCGGGAATTCTCCCGGGGCCTTCCTTTTTCCCGCTCTTTTCTGCTCTTTTCTGCTCTTTTCTGCTCCTCCCCCTTCTTCCCTGCTTCTTCCCCGCTGTCTCCTCCTTCTTTCCTGAGCCTTTTCGGCTCCTTATCAGTCCTCCTGCCCCCCTGCCCCCCTTTCTTCCTGTCCTCCCGTTTCATTCCCGTTTTTGCCCGTCCCGCTTTTTCCAGGCCGTTGTTTCCCCGCCGTACGAAAAAGTCCCCTGCCGCTTGAAAAATGAGGGGAAACGCGCTATGCTTGGAAAAGAGAACGCACGGGGAAGCCCCCGCTTCCCCATTCGACCGGTTGCCCGGCCCGCCAAAATCCATGGAAGGAAGTATCCATATGTCCGCAATGTCCGCACCCGCTGCATTCCGTCTGGCCCGTCCGGAGGACGGCCCCTCCCTTCTCTCCGTCTATGCCCCCTATGTGCGGGAAACGGCGATCTCCTTTGAATTGACCCCTCCTTCGCCGGACGAATTTTCCGCCCGTATCGCCGGCTGCCTGCGGCAATTTCCCTGGATCGTCTGTGAGGCGGACGGCGCCGCCGTCGGCTTCGCTTATGCCGGCAGCCTGAAGGAACGGGCCGCCTATCGCTGGAACGCCGAGGTTTCGCTTTATCTGCTCCCGGCTTATCAGCACCGGGGGATCGGGAAGGCGCTGCTGGAAACCCTGCTTTCGCTGCTCCGCCGGCAGGGATACCGCTATGCCTATGCCTGCATCACCGCCTCCAATCAAAACAGCATCCGCCTGCATGAGCTTTTCGGCTTTTCCGAGGTGGGGCGGTTCCCCCGGGCCGGCTACAAACGGGGACGGTGGCACGACGTATGCTGGCTGGCCAAGCCGCTGCTGGAGGACGCGGCACTCCGGGACGAGCCGGCGGAGCCGCTGCCCCTTCCCTCCCTGCCGGCGCAGGAGGTGGCGGCGCTGCTGCAGGAAGGCGCGCACAGGATTCCTTGGAAAAAGGCATAAAAGGCGGCGTTCATTGAGCTATTGGGGGGACGCGTTTTGAAACATGTCAGCCTGCTGATCAAGCCGGCATCCAGCCTCTGCAACCTGCGATGCCGTTACTGTTTTTATCACGACATTGCCGACGTCCGCAGCGTCAAAAGCTACGGCCGGATGTCGCTGTCCACGGCGGAACGGCTGATCCGCTCCGCCTTCGAGGCCGTATCGCCGAGCGGCAGCATCCAGTTTGCATTCCAGGGCGGGGAGCCGACCCTGGCCGGACTCCCCTTTTTCCGTTCGTTTCTGGAGCTGGAGGCCCGCTATGCGGTTCCCGGGGTGCGGGTCTTTCATTCCATTCAGACGAACGGCACCCTTCTGGACGAGGAATGGGCGGGTTTTCTGCGCCGGCACAACTTTCTGGTGGGACTCTCGATCGACGGCCCCAAGGATATCCACGACCTTTACCGGGTGGACGGCGAAGGGAACGGTACCTGGAACCGTGTAACGCAGGCGCTCCGTCTGCTGCAAAAGCACCACGTGGAGGTTAACCTGCTCTGCGTGGTCACCGGCACCTGTGCCAAACGGCCGCAGAAGGTTTACCGCGCCCTGCAGAAGCTGGGCGTGCCGTATCTGCAATTCATTGCCTGTCTCGACCCCCTGGAGGGGGAGCGGGGCGGCGCGTCCTATTCCCTGACGCCCGCGCTGTACGGCCGCTTTCTCTGCGGCCTGTTCGACGCCTGGTATCTGGACTGGAAAGCCGGCCATTACACCAGCGTCCGCCTGTTTGACGACTATATACATCTGCTGCTCGGCCGCCCGCCCGGCACCTGCGCCACTGCGGGGCAGTGCGGCAGCTACCTGGTG
>CAJFTG010000052.1 GCA_904419875.1 Candidatus Avimonas caecicola | reverse complement strand
GAGCTCCGGCGTCTCCAGCGTCAGAAGCCCCAGCCCCGACCCGGGCAGCCAGTCCACCCCTTCGCCGAACCACGGCACCCGCATTTCGTCCGCGCTGTAAGCGTTCAGGGACACCTGGCCGGCGCCGAAAGCGGGGATCTGTATGAGCATCATTACAAGCGCCAGCGCCAGAGAGGTTATCTTCTTCATGATACATTATCCTTTCTTTTGCGTCGCGTTCAAAGGGTCTCGTTCGATGACCAGCAGCGTATACCCGCCGATTTCCTCCAGCATCAGGTCGACGTATCCTTCTCCATAGGCAAAGGAAACCGGTTTTCCGTCCGGCGCCGTGTATACCCGCCGGGGCGGGCGGTCGCTGCGGACACGGACCCGCCGCCGGTACAGAGGGATCGCTTCCTCAATGGTATCCATATCCCGGCATTTTTTCTGGATCAGATAATTGAGGATATGCAGCACCAGATGATCCCCCTGGCTGCGGAGGTAAACCTCCGCATAGTTCGGAAGCTCGGCCCAGATCAGAGGGGCCGGCAGCAGCTCCTCCAGCAGCCGGGCAAGCAGGTCCTTGCACAGGCGGTTGCCGTACCGGGCGTATTCGCTGAACAGCGGCTGCGAGACATACAGGGCCTTTCCCCGCTGAAACACCGCGCCTTCACCGTCCGGACGGTCTGCGGGCGTCTGCCGGTGGGAGCAAAAATGCTCGTAGCTGCGGTTGAAGTAAGGCTGCACCACCTGCGCGAGGACCTGCGTCCCCTCCCGGGGCTCCGCGTGCTCCGCCGGCTCGTAAAACACGTAATCCATCGGCGGAATGCCTGGAAAGCTCTCCGGCCCGATCCGCAGATACCGCGGCGCGCAGGCTGCCCGGCCGCGGAGCGTCACCCCCAGCTCCAGCAGCATCCGGCCCTGCCCATCCTGCCCGGAGCGGGCGGTGACAAGCACGGCCTTTCCGGCGTCGATATGGGCCTGGATACGGCGGGCGGCTTTCTCGTCCAGGCGGACCTCGTCCGGCAGCACCAGCAGGTCGTAACCCCCGATGTCATCCTCAAAATCCAGAAAGTCCACCGGCTGGTGCAGCTCCTGGAACAGCCGGTACGCCCCTTCCTCCGGCAGGCCGGGAAGCTCCGTGGCCCCATTGGACAGGTAGACGCCGATCTGCACGCATTTGCGGGTGCCCTCCAGCCAAGGCTCCCGCTCCTCTATTTTGGCGAACACCTCGCCGATGCGCTCGTACACCGTCGGATCCAGCCAGCCGCGGGGATGCATCTGATCGCCCACGCACACATGCGTGCCGCTGGCAAGGCCGCGGAAGCATTCGTATTCCAGCGCCTCCCGGTTGCGCAGGGACCCGAAATCCCCCCAGGACAGGTGGAACCGGCCGTTCATCATGGTCAGCTCCCGCCCCTTATGGTTCAGATGGTGCACACATAGCGGGAAATGCGTGTACCCCCAGTAGCCGCCCGGGAGGGATTCGATGTCGATATACGACATCTGCTCGCATTTCCGGTTGCTGGACAGCGCGTACACGTCGCCGTTGTCCGGCTCGGCGGGTCCGCCGTTGAAGTAGACTTTAACCACCGGGTCCAGCCCGCGGATGTACTCGCGCAGCGCTTTCATGAAGCCGATCTCGTTGAGCCGGTCGTGCCGGCGCACCTGTGCGGGGTCCTCCGGGTCCATCCCCCGTTCCCGCATATCCCGGCGGCAGGACGGGCAGACGCAGCCGTCGGAGGTGACGATATCGATCCAAAGGCCGTCCGGGGCAAAAAGGCGGATTTCCTCCTCCACCTCCCGCATCAGGAACGCGCGGTATTCCTGATTGCCGACGCACAGCCTGTGCCACTTGTAATAATGGCTGGAAAACGGCTCCACCCCGCCCAGCCGGCCCTCCCGGTCAAGCTGCATCCACTGAGGATGCCGTTCGGCCGCCCGCTCGTTCCAGCCCGCGCAGGTGTAGATCACCACGCCGATCCCCTCGGCGCGGCAGGCGGCCGCCTGCCTGCCCAGCAGATCCCCGGCCAGGCCCGGATGGACCTCCCCCACCTGCGTGGGATAGTAAAAATACCCGTGATGGCATTTGGCGAACAGGTTCACCGACTGAACGCGCGCCCTTTTGAGGGTCTGCACGAACGCGGCGGGGTCAAACGCCGTCCCGACATCCCGGATGTCGGGGGAGGTGTGGAAATCCAGATGTATCTGCCGGTACGGAATACCCATGCTTTTCTCCCTCCTCTTCCGGTGTCCTAGTTGATCTCCAGGTCGAGCCGCCCGGGCACCGGGCGGGCGACCAGGGAGGGCCGATCCTGATACCAGTACGCCACGCAGGCGATGTCGTCCTGCAAGAGCAGGTACCGTCCGCCTTCCCGCCACCCCAGCGCCTGCAGGGTCACCCGCAGCCGCTTTTCAAACCGGATCGGATCCGGCATATGCCAGCGGTACATCCCAAACCGCATCGACGCGCCGTACAGGCCGTCCGGCCGGATAACCTGGCACAGCCCCGCATAGGGCGTGGTATACGATTCGTACTGGTGGGTGAACCGGTTTTCAAAGTTGTAGGAACCGCAGAAATAATCCTCCGTGCCGGTGCCGCAGATGGTGGGATAGCCGTCGTCGTCGTCCATATAGAACTTGACCTCGCCTTCGCCCCACCAGCCGTTGTTGTGAACGCCCCAGGCCAGGTAGGTGCCTACATACTGGCCCCTGCCCTCCACCCCGTCCAGGATGGGAAACACCTCTCCCTTTTTCAGCGGGTTTTCCCGGTGGAAGGCGGCGTGGAAATACGCGGCCTCCTCCCCGACCGGCTCCAGCGTATAATCCACCTGATAGAAGAGCACAATTTCCTGTTCCGCGATGTTTTCCAGCGTAATCCGGCAGCGCTTCCGGAAAGGCATCGGCCAGTAGCAGTTGAACGCGCTCCCCGGATTGACGCAGACGGCGGCCGAGCTGAGCGGCGCATACTGGTTCCAGCCCATGGCGAAGAAATCCCCCGCCGGGCATTCCACCGACGCCACGGCGCAGTCATCCCAGTAAATGCGCACAATGGAATACCGCCAGTTCCCGGTGGGTGTCATCCAAATGTGCCGGACGACGCCGCTGCCCGCAATATCCGCCAGCACCGCCGTCTTCCCGGCCGGAACGGTTATGTACGGATTCACCTTCCAGCCTTCCCCCAGGTCCTGCGCCGCGTGGGAGGCCGTCCCCTCCCCGATTTTGGCGCGCGCGCCCATGCCGCAGGCGCCCGTCGGGTTTTCCGGCGTTATGGACCGGGAACGCGCATCCGACAGCTGCCAGAAGGCCGCCCCGCTCCGTATACAGTCCATGCCCGCACCCCCCTTTTCCCGTGTTATTCGACAGCTTCCAGGAGGTGCTTGTAGCCGTCCTCCAGCCCGGCCGCCTCCATGATCGCCTTCGCTTCGTCCGGCCATTGCCCGTCGGTCACCTCGTGGTTGCCCGTCAGGTCGCAGGTGGACGGCTCGCCCCAGAAGGAGGTTTTGGGATTGCTGTGGTAATTGTTGTGGATCTCCAGATTGTACGTGGTCTTCCCCCCGTTGGGGCCGCCGTCCCCGCCGTTGACATGAATCCAGTTCACGTTGGGGTCCTCGTTGTTGATGTTGTCCACCACATTGTCGGTGGTGGTGAAATAGGCCGAGCCCTCGTCGTGGTACAGCCCGCCGAACGCCCCGTACTGCTCAAAGATGTAATTGCCCTTCACCACGGAATCCGGCTGCTGGCCGAGCGTATAAATCCCGCCGCCGTCCCGGCACTTCTGCAGGAATTTGCCGATGCGGTTCCCTTCGATGACATTGTTCCGGCTGGTGGTGGAGTTCGGCGTCCAGTACCAGCCCCAGCCGACCGACATCCCGGAGAGCGGGACATCAAAAATATCGTTGTGGGAAATGGTGGTCTCCGCCGCGTAATACACCGTCAGGGCGGGGGCGCTCCAGTAGTCCAACCCCACCTGATGGAACACATTGTTGGCAATGCGGTTGTTTTTGCAGATGGACAAATCCGTGGTGGTGGAGGCGTCGGCGTTGCTGAGAACCAGGCCGCCCTCCGAACTCTGATAGAAAATGCAGCCCTCCACCGTGCTGTTCTGGATGCCGGTCAGCAGGCTCAGGGAGGTCGTGCCCATGTTTTCGAACGTGCAGCCGGCAAAGGTCAGGTTGTCCGCGTTCTCCACCGTGATGTTGGCGTCGATCTGCGCGTATTCCACCTTCACCTTCTGGGTGATCCGGGAACGGGTGATGACCATTTTGTTCTGCGCCTGGTTGATGACCAGCCCCTCCTCGCTCGGCTCGTTCCACGCGCCATGGCGGAAGGTAATCCCTTCAAACCGTACATTGGCGATCTTCTGCTCCTCGGTGCCGTGGATATGGATCAGGTCCTCCACCACCGGGACAAAGAAGTCGGTGGTTTCCATATCCACCCCTTCCGCCGGATAATAGTACAGCTCGCCGGTATCCTCGTCATAAAACCATTCGCCCGGGGTGTCCAGGAAGCTGATGTCCCCGCTGAGATAGACTGGGAACTGGACCGTGGGATAGTATTCCTCCGACTGCCCCTGCGCCACCATGGTGTCGATCATATCGACAAAGTTGGACCACATCTCCTCCTCAAAGTACAGCTCCCGGCCGGAATAGGATTTGGCCTGCAGGACGAATACCTTCCAGTTTACCGGCCAGAGCAGCTCCACATCCTCCATATTGACGATGGCGTCTAGGTCGATATCATAGGTCTTGATGCCGCTGCGGTCCTTGTTCCAGGCCCATTCCACCGCCGTGCCGTAGGCGGCACGGGTCTGCGCCTGGTTCCCCGCGTAAAACTGCCGGACGTGCGGCAGGCCCTCCAGCCTGGTGACGTAAACGTCCTCAATCCCGTTGACGGTCGTCTTCTGCCAGCCGGTCACCTGCAGCCCGCCGCTGAGGATCGGCGTTTCGTTTTCAACCGCCCGGAAGAGGATCGAGCCGCCGTCCGCCTTGGTCAGCTCCTGCTCGGTCATCTCCAGCGTCTTGAACAGCCGGTAATAGCCGCCCCCCAGGTAAACGGTGATGTCGCCGTCGACCTGGTCCTTGTATTTCCTCAATACATCCATCACGTAATACAGGGTGCGGAAGGGGGCTTCCCGGGTCCCGGCGTTCCGGTCGCTGCCGGCAGGGGAAACGTAGTAGGCGCTGCCTGCCTGCACCTGGTCGGTCACGGTCCCTTCCGCAACCTCCAATTCCGTAATCAGCATAGAACTGGGGACCTCCCCTCCGGGCGCTTCCTCCGCCTCCTTACAGGCGGGGAAAGCGGTGAGAATCATGGCCGCCGTCGCCGCGGCAGCCAACAGCCGGGGCAGATGCTTCATAAACACGCGCTCCTTTCCTGACGGGCGTCATCAGCCCTGCGCCGCCTTCCATTCGTTGAGCTGCCGCTGCTTTTCCTCCAGAATCCTCTGGGAGCCGGCGGCCTCCAGCTTGTCCAAAAACTCCTGGTATTTGGCCTGCGTGTCGTCGTACAGACCCAGCAGCAGCGGGAGGTAATACTCATCGTACACGGCCGTGCAGTTGGCGATTTCCGTCTTGACGTTGGTGGGGTCAAAGGAGAAGCCGTAGGCCGTGGAATAGGGGGCGCTTTCATTGATTTCCCTCGTCTGCTCCCAGATGTCGTCGCCCTGCAGGGGCTGGAGCCACTGGTTGAACTGATTGCCGAACATCCATCCGCCGGAGGGCATCACATAGCCGCTGTCCGGCAGCAGCTCAAGACGGTTTTCGCCCAGCTTGGTGTAATGCTCGCCCTCCAGGCCGAATACCGCCAGATTGTACAGTTCCACATCCTTGTACAGCAGTTCCAGGAACTGGAGGGAACGGATGGGGTTGGGCGAGGTCTGGCTGATGGCGTTCATGGTGCCGATCACCCAGCTTCCGTAGGTCATCCAGTCGCCGAGGGGCTGCACCAGGAATTCCCGGCCGGTGTACTGGACCTCTTCCGCCTCGATGCCGGGCTTATAGGTGGTGGGCATCCGCACGCAGATTTTGCTCAGGTTGGAATAGGAGGTAAGGATATCCTTCTTGAAATACCCCTTGTCGTACCAGGCGGCGCCCAGCGCCATCATGGACTGCCACTCCTCGCTTTCATACTGGTTGAACACCGTCAGGGTTTCGTCGTCGGCCTTCACAAAGCCGGGGATTTTATAGGAGCCGCCCAGATCGTCCCAGTAGAAATACGGGAGGAACGCCTGCACGTCGAACATATTGCAGATATCCGTCTCGCCGATCGATTTGCAGTATTCCATATACGGCTCCAGATCCTCGTATGTCCGCACCGCCGTGATATCGAACCCGGCGGCCTCCGCTTTTTCCTTGTCGATGGACACGCAGGCCCGGCGCGGAAGAATCTGCTGGTTAATCACCCCGTAGATCTTCCCGTCGATCCGCGCCGCGTCCCAGTAAGCGGGGGAGATGGTGTTGTAAATGGTGGGCGCATACTCCTCAAGCAGGTCGTCCAGGGCGACATACGCCTCCCGCCGCACATTGTCCGCATAGTTGTTCATCCAGGGGCTGGTATAGCAGATATCAAAGGTATCCCCCGTGTTGATTTTCAGCAGGATGGTCGATTCATAATCGCCGATCCCGACCGCGTGCAGCGTGACCTCGGCGTTGAGCTCCTCCCGGAGCCTTTCATTCAGGGCGTCCTGCACGTCCCGCAGGTCGTTGGGCACGCTGCTGACCGGGAACCAGTAATCCAGCTCCACGAATTCCGTCAGGTCGCCGGTGTCCTCCACCGGCTCCTCCTGATGGCAGCCGGTGAGCACCGGCAGGGAGGAGGCCGCCAGCAGGGCCGCCAAGGTCAGACTGACCACTCTTTTCATAACACATTTCCTTTCCGTTGAAGATTGGGGTTTCTACTTCCGTCCGCTTTGTCCGCGCGCCGTCAGCTTTTCACCGCGCCCATCGTCAGGCCCGCCACAAAATATTTCTGAAAAAAGAGGAACACCAGCATCATGGGGCCCGCCGCAATCAGGCACATGGCGAACAGAATCGAATCGGACGGCAGGTTGGTGAGCGCCAGACCGCCCGTGGAGGACCCGTGGGTCATGATGTACTGGATATATTGGGTAAACTGGTCCAGTATGTTCTGCAGGGGCAGAAGGTTCTGGTCCTCGATAAACAGTTTGCCGGTGATCACCTCGTTCCAGTATTGCAGGACGATAAACAGGCCGACCGTCGCCAGGCCCGGCTTCATCAGCGGCAGCACCACGCTGCCGAAAATGCGGTATTCGCTGGCCCCGTCCAGCCAGGCGCTCTCGTAAATCTCATTCGGCGTGTCCTGCATGAACACCCGCAGGAGGAACACGTTCCCCGGCACCACCATCTGCGGCAGGATCAGCACCAGCAGCGTGTCCTGCATATGCAGGTACTGCCGGACAAGGATGTAGTACGGCACCATCCCCCCGCTGAAGATCATGGTGAAGAACAGGAAAAAGGACACGCCCCGCTTCCACCGGAACTCCATGCGCGACAGCGGATAAGCAAGCATCGCGGTGATCGCCAGATTCAGCACCGTGCCGGCCACGGTAATGAAAATCGAAACGCCGTAGGCCCGTATCAGCATCTCCGGAAACCGGAACAGATAGCGGTAAGCCTCGAGCGAAAACGCCTGGGGAATGAACTGGTAGCCGAATTCGTCCAGCACGGACTGAGGCGTCAGGGAAACGCTGATCACCATGATGAACGGGATCAGGCAGAAAAGGCCGAACAGCAGCAGCAGAGCCCCAAACAGAATCCGGAACGGCAGCGCGGCCCGGTCGGCGGCGCCTCCTTTTTCCCGGATCGTTTTCCCCCGGATTTCAATGGATTTGTCCACGGTTTGCCGCCCCCTTTCTTAAAACAGCGCCGCCCTGCGGTTCACCTTGCGCACCACCGCATTGGTAACCACAATCAGGATGCAGCCGACCACCGACTGGAAGAGGCCGACGGCCGCCGCCATCGAAAAATCGCCGGACTGGTTGAGCGCCCGGAAAACGTAGGTGTCGATCACGTCGGTGACCGGATAAAGGATGGAGCTGTTCCTCGTGCCGAAATAGAAAATGCCGAAATCCGAACGGATAACATTTCCCAGATTCATGACGGTCATGACGATAATCATGGTCTTCAGCTGAGGCAGCGTAATGTGAAAAGCGCACTGCAGCCGGTTGGCCCCGTCGATGGAGGCCGCCTCGTACAGGGACTTGTCGATGCTGAGAATATTGGCATAATAAATAATACCACTAACCCCAGCGCCTTTCCATATGTTCATTATTGGTAAAATCACCCACCAATACCCCGGGCTGGCGTAAAAGTTGATTTCTTCGCCCGTCATATGATAGACCGCCTGGGTGACGATGCCGTCCATATCCAGAAAGGTGGTGAGGATAATCCCGCCCAGGGTCCAGGAAATGAAATACGGCAGGAACATGAGCGTCTGGGCGCTTTTGAGGACGAGCTTGCTCCGCACCTCATTCATCAGCAGGGCCAGAGCCAGGGCGACCACCAGGCCGGATGCAATAAAGATCAGGTTCATCACGATGGTGTTGCGGGTGATCCGGAAGGCGTCGCTGGATTTGAAGAAAAACTCAAAGTTTTTCAGCCCGATGAATTCACTTCCGAATATGCCCTTGCGCGGCATATAATTTTCAAATGCCATAAGAATCCCCACCATGGGGATATACGAAAAGACCAGCAGCTTTGCCATCGCCGGCAGGCACATGGTGAACAGCTGCCGGTCGCTGCGTGAACGCAGACGGCTGCGCCTGCGTTTTTGTCCCTCCGACTTTCCGTGCATAGATACCCTCCTTTTCCCAACGGACAGGTACGGCCCGGGCCTACCTGTACGGATGCCTGCCTTCCAACCAAACCATAGCACAGCCTTCCCGACGGCGGCTAGTTCAAATACAGAAACTTGGACTCCAAAAATCGAACCGCCCCCTCCCGCTGCGGCACACAGCCGGCCGGGCGCGGCTATAAATTTTGACAAAGCACTTCAATTTCGGCACAGAAATCGGGGATTTCGCGGTTTTTTCCCTCTATTTTCCACGAAGGGAAAGTTCCCGCTCTTTCATCCGGTTGACAAAATCATATCCGCTTATTAAAATACATTTGTAAATATCGCCATACTTTATCCTTCCTTTTACGCAGAAAGGGAATGTCATGAAAAAAACAGCCCCCGCCTCTGTCTCTTCCCCCGTTCCTTCTCCTGCTCCATCTCCTGCTCCTTCCCCCGACCGTGTTAAGAAGCGGGTTTCCCTGGTCTTTGTCATCGGAATTTTCATCATCCTGCTGCTGGATACACTGGCCCTGTCCATCTACATGCGCCGGACGGCCCTGAACAACACCGTGCAGTATGAAATGACGGTGGTGGATACCCTGTCCAGCCACATCGACGACATGAATTCCACGGCCCAGTCCCTGCTCGTGCAGCTGTTCAACAACCGCAATGTGCAGCAGATCACGACCTACGACAATTTGGGCGACGTGGAACTGCTTTCCCTGCGCTCCCAGCTGTCCGACTACTATTTTCAGACGCCGTATATGTACAGCTATTACCTGATCAACACCCGGCTGGAGCGGGTGTGCACCCGCTCCAGCATGTACTCCTTTGAAAGCTTTGCCGACCAGGAGCTTCTGGAAATGCTCGACGCTCCGGAGCAGCTGCGCCCGTTCCGGAGCGTCGTGCGGCATGGCGTCCCCACGGCGGAAAGCGACGTGCCTACCAACTATTTCACCTATTTCCAATTTGACGCCTATAAAAACAGCCGCCCGAGCGGCTTCATCGTAATCAACATCTCCGAAGAGTGGATTCAGGGAAAGATCAACGATGTCTGCCGAAACAGCGAGCTGGTGTTTATCTTCGACCAGGCGGGAAGCGTCGTCCTGGCCGGTTCCGAGAACACGCCGCAGAACGACGAGGAAATCGCCCTGATTTACAGCAAGCTCCTGCAGCACGACGGTTCCTTCGCCATCAAAATCGCGGGGGTGGAGTACACCGGCCTGCACGCCCGGGCCAACAACGGGCAGTGGACCATCGTCCGCCTGGTCCCCTCTGCGGACATCTACCGGCAGCCGAACCGCCTGACCCTGACCATGGTTGCCATCAGCCTGCTGATCTTTGCCGCCTGCGTGACGGTGTATATCCTGTCCTCAAACCGCGTCCTCTCCCCGGTCAACGCGCTGGTGCAGCAGGTCAAGCAGCTGGAGGCGCAGCAGGCGCGCACCTATTCCCTGCGCCAGGAGATGCTCAGCGCCCTTATCCGCCGTTCCTCCCTGAAGGAGAGCGACACCGAACTGGCGGAGCTTTGCCGCCGGTACGATATGCACATCCGCACCGACCGGGGCTGTATGCTCTGCCTGTGCCGGGTGGACCGCTACTTTGCCTTCTGCGAGCAGTACGACGGCCGCACCCGCTCCTCCCTCCAATTCGCCATTGCCAACGTGGCCCGCGACCTACTGCAGCCGGTCTGTCAGCTGGAATATATCTATACCGAGCCGGGCAGCCTGCTGCTCATCCTCAACGATTTCCGCGACGGGCTGGACGCCGACCCCGAACAACTGCGGCAGGTGCTGCGGCAGGTGCAAAAGGCGGTTCGGGACAATCTGAGCTTTTCCTTCTCCTGCTCCCTGTCGGACATCGGCACCTTCAGCGATTTCCGGAGCCAGTATGCCCAGGTGTACGACCTGATCCAGCAGCGTTTTTTCGCCGGCCCCTCCTGCATCGTGCTGCCGGATGATCTTCCCCCGTCCGAGCCCGCCTCCCCTGCCGCCCCCGTTCTTCCCGCCCTGCAGGAGATTTCCGAACTCCTCACCTCCCAGAGCCATGCACAGTGCGGGGAACGCGTCCTCGCCCTGCTGGAAGGGATGAAGGGTGCGGAAGCGCCGCAGGTCATGCAGGTCATCCGCCAGGTCAACGCCGTGATTCAGGAATACTCCTTCGCCGGCGCCGGCTTTGCATCGGATGCGCCCTCCCGGCTGGCCGGCCGGAACCTTCTGCGGGAGGTAGAGAATGCGGAAACCTTGGAAGAGGCGTGCGAAGGCTACCGCCACTTCTTCTCGGAGCTGGCCGCGCTTTCACAGGAGAGGAGCGAAAGCGGCGGCACCTACCTGCAGCTGATCGCCGAGGTGAAAAAAAGCGTTGCCGAGCAATATGCCGACCCGAATCTTTCTCTGCAGAGCCTGTCGGAAAATTCCCCGTTTTCTTCCGTGTACCTGGGGCGGATTTTCCGCCGCATGGAGGGCTGCTCCGTTTCCTCCTACATCAACAACGTGCGGATGAAACAGGCCGCCAAATTGCTGACGGAAACCCATCTGTCGGTCAATGAAATCGCGCAGGCCTGCGGGGTGGAGAACATCAATTATATGTATACGCTCTTTAAAAAGCATTACGGCATGACCCCGGGGGAATACAAGCGCACCCATTCCTCCGGCGGCAATTGAAGCCATCAGGCAGCATAAAAGCGCCCCCTGCCGTCCGTGGCGGACGGCAGGGGGCGCTTTCTGTTTGTTTTCCGGGCGACTGGGGAAAGGCCGTTACCTTTCACCGGCCCTCCTCCGGCTCAAACGTCAGTTCCGCGATGGCCACGCCGCCCTCGCAGGGGATGTCAAAGCCTCGCCAGCCGGCGCAGGTAATATAGTAAGAATCCCCGTCACGGATAACCTCCCCGGCATGGCTGCGCAGGGCAACAGGGGAAGAGGGGGAGCCTTGGGGAAGGAGGAAGCAGGGGAACGCGCCGCAGCAGCGCGCGGCTTCCCTCACGACAGCTCGAACATCCCGTGGTAAAGCTGATAATACTCGCCCTTTTGGGCCAGCAGATCCTCATGGCTTCCGCGCTCCACGATTTCCCCATGCTCCAGCACCAGGATCGCATCGGCGTTGCGCACGGTAGACAGCCTGTGAGCGATCACGAATACGGTGCGCCCCTCCATCAGCCGGTCCATCCCCCGTTCGATCAGCGCCTCGGTGCGGGTGTCAATGGAGGAGGTCGCCTCGTCCAGAATCAGCACCGGCGGGTCGGCCACCGCCGCGCGGGCGATGGCGAGCAGCTGCCGCTGCCCCTGGGAAAGATTGGCGCCGTCCGCCGTCACCATCGTCCGGTACCCCTGCGGAAGACGGCGGATGAAGGAATCGGCGTTGGCGACCTTTGCCGCCTGCACGATCTCCTCCTCGGTGGCGTCCAGCCTGCCGAAGCGGATATTGTCCGCGATGGTGCCGGTGAACAGATGGGTGTCCTGCAGCACAATGCCGAGGGAGCGGCGCAGCGAGTCCTTGCGGATTTCCTTCACATCGATCCCGTCGTAGGTCACCCGGCCCTCCTGCACGTCGTAAAAGCGGTTAATCAGGTTGGTTATGGTCGTCTTGCCCGCTCCGGTCGAACCGACGAAGGCGATCTTCTGTCCCGGCTTGGCGTACAGGCTGACATCCTTGAGAATCCGGCGGGAGTCCTGGTAACCGAAGCCGACGTGCTCGAAGCGCACGTCCCCCCGCAGCGGGACCAGGCTGCCGTCCGTTTTCCGCCATGCCCAGCGCCCGGTCTTTTCGGCGCAGGGGACCGGCTCCCCAGCCTCCTCCCGCACATTGACCAGTTCAATTCTCCCTTCGTCGGTCTCCGGCTTGTGCAGCATGGCGGTGAAGATGCGCTCCGCGCCGGCCAGCGCCGCAAGCAGGAAATTGCTCTGCTGGGTAAACTGGTTGATCGGCATGGCCGCCTGCCGGACGAAAACCAGATAGCTGGCCAGGCTCCCCACATCGGTCGTCCCCCGCATGGCCATGATGCCTCCGAGCACCGCCACAATCGCATAATTGATGTAAGAGATGCTCACCACCGCCGGCACCATGGTGGCCGCGTAGCTCTGCGCGCCGGTGCCCGCCTGTCGGAGCCTCTCGTTCTTTTCCCGGAAAGCGCGCAGATTATCCGCCTCGTGGTTGAAGACCTTGACCACCTTCTGCCCGTTGACCATCTCCTCGATATAGCCGTCCAGGTCGCCCAGACATGCCTGCTGGCGGTTGAAATACGCCTTGCTGTGCCGGCCGCTGAACCGGATATACCAGAACATCGCGATATAGCAGACCACCGCCACCAGCGTCAGCCGCCAGTTAAGGACAAACAGCAGCGCCAGGGTGCCCACGATCTGAATGAAGCTCTGGATAACCATGGCGAAGCTGTTGTTGAGCGCGTCCGCAATGGTGTCCACGTCGTTGGTGAAATAGCTCATGATATCGCCGTGCCGCTGGGAATCAAAAAAGCGCAGCGGCAGCTTTTGCAGATGGGCGAACAGATCCCGCCGGATATCGAACAGCACCTTCTGCGCCGCCCGCACCATCGTCTGGGTATAGCCGTAGGCCGCCAGAACGCCCACGGCGTAGATCAGCGCGGTGACAGCCACGCCCCGCACCAGGTCGGCCGTGCGGCCCGAGGCCAGGGAGTTTACCACCGGCCGCAGCATATAGGTCCCCAGCAGGTTGGCCAGCGCGCTGACGGTCACCAGCGCCGCAACCACCCCCAGCAGGGCCTTGTGCCGGCCCATATAGGAAAGGAGGGACCGGACGGTAAATTTCAGATTCTGCGGGCGTTTACCGCTCAGCGGCCTCGCCATGGCCCTCCCCTCCCTTCCTCTGTGAGTGGTAGATTTCCTGATAAATCGGGTCGGACGCCAGCAGCTGCCGGTGCGTCCCGGAAGCGTGGACACGGCCGTCCTCCAGAATGATAATCTGGTCGGTATCCATCACCGAGGTGATGCGCTGGGCAATGACGATTTTCGTCACGTCCCGCCGCGCGGCCAGCGAGGCGCGGATTTTTGCCTCGGTCGCAGTGTCCACGGCGCTGGTGGAGTCGTCAAAAATCAGGATTTTCGGCCGTTTGAGCAGGGTGCGGGCGATGCAGAGCCGCTGCTTCTGCCCCCCGGACACGTTGACCCCGCCCTGTCCGAGGTCGGTATCCAGCCCCTTCGGCATCCGGAGCAGGAATTCGTCCGCACAGGCGGCCCGGCAGGCTTCCCAGAGGGCGTCGTCGTCCGCCTCCGGGTTTCCCCACAACAGGTTCTCCCGCACCGTGCCGGAGAACAGCACGTTTTTCTGGAGCACGATGCCCACCGCGTCCCGCAGGGCCTGCAGGTCGTATTCCCGCACGTCCCGGCCCCCGACCAGCACCTGCCCCGCCGTCACATCGTACAGGCGGGGGATCAGCTGCACCAGCGTGCTTTTGGCTGAGCCGGTCCCCCCGATGATCCCCACCGTCTGCCCCGCGGCGATGTGCAGGCTGACATCCGACAGCGCGTTTTCCCGGGCATCCCGGCGGTATTTGAAGGAGACGCCGCGGAACTCCACCTCCCCGTCCGGCACAACGGCCGCCGCCCCCGGCGGGGAGGACAGCTCCGGCGCCTCGTCCAGCACCTCCCCGATCCGCCGGGCGCTGGCCAGCGACCGGGTGAGCAGCAGGAAAACGTTCGAAATCATCATCAGGGAGTTCATCACCTGGAGCACATAGCTCATAAAGCCGGTCAGCTCCCCCACCTGGAGGCTCCCCTCCAGAATCATCCCCCCGCCGAACCACATAATCAGCACCGCGGCGGTATACATGGTGAGCTGGAACGCGGGCAGGTTGAGCACCGCGTAATGAAAGGTCTCCTGGCTGGTCCGCTGCAGTTCTTCGTTGACGGTGCGGAACTTTTCTTCCTCGTGTTCGCCGCGGACAAAGGCTTTGACCGCGCGGATGGCGGTCAGCCCCTCCTGCACCACGCCGTTGAGACGGTCCACCGCCTTCTGCAGCCGGGAGTACAGCGGGGCGATCCGGCGCACGATGAAAAACAGGATAAGAGCCAGAAGCGGGGCGCTGACCAGAAAAACCAAAGCCAGCCGCGCGTTCATATAAACGGACAGCCCCACGCCCAGGACCAGCATGGACGGGCCCCGCACCAGCGGACGCAGGCCGCCGTTGACGGCGTTTTGCAGCACCGTGATGTCGGTGGTCATCCGGGTGACCAGGGAGGAGGTTGCAAAATGATCCAGGTTGGAAAAGGCGTACTGCTGCACCTTCTCATATTCCGCCTCCCGCACCCGCGCCCCCAGCCCGTAGGAAGCGCGGGCGGCAAACCGGGCGTACAGCAGGCCCGTCAGCAGCGCCAGCAGCGCGCACACGCCCATCAGCACTCCCTGCCGCAGGATATACGGCACGTCGCGGCGGGCCACCCCCACGTCGATGATCTCCGCCATCAGGAGGGGGATAACCAGTTCGAAACAGGTTTCCACCAGCACCAGGAACGCCCCCAGCAGCAGGTCCCGGCGGTAAGGGCCGAGATAGCGGAGAAGCCGTTTCAGATCGTTCAAGGCAGGTTCCTCCTTACGGCTTGTGCCGGCGCAGGTTGCCGTAGGCCCGCGTGAGGTACTCGGCAAACTTCGCCTGCTCCTCCGGCGTGAAGCCGTCGAGCATGAGCGCCTCCTCCTCCCGGCAGTGGCCCTGCCAGGCTTCACAGGCCGCCCGCCCCTTTTCGGTCAGCCCGACGATATCCGCCCGGCGGTTGGTCTCGTCCACCCGGCGGGTAATGAAGCCCCCTTTTTCCAGGGAGTCGAGCATCCGGCTGACCGCCGCCGGATCAATCTCAAAATAGTCGGCCAGCTGCCGCTGGCGGCAGGGTCCCTGCGCCGCCAGATAGGCGAGGATCTTCGGCTGGCCCGAACCGAGCCCCAGCTCCCCCAAAAAGGGGCGCAGATAGCTGCGCTGCGCGTGGAACGCGCGGTACAGCAGCATATGGAAGGTTTTCTCCATGCCGCAGCCTCCTTCATTGATGGATCAACGGTTGACGCCTCATTGTTGATGCATCAATTATTATACGGCGGAATCCCCGTTTGTCAAGGGGCGCGCTCCTCTCCGGCGGGCGGTTTATCCTATAGGGATATAAGAGATATCGGACAGCAGAATAAAAAGGGACATCTGCCCGAAAGGCTTGGGGCTGTATACTTTTTCTGCTCAGCCGCGGGAAACCTCCCCCCGTTTCCGCAGGCCCCGGAACAGGCTCTCCGGACGGCGGGTACAGCCTCGTTTCTTGAGCCGATACCGGAACTCGTTCATGCCGAGGCCAGGCTTACGCCGGCGCATATCCCGGATGAGCTTGAGTTCCGCCTCTGTATGCTGGTTCTGCCCCTCCGCTGGCTTTCTCCTGCAGAGTTCACTGTCCAATTTGTTTGACAATCCTGCAAAAGCGGGCGAGGCCGGCGGCGCCGGCCCGGTCACGGAATCGGCAGCAGCTTCGGCCGGCTGCGCCGCAAAAGGGACAGGGCCCCCGGGAATTCCGGAGGCCCCGCCCCTTTTGGGAGGTATTTTACAGGATCAGGCAAGGAAAAGGGTCATGCGGTGCGGATCAGACGGACGCCGTCGATCTGCACGGTTGTGCCGCCAGGCGACTGGACATAGAAGCCGATGTCCACGCTTCCGCTCATCGACAGGTTGTCGATGGAGTAATGCTGCCATTCGCTGGTCTGGTTCAGATTGACGTAAATCGTCTCCTGGCCGGAAACGGCAATCTCCGCGCGGGCAACCGTGGGCTGGGTGTTGAAGTTCTTCGCCCAGAATTCCACGCGGTAGGTGCCGGCCTCGACCGTGTTCACCTGATGGATGCTCTGGCTGTAGGCGCTTCCCAGATAGAAGTAAGCGCGCTGGTCGCCCTCACGCGCCGCCTCCGGCGGGTTGGTGCCGATGCCGCTGTCCACGCCGTAGGCCAGCTCCTGGCCGTCCGGATGCCACTCCGTCCAGTTGGAGCTGTCCCAGGTCGGCCGCTCAAAGCCGCCGTTGTCCAGCAGATTCTCCTCAACTCCCGCGCCGCCGGAATTGAGCCGTACCTCCAGATTATCCAGATTGACATAGCCGCTGTTCCCGGTGTCAAAGCGGAAGGAGATGGTGTTCTGTCCCGCATTCAGCGGCAGGCTCTGCGTCCAGGTGCTCCAGACATTCCAGTTCCCGCCCTCGCTGGGGAGGCTGGCGGTCGTCTGGAACACGCCGTTGACATAAACGTTCAGGGTCTTGGTCTGGCTGTTGCCGTTGGCATAGCGGAGGTCCACCGTGTAATTCCCGGAGGAGGGAACCGTCACGTTGCGGAACTCCACCTCGGTGCCGACGCTCTCCAGCCCGGCCACAAAGCCGGAAGCGGTGTAGAACCAATGGTTGGTCGAACGCGCGGGGCCGTTGTGCAGCGCCGCGGATTCCGCTTCATACCGCGCGGTATCCGGATAGAACGGGACGAAGATGTTGTCCAGGTTCACATAACCGGTGTCTCCCGCGGCGGTGTCCACCTGCAGGGTGACGCTGTTGCCGCCCGCCGCCAGAGGCAGGGTTTCGGTCAGAGTGCCCCAGGTATCCCAGTCCGCCGTGGGGTTAAAGGAGATCTGACGGACAAATGCGCCGTTGACATAGACGCTCAGCGTCTTGGCCGAGGTGTTGCCGTTGGCGTACCGGATGTCCACCGGATACTCGCCGGCGACCTTCGCGTTGACGCGGAAGGTCACGGCCGCGCTGTCGTCCTCCAGCTGGTCGGCAAAGCCCCAGCCGGTGTACCCGGTGTGGTTGTTGTTCGAGCCGGCCTGCGCGGTCAGCGTGTCGCCCCACAGGGAGGCGTCCTCCGCTTCGTAGCGGATGCCGTCGGCCGTTTGCGCGACCGAACCGTTGACGACGATGTTCTTCACGGCGCCGGCCGCTACCTTGACATAGGTCACGTCGCCGTAAATGTCCCTGCCGACCGCATAGCCTTCGCCGTCGGCGGCCTTCAGGGCATACAGGTCATCGTACTTGGTCAGGGCGGAGCCGTTCACCGTCGCGGTGGAAGCGGCTTTGCCGTGAATCTTCATGATGTAGGTCTCCACCGGGGAATTGTAGGTCCCGCTCTTCGCGCCGACCGAAACGTTCACACCGGCGTCGCCGTTGTCTTTGGCGGTGATGATCTGCTTGAAATATGCGCCGTCCTCGTAGTTGTAGGTGATGCCGTCGTCATCGTAGAAGTTGAAGGAGCTGGCCTCGGTATCCGGGAAGATGTCCACCAGGATCTCGCTGATCTCTTCCTCGTCCACGTAGTTGAGCACCTTCTGGGTCGGGATAATCGCGCCTTCCTTGATAAACAGCGGGACATCGCTCCAGGTTTCGCCGTTGACGGCGTAGGCGATGTACTGTCCGCCCTCGTACACCAGGCCGGTGAAGTAGTCGATCCACTCGCCCTGGGGCAGGTAGATCCACTTGGTGGTCTGGTACCGCTCAGTCACCGGCGCGGCCAGCAGCCAGTCGCCGAACATCCAGGCGTCGACGTAGTTGGCCACATTCGGGTCGTTGGGATAGTCGTACATCAGGGGCTTGACCAGGCCGACGCCCTTTTCCAGCGCCTTGTACTCATAAGAGTAGATGTAGGGCATCATGGCGTAGCGCAGCTGGATGACGGCCTTGCTCGCCTCTTCGGCGGTGAAGCCGTAATACCAGGGCTGCCGCTGATGCTGGAAGTTGCCGTGCAGACGGAAGACCGGCGAGAACGCCGCGAACTGCAGCCAGCGGGCGTACAGCTCCGGGCTCGGGTTTTCGGTGGTGCCGGTGTTCTGGTTGAAGCCGCCGCCATCGGAACCCCACTTCATCTGCCCGTTGTTGATGGTCGAAAGCATCGTGGCCTTCTGGTCGTTCAGGCCGTTGGTCCACCAGATGTGCTCGTCGATGTAGAACTGGGTGCCGACATCGCCGGACCAGTTGGTGGTGCCGTAGCGCTGGGTGCCGGGATAGTAGTTCCGGCCGGTCTGCCACACGCGGACCTGGTCGTCGGTGTACGCGCGCTGGCCTTCATAGATCGCCTGGGAAAGGTGCAGGGTTTCAAAGTTGCCGAACCAGTAGTTCGCGCTGCCGGAAGCGACGGTGTCGGTTTCGTCGTTCCACCAGCCCACGATACCCTTGTTAAAGGCGTCGACAGAGTGCGCCCACCACCAGTTCCGGGCGCTCTCGCCGTAGAAGTCGATGCTGCGCACCGTTACCGGATAGAAGTAGTCGGTGTACTCCGCGTGGCCGGGATAGAAATAGCCGCCGCTTTCCGCATCCAGGCCCTGCTGGGTGGGAGTGCCGTCCTCCAGCTTGGTGACAATGCGGGGCTTGGTAATGCCGATCAGGTTGATGCCCTTGGCATCCATCGTGGTCTTCAGGGTCGTATCGGCCGCGGCCGGGAAATTGTCGGTATTCCAGGTGAATTCGCCGTAATTGTCGTCGCCGTACCGCTTCCAGTCGTAGTCGATGCCGTAGCTGTCGATCGGGATGTTCTTGGCGCGGTAGGTGTCCACCATGTCATACAGCTCGTCCTGGTCGATGCCCCACTCGTAGTTGGAGAAGCCGAGGGACCACTCCGGCAGCATCGGGGAGGCGCCGGTGACATGGGCAAAGTTCTCCATGATCTCTTCCGGCTCGCCCATCAGGATGTAGTATTCCACGTTCTCCTTGTAATACCGGCGGCCCTGGGTGGTATAGTCGCCGTAGTAGAACTCCAGCTTGTTGGTTTCCTCGTCCACCACGGAATAGCCGCCGTCCGCGTCCACCAGCAGGCCGTAGCCGGCGGTAGACCACACGAAGGGGCCGCCGCTGTTGCCCTGCTGACCGGCCATCACTTCGCGGGTGGCGTCGTTGCGCAGGATGTCGCCGTTGCCCTCGAAGCAGGCGTAGCTGGATACGCCGTACATGTTCTGGCCGTCGGCGCGCTCAAAGCGCACGCCGTCATGGAAGACGCCGGTGCTGTCCGGCTCCCAGAGCAGGGTGGTTCCGTCCGCCTTCTTCACCGTCATGCGGCAGGGGGTTCTCTTAATTTCAATCCGCATGGCCGAGGTCTGAATGGTGATCGGGTCAGAGTTGATATTGATCGTTGCGCCCACGCTCCCCCAGGTGCGGTCCGGGTCGATCATCGGGGTGGAGGGGCTGGACGCAATGCCGTTGGGACGATAATTCACCTTGAGGATATCGTCCTCGCAAACCTGGATTTCCAGGATGTCGTCGTTCGCTTCCGCGCCGTTGTCCACCGTCAGGGTGATCTTGTCCCCATCCACCGAGGCGGCGATGACGTTGCCGATGGTTTCCACATAAGCCGATGCCACGGGCGAAATCGCCGTCATCAGCGAAACGATCATCGACAGGGTCACCAGAAGAGAAACCAGCTTCACCGGAAGCCGGTATTTCCGCTTAACAGACATACATTTTCAACTCCTTT
>CAJFTG010000051.1 GCA_904419875.1 Candidatus Avimonas caecicola | reverse complement strand
GAAGACGTGGTGGCCGGCATCCGCACCCCCTCGCCGATCGCGACCCTGGAAAAGGATATGCCCGAAGTGTACAAGCAGTTCGTCGAGGTGGCGGACCGCCTGGAAAAGCACTATAAGGACATGCAGGACATGGAGTTCACCATTGAAGACGGCAAGCTCTTCATGCTCCAGACCCGCAACGGCAAGCGCACCGCCGCCGCCGCCCTGAAGATCGCCGTCGACCTGGTGGACGAAGGCATGATCGACGAGAAGGAAGCGGTGATGCGCGTGGAGCCCAAGCAGCTGGACTCCCTGCTCCATCCGCAGTTCGACGCGGACGCGCTGAAAAATGCCTCCCCGATCGGCAAGGGCCTGCCCGCTTCCCCCGGCGCCGCCTGCGGCCGCGTGGTGTTCACCGCCGCCGACGCCAAGGAATGGGCCGACCGCGGCGAGAAAGTGATCCTCGCCCGCCTGGAGACCTCTCCGGAGGACATCGAGGGCATGGACGTTTCCCAGGGCATCCTGACCGTGCGCGGCGGCATGACCTCCCACGCGGCGGTCGTGGCGCGCGGCATGGGCACCTGCTGCGTGTCCGGCTGCGGCGAAATCCAGATCGACGAGGAGAACAAGTGCTTCACCCTCGGCGGCAAGACCATTAAGGAAGGCGACTACATCTCCCTGGACGGCTCGACCGGCAACATCTACGGCGAGGCGATCCCGACGGTGGAAGCCTCCATCTCCGGCAATTTCGGCCGGTTTATGGCGTGGGCCGATGCGGCGCGCAAGCTGACCGTGCGCACCAACGCCGACAACCCCCGCGACGCGGCCCAGGCCGTGAAGTTCGGCGCGGAAGGCATCGGTCTGTGCCGCACCGAGCACATGTTCTTCGACGGCGACCGCATCCGCGCCATGCGGGAAGTGATCGTCGCCAAAGATGTGGAATCCCGCAAGAAGGCGCTCGCCAAGCTGCTGCCGTACCAGCAGGGCGACTTTGAAGCGATGTACGAGGTGCTGGAAGGCCGCCCGATGACCGTCCGTTATCTCGACCCGCCGCTGCATGAGTTCCTCCCCACCAAGGAAGAGGACATCGCGGAAATCGCCGCCGAGCTGGGCATTACGGTGGACGAGCTCAAGCAGGTCATCGCCTCCCTGCACGAGTTCAACCCGATGATGGGCCATCGCGGCTGCCGTCTGGCGGTATCCTATCCGGAAATCGCCGAGATGCAGACTACCGCGGTCATCGCCGCCGCCATCAACGTGAACAAGAAGCATCCGGACTGGAACATCGTTCCGGAGATCATGATCCCGCTGGTTGGCGAGGTCAAGGAGCTCAAGTTCGTCAAAGACATCGTGACCTCCACCGCCGACAAGCTGATTGAGGCCGCCGGCGTGAAGATGGCGTATCATGTGGGCACCATGATTGAAATTCCGCGCGCGGCCGTCACCGCGGACAGGATCGCGACCGAGGCGGAGTTCTTCTCCTTCGGCACCAACGACCTGACCCAGATGACCTTCGGCTTCAGCCGCGACGACGCCGGGAAGTTCCTCGACGCGTACTATGACAACAAGATCTACGAATTCGATCCGTTTGCGAAGCTGGATCAGGAGGGTGTGGGCGCGCTGGTGAAGATGGCGGCCGAAAAGGGCCGTGCCACCCGCCCCGATATCAAGCTGGGCATCTGCGGCGAGCACGGCGGCGACCCGTCGTCCGTGGAGTTCTGCCACAACATCGGCCTGAACTATGTCTCCTGCTCCCCGTTCCGCGTGCCGATCGCCCGCCTTGCCGCCGCGCAGGCCGCGATCAAGAGCGAGAGAGCGTAAGCGCCGCCGCTGTTATAAGGCACCGCAAATAGCCTGAAAAATTCACCCTAAAATACAGACCCTGTACTATGGTTTCCCATAGTACAGGGTCTTATTTTTTGCCCTTACAAGAGCCGGAAACGCTGTTTTGTCGATAAAATTGTCATTTTATTGATAAATGGGAGGGCGGAAAGGCTCAATTATTGGGGATTTGGAGGGGCAGGAATTTTAGGCTAAGGGGGATTGCCCCGTAACAGCCGCTGTTTTTTGGCAAAGCCCATCAACAAAACCTGAGGCAAGAGGCAAAGCGAACAGCAGAAAGGCCCTACAAGGGGAAATCCTTGCAGGGCCTTTTTATGCTGAAAACTTCCCGGACGCCGCCTGAAAAACCGGAAAACGCCGTCCCGGACAGGAGAACCGGGAAGCGGCCTTGAATGCCACGTTCCCTGTCCTGTTCCCTGTCTCTCCAGCTTTTCCCGGTTTTCCCGGCTTTCCTGCTCAACAGGATGGCCAAGGGCAAGGCGCCCTTTTCCCGAAGGCCGCGCGAAGCGCCCTCCCTCGCAGCAACGGAGCAGGAGCTGCGCGAAGCCGGTGCGCCGCGTGATGAAAATGAGGCGGCAGAGGCGGCCCGTGGGACTCTTGCCTGCTGTTCGGGACGGCCGGGGCGGCAATGGCACCGTATGCCGGCATACCGCCCCCGGCGCAAACCGCCGTGCTTCCCTCTCCCGCCGGCCGAGGGAGCACCGGGGTTTTTCCCGGCATAAACAGCGGCAGAACCGGGAAACAGCCCCCCGAATCACGCGAAGGGGCAGAAATCGAGCAGCACAATCTCGTAGTCCTGGAAGGTCAGCCGCCCGCTGGCCTGCGCAAGCAGCGGATTGCCGCCCGCCTCCATGCTTTGGTACTCCGCCTTGGTCAGCAGAAGGAAATAGGTCTCCTGCCCCTCCTGCGGCTCGTACCAGGCATCCTGCCCCTGATATGAATACGGCGTGACGCCGGATCCGGTGATGTTCACGCTGCGCACCTTGGCCTTCGAGTCGGAGAGGACGGTGACGCACTGCGCGTTCCAGAAGGTGCCGTAGCCGTAGGTGAGGTCCTGCTCCACCAGGTAATCCGCCACCGCGTTGACCCCGGTATCCAGGTTGTAGTCCGCCGGCATCCGTATGATCGCCGCCGCAGACAGCAGGCCGAACAGCACCGTGGGGAACAGGAGCAGCACGGAAAAGCGGCGGTATTCCGCCGTCTGCCATATCCACTGGGCGAAGGCCACCACCAGCACGGCGGAGGTGCCGACGATCGGGGAAAGCCGCCAATTCGCCGCGGACAGCAGGCCGAACACATAAGCCAGCAGGATCAGGGCGGTCATCGCCCAATGGGCCAGCAGAAGGATTTTCACCCACCGGCTGAACCGCCGGTAAAAGAACAGCATCACCGCCGGGATCACCGCCAGCAGCAGGCCGAACGCCAGCCGCAGAAGATTGACAATGCCGTCCGCGGACATGAACGGGTCCCCGTGCTCCACCGAAACCCCCAGCAGGGTCATCCAGTGGGGGAGGAGGCGGCTCAGGTTGGTGATCCAGGCATCAGGGCTCTCAAAGCCGGAGTAGGCCGCGGCATACCCGGCGGGGATATCCCGGCCGAGCCACTGGCCGAGCAGGAAGCCCAGCAGGGTGGCGGCCGTAACCGTACCCAGCAGGAGGCCGGCCCGCCGGTTGACGGCGGCGCTTATGCGGTTTTTCACATCCAGGAGCCGTTCCCCTGCCACCCCGGCGATCGCCGGCAAGGCAAAGATGGTCAGGGCCTGCAGCCCGTTGAGGGAGCAGAGCAGGAACCACAGCCCGGTCCCGCCCAGCAGAAGCGGCAGCCTCCAGCCGCCCTTCCTCCCGGCCGCCCCCCCTTCCGGGACGCCGGCCGGCCCTTCCAGCGCGCGCAGGGTAAAAAACACCAGCGCCAGCCCCAGAAACAGGAAGAAAACCCCCAGGCTGTAATAAATGATATGGCCCCAGAAGATTTCCCTCAGCTTGTCGCTGGAGGACACAATCAGCAGGGGCAGCACCGTCAGCGCGCAGATCCAGCCCGCCTGCCACTCCATCGCCCGGCCGAGCAGAATCAGGCTGCCCGCAAACAGCAGCAGGAAAAGCGTCATCCCGATCATATTGGTGACGAGCGAAACCCCGGTCAGCCCGATAAACGGCAGCATCAGCAGCTGCCCGCCGAAGGGGAGGAGGCAGGCATAATGGAAATCCGGATTCAGCAGGGAACCGGATTCATAGCTTGCCTGCGCCCAGAGGAGGGTGTCGGTGCAGTCCGAATGAAAATAACCCCGCGAGGGGAACCAGATGTAATACGCAATCAACCCCACGGCGTATACAATTCCCACGACGGCCGCCCAGAAGAGGCCGTCGGCCGCCGGCCGGCGTCCTCTACTTTCCAGCTTCATGGTATTCCTTCTCCGTGTTGACGTTCCAGATGGCGTCCCGCGATTCGTCGCCGCTGCGGATCGCCCGCACCGCTTCAAAGGCGGTCATCATGGAGTGGTCCATATTGTTATAACGGTGCTGCCCGTTGCGGCCGATGCAGTACAGATTCTTCACCGTGTTCAGCCACCCGATCAGGGTGTCCATCTCGCTATAGGTGTCAAAATACGCGGGATACGCCTTTTTCACCCGTTCGCGGTGGGAATCGCGCACGGCATCCGCGCTTTCGAGGACGCCCATGCGCACCAGCTCGTCCGCCACATAGCGCACGCACTCTTCCTCACCCATATTCCAGAAGGCATCCCCCTCGGCGCAGAAATATTCCAGCCCGATCCAGACGGTATGTTCCGGGTCCTTTACCATATAGGGCGACCAGTTGTTGAAAATCTGAATCCGGCCCAGCTTGACGCCGGTATCCTGCACATAGATCCAGCAGTCGGGGACGATGCCGCCCAGGGTCGGGAGATCGGTCCCGTTTTTCAGGTTCAGCCGGTCCACCAGCAGCCCCACCGTCACAAAATCGCGGTAGGGAAGCCCGGCGGCAATCCGGCGCGCCTCCTCCGGAACAGCCCCGTCCATCCCCGCGACCAGGTCCTTGACCGGCATGGAGGAGAGGACGAGGTCGGCCTCCAGCACCTCTTCCTTCCCGTCCCGCTCGTAACGGACGCGGCGGACGGCGCCGTCCTCCAGGTCGAGCCGGGTGACCCGGCAGCCCTGCCGCAGGTCGCCGCCCATTTCCCTCACCCCGGCGGCCACGGTTTCCCAAAGCTGGCCGGGGCCGTATTTCGGATAGGTGAACTCCTCAATCAGCGAGGTCTCCACCTTCCGGGTTTTTTTCGCGCTTTTGGGAAGGAGCTTGGAGAGCATGTCCCGGAGCACCGCCAGAACGGAGAGCCCCTTCACCCGCTGCGCGCCCCAGTCGGCGGAAATCTCCCGCGGATGCCGCCCCCACAGCTTTTCGGTGTAGCCCTCGAAAAATATGGAGTAGAGCACCCGCCCGAACCGGTTGATGTAAAAATTCTCCAGGGAGGTCTCCGGCCGCTTATGCAGCGCGGCGGCCAGATAACTGAAGCCGGCCCGCACCGTGGTGGCAAAGCCCATGTTCCGGATGGTCTGCCAGGACATGCGGATGGGATAATCGAAAAAATGCCGGCGGTAGTAGATGCGGGAAACCCGCTGGCGCACCAGCATCACGCGGTCCTCTTTTTCCGGGTCGGGGCCGCCGGGCGCCAGCGGCTTCTCCCGGCCGAGCAGCCGGTCGTCGAAGGAGGGAGCGCCCTGCACGGGCATCTGCTCCCGCCACCAGTCGGTGACCTCGCGGCTTTTGGAAAAAAAGCGGTGGCCTCCGATATCCATCCGGTTCCCGTGATACCGCACCGTGCGGGAAATGCCGCCCACCTCGCCGCTTTCCTCCAGCAGGACGACCTCGTATTCCTCCGGCGCGCGGAGCAGCTCATACGCCGCGGTCAGCCCCGCCGGGCCGGCGCCGATTATGACAACCCGTTTCATTCTGCACTCCCCGTTTCCTCGTTCCTCGCCGGCCCCGCCGCAACAGATTAACCCGTCTGCCCTTCAGCGGCGGCAGGCCCGCTTATCATTATAAACGGGATTTCCGGGGATTTCAACCGAAAAGGCGGATAATAGGCGCTGTTTTTCGTGTTGTATGGAAAACGCCGGCGGGCAGGGCCCCTTTCGGCCGGCCTCACCCGTCCAGCTTCCCCGCCTGGCGGAAATCGTACGGCGCTCCGAACGCGCCGCCGCCGTAGGGGCGGACAAGGATGCCGGTATCGCCCGCCGGGATGCCGATATACCGCTTTTCAAAGCTCAGGGGCACCGACGGGCAGAGCTCCCAGAGCCGCGCCTCCAGCGCTTCCATCTCCTCCCGGCCGGCCGCGCCCAGCAGGGCGGCGGAAACCAGCCCGTCCACCCCGCTGTCCGAGAAGCCGGCGTAATTCCCCGCCGCGTCGGTGGCAAACGCGCCGAAGGCATCCAGCGCCGACGACCCGGGCGCCATGCAGGCATACAGGGCGAGTTCATAATTCCCCACCTTCACCCGGGTTTCCAGCTCGGATTCCGAAAGCGCTTCGATATCAAAATACAGCGACAGGTTTTTCTGCCAGGACTGCACGAGATACCGCGCGAGGTTGACGCTGTATTCGTCGTCGGCGCACAGCAGGGTCAGCTTGGGCATCCGGGAGAGCCCGGCCTCCTGCAGGCCGGCGGAGAGCGCTTTCGCCGCGGCGCCAGCGTCGGTTTGGGGTGTGAGGGCGTTTTCCCCGGTCCGATACCCTTCGCCGGCGGACAGGACCGCCGCCGGGGCGGCATACCCCTCCGCCGGGAGGGCGGATTCCGCCAGCTGCCCGTAAAGGATCTCCCATTCCACCGCGTCCCGCAGCGCCCGGCGGACGGAGGCGCTGCCCAGCGCTTTTACCCGGTTGTTCATCCACAGATACTGGATGGTATCGTCCATCGCCGTGAGGGTCAGCCCCGCTTCCCGCGCGGCGTCCAGGGCATCCGCCGGAATCGGGGCGGCGTCCAGGAGGCCGTCGGCCATCTGGCCTACCGGGTCGTCCACGCTTCCGATCATATACCGCACGGCGGCCGGATACACATTGTCCGCGTCGTAATACCCTTCGTTTTTATTCAGCAGCAGGCTTTGGTTGTGGTTCCACGCCACCAGCAGGAAGGGCCCGTTGGACAGGATATATTCCTCTTCCAGCCCGTACCGCCCGCCGGTTTCTTCAAAAAACGACTCCTTGCAGGGCATATAGGGGGTGGACGCCGTCTTCTCCGGGAAATCGGGGTCCGGCTCGGTCAGGGTGACAATCAGCGTCTTCTCGTCCGGCGCCCGCACCCCCAGGGCCGACGGTTCCGCCGTCCCCTCGTTGACCTCTTTGGCCCCCTGGATAATATAAAGCTGTTCCGCCAGAGAGGACTTGGTGCTGGGCAGCACCGCCCGCCGCATCCCGAACAGGAAATCCTGCGCCGTCACCGGGGTTCCGTCGCTCCAGCGGGAGTCGCGCAGGGTAAAGGTATAGGTCAGGCCGTCCGCCGACACGACCCATTCGGCCGCGCCGGGGACCGCCTCCCCGTTCTCGTCCAACCGGGCCAGCCCCTCAAACAGGGCCGCCACCATAGTGACCGACGCCGCGTCCACCGAAACCTGGGGATCGATCTGGCGGGGCTCCGCGCCGAGAGGGAAGCGGAAATTTTTCCCGACCGGGGAATCCTTTTTGCACCCGGCCAGCGGCAGCAGAAAAAGCAGCGTCCCCAGCAGGAACGCCGCGGCCCGGGAAACCCGTCTGCGCGCAAGGGAGGCACGGATCATCGGCGCCCTCCCCCGCAGCCGCCGCAGCCGCATTCCGCGGCGTGGGGACAGCCGCCGACCGCCGGCGCCGCCTTCCGCGGGGCGGCCCCGATCGCCGCGCTCCGGCCGGAGGAATAATCCGTGTCGAGATCCGTCCCGCCGCACGACGGGCAGGAGATGGCCCCTTCGCTCCGCTGGGAGACGGTGGCCTGTTTTTCAAAGGTATGGCCGCAGCGGCGGCAGCGCAGCGCGTAAAAGGGCATAGAATCCTCGTCCTTTCGGATAACGGTATGGCGGGCCTTCCCATGGCTTTATTATATCGCCGCGCCGGGGGAATGTCCAGCCGCGGCGGATTGTATTTTCCTTAAGAATAGGAAAATTTCGGTTAAGCCCTTCCCCATCGGACGCCCCATCCCGCCGTCCCCATGCGGAAACGGGCTGCCGCGAATCCGGGAGAGAAGGGCGGGGCCGCCCGGAAGAAGGGCGGCTTTGTCCCGGGTCCCCGCGGGGGAGGGGAGCCGGATACGGGCGGACAACCGGAAAGCGGGCGTCGGTCGCGGCGCGGAATGGGAAGCGCCCCCTTCCCGGCTGCAAAAGCCCGGGCTTCTGTTCCCCGCCGCGGACGCCTGAGGTCCTCCCGCCTGAGGGAGACGCCCTGTTTCGCCGCTTCAGGCGCTCCCGTCCGCACCGCGGCCCGGCAGGGAGGGAAAGGCGGCCGATGCCGCCAGGCCTCGGTCCGGCCCCCGGCTTTCCCGATGTGCGGGCAGTTCTGTTTCCCCGCTCCTTCCCCGCCCCTTCTCCGCCCCCTGCCCGCCGCCGGCCCCCATACGGAACGGGAGGCGCGGCCTGGCCGGCCCGAAAAGGGCGCGTCTGCGCGGCAGGGCCCGGCTCCAGCCCCCTCGCGGCGGATGCGGAGGGAAGCCGGCGGGCCCATCCTTTCCCATGGCAGGAACACGGCGGCCTCCTCCCCTCCGGGGGAGGAGGCCGCCGCAGCGCCGGGCCCGGACGGCCCGGCCGTTATTTCCCGTCCGAAACGGTGACGGTGCCGTCGGCGGCAACCTCGACCGTCATGCCGTCCCGCACGTATTCAAGAAACTCCTTCCCCAGGTTATCCACCGCGGGGATGCTGTTGGGCGTCCACACGTCGGCCAAGATGGCGCCGGCGGCCGCCAGGGAGTCGATCGGCTCGGAAAAGAGCATCGCGGCCGGGGCGGCCCCCATGGCCGCGGCGGTGTGGAGCACCAGCCCGCCGGTGGTGGAACCGATGGTTTTGGGCAGGCAGAGCGCCTTTCCCGACATCACCTTGTTGTACAGGTCGGGATTGTTCTGATCCCCGCAGACCGCCTCGGTCTTTTTGGCCAGCAGGCTTTTCTGAAAGCTCGCGAGGGTGTTGAAGCCGCCGTGGGAGACGACGGCCGGCGCGGTGACCGCCCCCGGCACGACGGGGCGGCCCCGAAATACCTTTTTCATTCCGCTCACTCCTTCCCCGCCGCCAGCGCGGCGATTTCATCGTCGGTGTAGTACCGGGCGGAGGTGTAGGTCCGCAGCTTGTTGGAATTGGTAACCACCGGCATCCCCTTGCACAGGGGGTTGTTCATGTACATCAGCGGGCAGATATAGGACAGGCGCGCGCCGGTCGCCAGCAGGCGGGAATACTCCGGCGTCTTGCGGAATGCCTCCAGCACGTCGGGGGCGGCGGTCAGCACCGTCTTGATCTTCAGCCGGGAGGCGCCGGCGGCCTTCAGCGCGTTTTCCAGCCGCTGCGTCCACTCCTGCAGCTGCCCAACGGACAGGTGGGGGCATCCGATGAAGCAGAGCTTCGGCCTGGCCTCCGGGTTCTTCCAGATGACCGGGTAGCTCTTCTTCACCCGCTCCAGCTCCGCGTCGTCCACCACATACACCTGCGCGTCGTCCCGGATGAGGGAGGCGCCCTGCTCCACCGCTTCGGGCGTCAGCCCCTCCACGTGATACAGGCCGACCGCCCCGTTGCTCGCGCTGGCCGCGCCCATATCCTTGCAGTAGGCTTTCGCTTCAGCGTTCAGCTCGGCGCCGATGAACGCGGTCAGCCCGCGGATGTACGGCACGTCCTCCATCACCTTGAGGCCGATGGCCGAACCGAGCACCTGCGCCTCCGGCTTCCGGGTGGTTTTCACCTCCACCACCCATTTGGCCTTCCGCCCCTCGTCGGTGGTCAGGTCGAAGTTCGGCACCTTGCCGAGGATGGCGCCGAAAATATCCATAAACGCGGAATTGCGGTTGCACCGCGCGCCCAGCACCGAATTGGCGTACACCACGGCGGAGGATTCCGACCAGCTCAGCACGTCCCCCTTCTTCGGAGTATTCCCCACCTCGTCCATATAGCAGGTGCAGGTGAAGGCGTTGCTGTCCTTGAGCCCCAGCTTCTTCAGCTGCTCCTCATACGGCGCCTGCTTGGAATACATCACATGGAACACGATCTTCTGCAGCAGATTGCAGGGGACGTTTTCATAATCCAGCGGCCGGGGATCCACCGTGAAGGGCTGCTGCGCCTTCACCCCGGCGCCGATCAGCTCGTCCATCAGGTCGAAGGTGGCGCTCATCACCGAAATGCCGAAGGAGGTCACCAAATGACCCGGCCCGGAGATCGGGATGAATTTATCCGCGCCGAAGGTATCGCCGTACATGGCGAGGGTCTTCAGCACCTTCGCCATCACCTCTCCCTGGCTGCCGTTGAGGATGTCCCGCTCCTCCGGCGTCAGAGCCATGGCGGGGGTATAGCCCTCCCCGCCCTTTGCCGTACGCATATCCATTTCTCCTTTCCATCCGTTTACAGGCTGAGCGCCAGCGCATAGGCCGAGCGCACCGCCTCGTGCACCTTGCCCACGTGGAAGCTGTCGCCGATGTTGTAAATCCGGTCCGCGACGTGCAGGCGCTGCGCTTCGAAGAAAGCCGCCTCGTCGGGCCGGCCGCCCGCGGCGATCACCACCAGATCGGCGGGGAGGGTCTCCTCCCGCTCCTCCACCTTCAGCTTGGGAGCGAGCGGGTTCTCCACATTCTCGGGCAGAATCGGGTGCCAGGTAATCGTCGGGTCGGGGACGGTGGGGGATACGTTGCGCATCACCTTTACCCCGCCCTTTTCAAAGCCGGTCACCCGGGTGCAGTTGAGCAGCTTCACCCCGGCGGCGCGCAGATGGTGGATCAGGTAGCCGCGGTTGGCGGTGCACACCTTGTTCATGATGAAGGGGGTCATTTCCACCACCGTGACCTCGCGGTTATGCTCGTATCTGAGCCAATGGGCGGTTTCACAGCCCACCACGCCGGCGCCGACCACAACGACGTTCTTCGCGTCCCCCAGCAGCTCCGGCTTCACCAGCAGCTCGGTCGCCTGCACAATGGGGGCCTGTTCCGCGCCGGGCAGGGGGAGCCGGCTGTCCGCCGAGCCGACGGCGAACACCACCACGTCGTAGCCGCCCTCCCGCAGGCTTTCCGCGTCCACGGAGGCGTTCGGGCGGAATTCCAGCCCGCAGTCCCGCGCCGCCGTTTCCACCTGGCGCTCCAGCCAGCGGCGGTAATTCTGGATTTCGTACTTGATCTTCGGCACCCCGCCGGGGATCAGCCGCCCGCCGACCTGCCCGCTCTTTTCATACAGGGTGACGGCGTGGCCCCGGCCGGCGGCAGTGACCGCCAGCATCACGCCGGCCGGCCCGGCCCCTACTACGGCCACCCGCTTGGGGCAAACCGCCTTCGGGGGGACGGCGGGATACTGGTCCTCAAACGCCGTGCGGGGATTGACCGCACACTGGGGATGCCCGCCCTCCACAAATTCATTGAGGCAGCCCTCCTGGCAGCCGATGCAGGGGAGGATATCCTCCACCCGGCCGGCATAGGCCTTGTTCGGCCACTGCGGGTCGGCCAGCAGCGGGCGGCCCAGCATCACCATGTCGCACAGGCCGTCCCGCAGGGCGGACTCCGCCAGATCGGGGTAGCCGAGCTTGCCGACCCCCACGACCGGCACCTCCCTGCCCGCGTTGCTCCGGATGTTGTTCTTTTGGAAATACTCCCGCGCGGTCTTCGCCACGTCCAGGAAGCAGCCGGGGGGCATCGCCCCGGGCGGGTGGGGAAGCCACCAGTTGTCATAGCAGCCGAGATCCACGTCGAACAGATCCACGCCCGCCTCGACCAGCGAACGCATATAGCGGAGGGTCATCTCCACCGTGCGGCCGTTTTTGAACTTGCGCAGATCCCGGCTGTCCATCCGCCCGCCGTAGGTTTCGTTGAGGGCGAGGGAGAGGTCGATGCGGTACATGATCGGGAAACGGTCGCCCACCCGGCGCCGGATCTCCCTCACCATATCCACGCCGAAGGCCTGCCAGTCGGCGAAATGCCCCAGCTTCCGGCGGTTGAAGGCCGGGTTGGTCAGCTGCTCGAGCAGGTAGCCCTCGTGGCCGTGAAGATACACGCCGTCAATGTTCGCCGCATGGGCGTCGGCGGCCGCCTGGCCGGCGTTTTTGATAATCCGTTTCAGCTTGTGCCCCGACAGCGGCAGGCAGGGCACCTGCGCCATATAAAAGTTGGGGTTCATGGAGGCGGACACCGGGAATTTCAGGGAGTTGACCAGACATTGCGGGTTGCCCACCCTCCCCAGGCCGGGGGTAAGCTGGATGAAGAATTTCGCGCCGTAGGCATGGATGCCCGCCGCGAGGTCCCGCCAGGCGGCGAACACCGTGCGGGACCGGTCAATCCGCGGGAAATACGACAGCTTATCCAGCTCGATGATCGAATTGTCGATGCCGAAGCTGACCGGCACCAGCCCGGAGGTAATCAGCCCCACGCCGCCCTTGGCGCGTTCGATGAAATACTGAATCATCTTGTCGTTGGGGCGGCCGGTTTCCTCGCACATGCTGATATTGCCCATCGGGGCCATGACCAGCCGGTTTTTCAGCGTGGTGTGGTTGACGGTGATGGGGGAGAACATGGCCGTATACGGATAAAGGTTCCGGGTCATCCTTCCTTTTTCCAGCGTGCGGTCGTCGTCGAACCAGCGGGCATAGCCGTCGACCCACTGCTGCACCCTGGCATCGGTCTGCAAGGTCGCCATGAATGCCATCCTTCCTTTCCTGACAATAATAACGGGCGAACAGGAAAACCGCCCGTCAGCAGGCCGGCTCTCCCACGGCGGCGGCCTCCCGTCCGGTGGGAACCGCCGCGGCGCCCTCGCCAAAGGCAATTATACCGCATTTCCTTGGCAAAGGAAAGAGCTTCCTTTGATTATCAAATAAAAAATGCCTGATTTCCGGGACCGCGCCTTCCATCCTGTCATACGATGGAGTGGGGGACCCCTCCGGCCCGGCGCCGCCGTTTCCCGCCCGGCCTTCGTTTCCCACCGGCGGCCCGGGTTCCCGGCCCCGTGTGGCGGCCCCCGCGCGGTACATTCGGGCGGCAGGGCTGCCGTAGGCTCAATAACCAGTATATTTTATAACACGGTATACAATTAGTATGCATAGCCGCTCCGGCCGCGCACCGACACCTCCCCGGCACAGACCGAAACCGTTGAGCCGCCGCCGTCCACCAGCAGGCTGCCGTCCTCCGCCACGCCGAGGGCGGTTCCCTCCAGCCGGAGGGAACCGTCCGGATTCAGCACCCGCACCGCCCGGCCGACGGTGACGCACCTCGCCTCGTACTCCCCCCGGAGGGCGGAGAAGCCCTCCCGCCTCAGCCGGTTCCAAAGCGGTTCCATCTCGTTGAGGAAGGCGGCGGCGGTTTCCTCCAGCGTCAGCCGGTTCCCTGTCAGCATCTCGACCGAAGCGGCATGCGGAAGCCCGGCCCGGCGGAATTCCTCCGCCGTCTGGCGAAGGTTAAAGCCGACGCCTGCCACCGCAAAGCCGGTTTCATCCGGCCAGCAGGCTTCACAAAGAATGCCGCAAATCTTCTTCCCCCTGCATACAATGTCATTGGGCCACTTGATTCCGAAGCCCGGCCCGGCAAGGCGCGTCATCGCGCGGGATGCGGCCAGTCCGCATAAAAGGGCCAGCTGGGCGGTGTGCGCCGCCGGCTTCACCAGCAGGGAAAGGGCAAGGGCTTCGCCGGCCGGCGTCGTCCAGCTCCGGCCGAGCCGTCCCCGGCCGGCGGTCTGCCGGCCGGTGCAGCAAACCGCGCCGCCGGGAAGGAGGCTTCCCCGTTCCTTCAGGTAGCGGTTGGTGGAATCCACCTCCGGCAGCCAGAAAAGGGGCCGCCCGAACTCCCGCGCGGTCAGCCCGCGCAGCTCCCCGCTCATGAGCGCAGGGACACGGTATGCGGGACGATCCCCGCCTCCGTGATGTCCAGCAGCCCGTACGTCGGCCGGCCGTATGAGAGACTGCCCGGATTCAGGATATGCAGCCCGTCCTCGTAATCGACCAGCGGCTGGTGAGTGTGCCCGAACAGCAGTACATCCGCCTGCCGCTCTCTGGCCGCACATACCGCCCGGTAAAGCCCCATCTTCACTCCATATTGATGCCCGTGGGTATAAAAAATCCGTTTTCCGGCCACAATCTCCAGTCCCGTTTCCGGGAACTGTCCGAAGCTGCCCCAATCGTTGTTTCCCCGTACGATCTGGAATCTCCGATCCGGGCAGCGTGCCGCAACCGCCTCCGCTTCCCGCGCGCCGTCCCCCAGATGGAACACCAGCCGCGCAGCCGGCTGTTCTTCCAGCGCCTGCCAAAGCGCGCGTTCGTCTCCATGGGTGTCCGATACGACTAAAACCCGTGTCATGCTGGCCTCCGCTCCCTATTGCCTCATTTTGTTCCGGCGCCCGGCCGGTCCGCCGGCGCACAGGCACATATTTGTCCCTTTTTCTTCATAAAGATACTAAGGGTGCCGCCCTGCCGGCTTCTTGTTTCCGCTTTTCCCGGCGGCACCCTGAGAAAGGCTCCGCCTTTCCCCCTTCCTGCTTCGCGTCTTCGGCCGCCCTGCCGGCTTCTTGTTTCCGCTTTTCCCGGCGGCACCCTGAGAAAGGCTCCGCCTTTCCCCCTTCCTGCTTCGCGTCTTCGGCCGCCCCGCCGGCTTCTTGTTTCCGCTTTTCCCGGCGGCACCCTGGGAAAGGCTCCGCCTTTCCCCCTGCACGCTTCACGTCCTCGGCCGCCCCGCCGGCTTCTTGTCTTTTCGATATTGTATCACAGCCATCCGCCATTGAACAGTGTCAAATACAGAAAGGTTGAATTTCCAATGAACGATTCCTCTGCAAAATCCGGAGCCGCCGGCCTCACTCCCGACCAACTCAACGCCCTGCTTCAATTTGCGAGCAAACGGCTGGGCACCACACCGGAACAACTGGCGAAAACCGTACAGGCCGGCGGTTCGGATTCCCTCGCCTCCAAGCTTCCGCCCGACAAAGCCGCCAAATTTGCCTCCATCTCCGGAGACCAGGCCAAAATGCAGGAACTTCTCAATTCCCCCCAGGCCCGGCAGCTGATTCAGCAGCTGATGAATCAGAAGAAAAAATAAAAGCGGAAACCAGGAAACCCGGAAAGGCAGGTGATCCGATGGACGACCTCGCAAAAAAGCTGAACGATCTGCTGAATTCCCCGGACGGAATGCAGAAGCTGCAGCAGGCGGCGGCTTCCCTGGGGGCCATGATGGGCGAGGGGGAGGGCGACTCCGGGGCCCCTTCCGCGCCCGCGCCGGAGCCGCCTCCCCCGGAGCCGGCCCCTGTATCCTCCGGAAACGATGCGGAGGGTTCGGCCGGCTTGGGGGATCTCGCGGCCATCGCCCGCCTTCTGCCTCTGCTGTCCGACATGAAAAGCGACGACGAAAACACCACCCTGCTCAAGGCGCTGCGCCCGTACCTGCAGAGCGAACGCCAGCAGCGGCTGGATGAAACCATCAAGATCATGCACATGCTCAAGCTCCTTCCCCTGCTGGGCGGCGGCGGATTGCCCGGCCTGGGGAAAGACCCGCCCTCGGGCTGAGCCTGCCCGGCATTGGCGTGGTTTATTCCGCGACGGAAAGGAGGAACTTCCATGGACGATAATATGCTGCGGATGCAGCAGGAAGCGGCGGAACGCGTGCGCCAGATGCAGGAACGCGCCCGGCGGTATGTCAACGAGGAGCCGCCCGCCCCGGCCCCCATGGATATTTCCGCCCGGCCGGAGTCCGTCCCCTGTGAAAAACCGGAACCGGCGCCCCCGCCGCGGCGCGGGTCCCTTCTGGCCAACTTCGGCAGGGACCGGGAGCAGCTGTTTCTGCTGATGCTCGCCGTCCTGCTGGTAAAAAACGACGCGCCGATTGAACTGGTGCTGGCCCTGCTCTATCTGGCCATGTAGACCCCGGCCGGGCGGTGTAAGCGGCAAAAGGCGCTGTCAAGCCATATAAAAAGCAAGCCTGCGCCTTTAACGGGGCGCAGGCTTGCTTTTTTCATCGGGCGGAGCATGCCGCCCGTTTCGGATTCCGTCTTTTTTCCGGCCCAGCCCTCTTCTCCGGCCGCCGGGGCCGGTACGTCACGCCGTTCTCCGTCTGCGAAGCAGGAACAGGCAGGAAGCGCCCGCCAGCAGGAGAACCGCCGCGGCATAAAGGACGCGGGTGTTTTCGCCGGTATCCACCGGCTCCGACCCGCCCGGCTGCGTTCCGCCCGGCACAGTAGTCGGCTGGGTGGTTGTCGGCTTCGTCTCTTCTCCTGTCGAGGGGTCCCCCTTCAGCTCTCCAAAGAGGGCCGCCGCCGAAACATCCTGATAAGCGAGGAGCGATTCGTTCTGCGCAAACTGCGCATAATCCGTTGTGATGCAGTCCACGCCCCGCTCATGCAGCCGCACGGCCATGGACAGGCTGTTCTCCGTCCAGTTCTGGAAGAGGATGCCGCGATGGCGGCCCGCCTCAATCAGCTGGCTGGTAAAATCCCCGCTCGCGTAATCCGGGGTGCCCGCCACGGCGCCGACCGCCTTCATCAGCGAGACCAGGTTGCCGTTCACGCTCAGGGCACTGTTATAGGTCCCGGAAGCCAGCCGCCCGGTCCCCACATAGGGAGCATATTCCCGCACCAGCTTCAGCGCGCTGTCGCTGAAGCTGATGATAAACACCTGGTCTTCAACGCCCATTTCCTCCATCAGCTCCACCGTCTTCTGCACGACGGCCTCGTCGCCGTTTTTCAACTCCACATATCCCACCACGGAGGGATTGTCCTTGAGAACCTGAAAATACCATTCCATTTTGCAGAACTGCGAGGTGTTGTATTTTCCCACCTGCTTGAGCGTATACCGGCTCAGCTCCTCCCAGGTGAAGCTGGAGATGGCGCCGGTCGCCGTGGAATCGGTGGTATAGCCGTCCACGGAACCGTTGTGGTTGGACACCAGCACGCCGTCCTTGGTCATATTCACGTCGCACTCGATCGCGTCGGCCCCCGCCTTCACGGCCTCCAGATACCCTTCCTTTGAATTCTCCGGCGCTGTGTTGGGCAGGCCGCGGTGTCCGACGATAAATGTCCGGCGGATGGTGACGGTTTCCCCAGCGTCCACCTTTTCATACAGGTCGTAGGCGGCGGAGAAGTCCGCCACCGTCACGCCGTTTGCCCCGCAGTCCACGGCGTCGTACACGTTTTGCTCGTCGGAGCCTTCACCGGAATCCAGCCAGACGGCGATCCCCCGGAGCTGCAGATATTCGGCGGCCTCCCGGTCAAGCGCTTCGCCGGGCGCGACCACCGCGACCGTCGCCCCGCCCGTATGGGTATCGCGGGCGATCTGGGCGACGGTGTTTTCCGTCGTCACCGCTCCCGCCAGGTACGCGTACCGCAGCGCGCCGTTTACCTCCCAGGCCGCCGCCAACGCCTCCGGGCTGCCGGAGGCCACCATCACGTCATACCGGCCGCTGTCCGCCATATAGCCGGCCAGCGCCCCGGCCGTTTCCGCGTCGTCGGTTTCAAACAGCGGCAGGACCGCGCCGCCGCAGGCATCCAGAATCTCCGCGAGGGGACGGGATTCGTCCCCCACCTGTACGTTCAGCGCCTTGTCCGCCAGCGTGAACCACGCCACCTGCGTGCGTTCTCCCTCGACAGCCAGCGCCTCCAGCTTCCGCGCCGAGTCAATTTTCTGGACAACCGTCGGCGCGGAGACAATCCCCGTTTCCGCCTCATACAGATTGTTCACGGTTTCAGACCCGTCCGGCAGGACCGTGGGCATCTCCCCCGCCGCGGAAACCGACACGCCGTACACCCGCACCACGCTGCCGTTGGCCTGCACGCCGAAAGCGCCGGACCCGGCCAGCGGGGCGGTGGTGAGAACGCAGAGGAGGTCGTTCACATACAGGGCGACCCGGCCGTCCTTCACCATTACCTTGGCTGTGTACGTTGCCTCCGGGTCGATATCCCGGATATAGGAACCCCTGGCGCCGTCGGGATATACCCATCCGCCGTTGTTGTTGTACGCACAGTCCAGGCCGTTTGTTGCGCTGGCATTCTGCCGGCAGCACATCTGCATATACCGGCCGGACGACTGGTAGCGGAACATAAAGCCCGCCCAGCGCGTCGGCTCGTTCGCCCGCACAATGGTAAACTCCACCTCGTAGGTGAAATCCTCCGCGGTCACCGACTCCGGCAGCAGCAGCGACCCGCCCGCCTGGATTTCCACATATCCGTCGCCGGTCTTGACCGTACCGCCGCCCACGCGGAAGCCGTCCGGGAGCGAATCGCCGGCCTGCAGGCCGGCAAAGCTCTGCGAATAATCGCTCTCCTGCGCGCCGGCGGCGCTTCCGCCAAGGCCGAGCGCGGATGTCAGCAGAGCGGCGGCAAGCAGGCCGCCGACCCACTTCCGGCCCCTCGCGCCTCTGGCCGTTCGCACTGTTTCGGTTTTCATCTCTTCATCCTCCCTTTGCCCGTCCGACGCCGTCCCATCCTCCGGAAGTTGCGCGAAAATCGCCTGAAAACGATCAATTTTACGCATTTTTCATTCCCGCAGTCCGGGTCCGGCGCCGCACAAAAGCCCTATTCATGCCAAATTATTTTGACACAGCTCTTCTTTTCAATTATAATCAAACCAATTCGTGACCGCAATCGCGGCGCAATTATTGGGAATTTGCCGCAGCCAAACAGGTAATTGCGCAGCAATGAGCAAAGGAGAACGACCATGTACAAATGTGAACGGGAACAGGAAATCCTGCTGGTGTTAAAGGAATGCCATTACGCCACGGTTGATTTCCTGGCGCAGCGGCTCCACATCAGCGCCTCCAGCATCCGCCGTGACCTCAAGCAGATGGAAGCCCACGGGCTCGTAAAGCGCAGCTACGGCGGGGTGGAGCTGCTGACTTCGGCCAGCCGGGTCATCCCCTTTTCCATGCGCAGCCACGAAAACCCGCTGGAAAAAAAGCGGATAGCCAAGCGGGCCGCCGCCCTGGTCAAAAGCGGGGACTCCCTGTTTCTGGACGGTTCCACCTCCTCGTTTTACATGATCGACTATCTCGCTTCCATCAAAAACATCACGGTGGCCACCAACAGCATCGACAGCATCCGGCGGCTGGCGGATTACGACCTGCGCGCCTACAGCACCGGCGGCGCTGTTTCGGGGGAAAACCGCGCGGTTTTGTCCGGCAGCTTTGCGGAGGACACGCTCCGCGGCCTGCACATGGATTTTGTTTTCCTTTCGGCGCAGGCCGTCTCCTCCGAGGGGGAGATTTATGACTGCTACGAATCCGAAATCCCCATCCGCCGGCGGATGCTCGCCAATGCGGACAAACGGGTTTTTCTCGTGGACGGAAGCAAATTCCACAGCCGCTCCCTGTTTTATCTCGACAGCCTGGGGACTATGGATTACGTGATCTCCGACACGGCGCTGGATAAGGCGTTCACAGACCGGTTTCCCAAAACGGTGTTTATAACCGCGCAATAGCCGCCTTCGCCGGGGCGAACGGCGCCGCGTACAAAATAGAGAGCCACCGCCAGGCTGAGGGCCTGGCGGTGGCTCCTGTGTTCTTTTCACAGCCGGATTTGTACTTCCTCTCCGTCCCCCGACCGGACATCCACCAGCGGCGCGCCGTGCAAAAGACGCTTTGACCGTCGGACTTCCCGGAAAATCCGACGGAGATCCCCTGCGCACAGGGGAGGCAGCTGCCGGCCCTTCCGGCGCTGCCGTTCAAGGATTTCCCCGGCTATGAAAGCCGTCGCCGCATTCAAAAAAAGCCAGTTCGGCAGATAAAGTCGTATTTTCTGCTCCTGGGTGAGAACCTTTATCCTCATATTCCTCGCGCCCCCTCCTGCTTTCCCCGCTGCCGCCCGCTTTCCCGTGTCATTCCACAACGACCTGCACATTGTCCCCCTCGGCAGATTCCACCTCCACCAGCTTCCCGATCGCCCCGCTGTCCACCAGCCGGAGAATCGTCTCCAAATCCAGCTTTTGAAGCGCTTCCATCCCATTGATCTGCGGCATCTGCATTCCCAGTTCCAGTCCCAGCTTCACCAGGGGAAGGGGGAGGTTTACCCGGACACGGTCCCCCTGGGCGCTGTCCACCACCACCTTCAGCAGCATCTTGTCAAGATCCTTGCGCTCTTCCGACGGCACAAGCCGCGCTTCCGACGGCCGCTCCCCCCGGATCAGCTCGTCAATGGAGACGCTGAAAAAGTCCGCGATCGCGGCAAGCATGGCCACATCCGGGCAGCTGCCGCCGGTATCACATAGTTAAAGATATTGGTGTCATTCAATCAATCTTGCCGATAAAGCGGTAGAAGATTTCTACCTCCTGTTCCCTGCTTCCGTCCTCAC
>CAJFTG010000050.1 GCA_904419875.1 Candidatus Avimonas caecicola | reverse complement strand
CTAGTGTTTTGGTTGTGTAGTAACTCCATTCTACCACAGGGGCCTGTATGAACTCTTTTTATTTTACTAAAGTGTTGCACTTGATAGTATAATTCACCGATGCGAAAAAGGGCCGGAGCGCAATGCGCTCCGGCCCTCAATGGAAATGTCAACTGGTTGACGTCCTGCCGCCGTCCTCTCAGCGGCGGGGCGGACGGCCGCCTTCGCCGCGTTCGCGGCGGAAGCCGCCTTCCCGGCGGGCGGGACGGGGCGAATCCGATACCGTGTTTTCCGGCTTAAGCCCCTCCACCTCGATCAATGCGTCGCGGCGGGACAGGTTCAGCCGCCCCTGCTCGTCGATTTCAGTCACCTTCACCAGGACCTCGTCGCCCACGGCGACCACGTCCTCCACCTTGTCCACCCGTTTGACATCGAGACGGGAAATGTGAACCAGCCCCTCCTTGCCGGGGGCGATCTCCACAAACGCGCCGAAGGACATCAGCCGGGTCACGCGGCCCTTGTAGATCGCGCCGATCTCCGGATCCTTGGCGATGGTTTCCACAATCGAAAGGGCGCGCTTCGCGTCGTCGCTGTTGAGGGCGGAGATAAAGACGCTGCCGTCCTCTTCAATGTCGATTTTGCAGCAGCACTCGGTCTGGATTTTCTGAATGACCGAGCCGCCCTTGCCGATGACCTCCCGGATCTTGTCCACATCGATCTTGGTGGTCAGCATCTTGGGCGCATACTTGGACAGTTCCTCCCGCGGGGCGGGGATAGCCTTGAGCATGATCTCGTCCAGGATATACAGCCGCGCCTTATAGGTCTTTTCCAGCGCTTCCTTGATGATGGCCGGGGTCAGGCCGTGCACCTTCAGGTCCATCTGGATGGCGGTGATGCCCTTGTGGGTGCCGCCCACCTTGAAGTCCATGTCGCCGAAGAAGTCCTCCAGCCCCTGGATATCCACCATCGTCATAAAGCGGTCGCCCTCGGTGACCAGGCCGCAGGAGATGCCGGCGACCGGCGCCTTGATCGGCACGCCCGCGTCCATCAGGGCAAGGGTGGAACCGCAGATCGAAGCCTGGGACGTGGAGCCGTTGGAGGACACCACCTCCGACACCAGGCGAAGGGTGTAGGGGAACTCCTCCATCGAGGGGATCACCGGCAGCAGGGCGCGCTCCGCGAGCGCGCCGTGGCCGATTTCCCGGCGCCCGGGGCCGCGGGAGGGCTTGGTCTCCCCCACCGAGTAGGAGGGGAAATTGTAGTGGTGCATATAACGCTTGCTGGTCTGGTCGTCGATGCCGTCCAGCTGCTGCGCGTCGCCGGTGGAGCCTAGGGTGACGGTGGTGAGCACCTGGGTCTGCCCCCGGGTAAACAGGCCGGATCCATGCACGCGGGGCAGGATGCCGACCTCGGCGGCCAGGGGCCGGATCTCGTCGATTCCGCGGCCGTCCACCCGCTTGCCGTCGTCCAGCAGCCAGCGGCGGACCACATACTTCTGCAGCTTGTACAGGCAGTCGTCGAGCAGAGCGGTCTGCTCGGGATATTCCTCGTCAAAGCGGGCGTGCACCTCGTCGTATACCGGCAGCAGCCGCTCGTCCCGCACCCGCTTGTCGTCGGTATCCAGCGCGGCGCGCACCTTCTCGATGGCGAATTCCTTCACCGCCTCGAACATCGCCGGGTCGGGGTCGCTGGATTCAAACGGAATCTTTTCCTTGCCGATCTCGGCGGCAATGCCCCGGATGAACTCCACGATCTGCTGGTTGGCGGCGTGGCCGGCCATGATGCCGTTGAACATGGTTTCGTTGTCGATCTCGTTCGCGCCGGCCTCGATCATCGCGACCAGGTCGGACGTGGAAGCCACGGTCACATGCATCTCCGACGCCTTCTCCTGCTCGGCCGTGGGGTTGATGACGTACTCGCCGTCAATCAGGCCCACCACAACGCCGGAGATCGGTCCGTCCCACGGGATTTCGGAAATCGAAATTGCGATGGACGCGCCGATCATGGCCGTGGTCTCGGGCGGGCAGTCGGGATCCACGCTCATCACGGTGCAGACTACCGATACATCGTTGCGCATGTCCTTGGGGAACAGCGGGCGGATCGGGCGGTCGATCACGCGGGAAGTCAGGATGGCCTTCTCGCTCGGCCGGCCCTCCCGCCGCTGGAAGGAGCCGGGGATTTTGCCCACCGAATAGAGCTTTTCCTCGTAATCCACCGACAGGGGGAAGAAATCCACCCCTTCGCGCGGCTTGGCGGACATGGTCGCCGTGCAGAGGATCACCGTCTCCCCGTAGCGGATGAGGCAGGACCCGTTGGCGAGCTGCGCGAGCTTCCCGGTTTCGACCACCAGGGGACGGCCCGCCAGCGTGGTTTCAAACACCTTGTAATTGTCAAACATTGCTGTACCTCCGTTTGCTTTATTTCCAAAACGGGGCCGCATGGGATTTTAGCAATTAAACCGCGGTTCACCGCCGCCGCCCGCCTGCACGCCGGCATATAGGGCGGTTTCACGCCCCTTCCCCCTGATGCCTGGCGCCGCGGGCGGAAAAATGCCTGCTCCCCGCGCCGCCTGCGCTGAACCGTCGTTTCACTGCTAAAACCACGCTTGTCCCGTCGATTGGACCATGCTGTTCCGCCTCTCCGGAGGGATTTCCTCCCGCCGGGGAAAAGCGGAATGAGGCAGGAGGGCCAAGCCCCCCTGCCTCAGTATTCCCCTTATTTCCGGATGCCGAGCTTCTCGATGATCGCGCGATACCGCATGATGTCCTTCTTCATCAGGTAGTTGAGAAGGTTGCGGCGATGGCCGACCATCTTCAGCAGGCCGCGGCGGGAGTGGTGGTCCTTCTTGTGCACCTTCAGGTGCTCGGTCAGGTCGTTGATCCTCCGGGTGAGGACAGCGATCTGGACCTCGGGAGAACCGGTGTCCCCTTCGTGCGTCGCGTATTCCTTCATAATGGCTGTTTTTTCTTCCGGAAGCATGTTTACACCCCTTTTCACAATTTTCGATTATCCGATTACCCAGCGCGGGGAAACGGCGACTCCCTCTGCCGGGACCGACCATTTTCGTCGGGCCCGCCGGGCATACTCCGCCGGCCGGGAAATGGAAGACGGCGCAAAAGCCGCGCAGCGGCGTTTATGCGCCAAAACAGTATAGCACAACAAGCGGGGGTTGTAAAGGGGTTGCATGGGAATTCCGAAAGATTTGCCCGCATCTTTCTTTTATTCCGCCCAATCCCCCTTCAGTCCCTTTCAGCCTACTTCCTCTCCCGTCTTCACATGGCTTGACCGTCCGATGCGCCGTCACCCCGCATGGCCCAAGCCGCCATCCATTTTTCATCCGTCTCCCGGCCGTCCTTCCGCCAGGGGCGGCCATTGGCAGGGCGCCTGCCAAAGCCCGCCAAAAACCCGCCAAAATTCGCCAGAATTCACCGGAATTGCCGGCAGCTTTCGCCGCTCTTGACAATAAATCGGCTTTTCTTTAAAATGAGAATGGTAAATAATGGGAAATGTTTGCCAACCTATTTCGGGAGGAAGGGTTTTATGAAAAACGGAAAGGAAAACATCCTGCCGGTTTTTGCGCCGCCCCTTTCGTATCTCAGCCGCACCACGGCCCAGCTGGCGGTCGGCGTCCAGAACCCCACCCTGCCGAACTGGATGTATACCCGCTACATCCAGATTGACGTTAAGGAGAACGGCTGGGCTTTCTTGATTGATTTCCCTCCCAACGTCCACAGCAAGGACATACCGCGGAAGGAAATCCGGGACCGCTACGCCCGCTTTTCCGACTATGCGGCAGAGGCGATTGACCGGGGGCGATACGTCTTTTTGTGGACGGATACCTATGCGCTCAGCCCCTACGCCAGCTTTCAGCGCCGCCATTTCTGTCATGAGCCGCGGATTTACGGCTATCGGGACGGCGGACGCACCTTTTGCATCGCGGACTTTTTCGATTTCGGCCATACGTATCAATTCGCCGCCTGTTCCAGAGAGGAACTGGATCTCTCCGTGAAATACTACACGGAATATTTCGGGGACGGATGGCCGTACATCGCCGAATGGCAATGCGATTCGGACACCGTTTTCTCCTTCGACCGGCAGGCGCTGATCCGCGCCCTGACCAATTACCGCCTGGCGCGTGACGAGCGGGACGAGCCTTTTTATGGCAACGTCGCCTACAGCATCGCCGTGTATGCCGGCATCCGACGCCTGCTGGATTCGCTGCCGGAACGGGAGGAACGTCAGATCGGCCACGGCGTTTACAGCCTCCTTCCGATCCACAAGCGTTTCATGCGGCAGAGGCTGCGGTTTTTGAGGGAAAACCGCCATCTGGCCCCCGACCCATCCCTGGATGCGCTTCTGGACGATCTCACGGCCTGCTGCGAAACCGTCAAGGCGGTTTTGCTGAAATATACCCTCTCTCTGAAACCGTCCCTTTTGCAGAAAAGCGCTGCGCTGCTGCAGCGGGCCGAGGAGCTGGACATCCGCTTCACCGACCGTCTGATTGCAGAATTGCAGGGGCAGCCGGTTTTTTAGGGGAAGCGCCCCGTCGCCGTCTTACAAAAGCGCAAAAATTTCCGAAAGGGCATGGATTTCCGGCGCCCCCTCGGGGTGGATATCCGCGCCGAAGGCGTTGATATACACCGGATGCATCCCCGCCGACCGGGAGCCTTGAAGGTCGTTGACAGGGTGATCCCCCACATACAGGCAGCTGGCGCAGGCGACCCCCAGGCGGGCGGCGGTCCGCCGGAAAATTTCCGGGTCGGGCTTGTGGATGAAGCGGCCGCCGGGCGCCGTCTCGTCCCCCGACACCACCGCAATGTCAAGCAGGGGGCGCAGGCCGCTGACGTCCAGCTTCCGGTTCTGCAGCAGAGAGGGGCCGTTGGTGATCACCCCGGTTTTATAACCCCGACGCCGCAGCTCCCGGAGCACCGGGACCGCCTCCGGCAGCAGGGCGACGTAATCCGGGAAGCGGAACTGAAATTCGCGGTAGACCTCCCCGACCGGGGGCGCATCCTCCCAGCCCCAGTCCTCGAAAAGCGAGAGGAAGTAATCGATATAATTGACGTATCCGCCCTTGTTCCGCCGGAGCATTTCCTGCCGGCGGCGCGCCTTTTCCGGGGCCGGCAGGGCGGGGAGGTATTTCTCGAGAAAAAAGTCGCAGTACCGCAGGAAGGCGGCCGCCCGGTCCTGGAGCGTGTCGTCAAAGTCGAACAGCACGGCGCGAAGCCCACCCGCCTCCTCGCCGAGGACGGCGCGGCGGGCTGCCTTCCCGTCGGACAGGATCTGCTTTTGCAGCGCCTCCACCGAATCGAACCGGCGTTCCGGACGGAGGAATTTCACCAGCGTGACCGGCACCCTTTGTCCGTAAAGATCGCCGCTGAAATCGGCAATCCAGGTTTCGGCCAGCGGGCCGTCCGCGCCGACGGTGGGCCGCACCCCGATGTTGGCAACCCCATGGCTGACCCGGCCGCCTGCTTCGACGCTCGCCGCATACACCCCGAAGCGGGGGCGGACAAAATGGGGGGGCAGCGGCTGGTTGATGGTCGGGGTTCCGAGCAGCCGCCCCAGCTTCCGTCCCCCGACCACCGGGAAGTCGAGGGTGAACGGCCGGCCGAGCAGGCGGGCCGCTTCCTCCATCTCCCCTTCCTCGATCAGGCGGCGGATGCGGCTGGCGCTGACCGGCTCCCCGTCCACCAGCACCGGCGGGACGACCACCGTCTCTATCCCCCGCTGTGCGCACAGGGACTGCAGCAGGGCGGCATCCCCTTTGCCGCCCCGGCCGAAATGGTAATTGAACCCGCAGCACACCCGGCAGGCATGCAGGGTGTTTTTTATTACCTCTTCCACGAATTCCTCCGGCGGCAGGTCGCGGAGGGCGTCAAAATCGGCCTGGATCAGCTCCTCCACCCCCAGGCTTTCGAAGACGGCGGCCCTCTGCTCCTCGGTCACCAGTTCGCAGGCGCTTTCCTTGGGCAGCGCCCAGGCCGGCTGGACAAAGGTGAACACGGCCGCGGCCGCGCGGCTCCTGTCCGGAAGCTCCAGCCCGGTGGCGCGGGAGATCACCGCCCGGTGGCCGAGGTGCACCCCGTCGAAAATACCAAGGGCGACGGCGCGCGGCCTGCCCGCCGGGCCAAAGAGCGTACCGCTCCCGCCGGGGAGGGTATCCCCCGGCAGCGGCGTTTTGCCGTCCCACAGGATCGTTTTCAGCATGGAGAGAGCCCCTTTCCACGGTGACGCAGCCGGAAAATGGAAACTCTCCGTTTTCCAACCGTAAATTTATCCATTTAGTATATTATGTTCTTTTACAGCCGCAGCCTGGAGCCTGCCGCCGCTTCCGGGGCCGCGCCCGGTGTGCCAACCGGGGCAAACGGGCGGAAAGCGCGCACAGGAAAGAACGGGAGAAGCGGGAGAAGCGGGAGAAGTAGGAGAAGCGGGAAAGCGGGAAAGCAGGATAAAAAGGGACGGCGGCTTTTCCGCCTGTTCTGCCGGCCCCTCCTGTGCGCTCCTGCCCCCCTCCTCCCCCCTCCTGTCCCCCTCCTGCTTCTCTCCTGCGGCACTCCCCCTGTTTCAAGCCGTATCGCCTGCCGCGCCGTCATCCGGCTGCATGGTGCGCCCGGACGCCGGGCATCGCCAGGGCACCGGGGTGCACCGAGATGTACCGGGATGTACCAGGGTGCCCCGGGAAGCAGCAGGAAACAGCTGGAAGCAGCAGGAAACATCGGAAACCGCTGCAAAACGCGGGAAGCGGCCGGGAGGCATCCGCGGCATCGGAAGCCACCGGGAAACCTTGGGGTCGGGAACCCCCCGCAAGCGGACGGAATCCGGGACAGGCCGCGGCGCGGGACGCTCCGCACATCCCGTCCTCGCCGCCTTCCTCCCGCATCGCCATCCCGTCCAAGAAGATGCCCGCTCCCGCTCCACGCTCTGCGGCATGCCGCAGAGGAAGCCCAAAGCGGGCTTTCCTTACCTCCGGCTCCCTGCGGCGGGTCCTCCCTCCCGCGCAAGGGGAGGCCGAACGAATTCTCCGCCCCGGCGCATCACCATGAAGAAGCATGAAGAAGCATGAAGAAAGCCGGATACGGCCGGCCAGCCGCCCGCGCGGGGACGCAAAGGGTCAGCCCGTTTTCCCGGGGGCGGGCAGGAGGGCGGGAGCCAGGCGCCGGCTGTCTCCTTCCGGGGAGTAGGGGGGAGGGGGAGGAAGGGGGAGGGAGGGGCGCCTGACAGGAAGCCAGGGCATTCCGCCCCGGCGCCTCGGGGCCCGGCCGACGGGCAGGCGCCCATGTAAACCGTCCGTGTGAACGTACGGGTGCAAAACGGGGAACCGGCGGCCATTCCCGCTATCCGCCGCACGGGGGCTGCCCGCGGCGGGCAGCCCCCGCGGTCAGACAAACAGCCGGGCGATCTTCATTTCCCCGCCGGCGGGACGGCCCAGGCCGAGGAAAGCCCCCCCCGGCGCGTAAACGCGGGTCAGTCCGGTCACCGCCGGCAGGCGGTCAAGCGCCAGCGCTCCCCCGTTGCGGAAGCGGGCGGCCTGCGCCGGGGAAACCGTGACCTTCCCGCAGGCCGAAAACGCGCTGTCAACCGGCATCAGGCGGGCGGGCAGCGTCCCCGCCTCCGCCAGGGAACGGGCCTGGTCCAGGGTGACGCACTGATCCAGCGAATATCCGGCCGCCCGGGTCCGGCGCAGAGCGGTCATCACCGCCCCGCAGCCCAGGCGCTCCCCCAGGTCGGTGCACAGGGTGCGGATGTAGGTGCCCCTGGAGCAGGCGCAGTCCAGCGTCAGCTCGCCCGCCTCCTCGTCATACGCCACCAGCTCCAGGGTGTGGACGGTGACCGGGCGGGCCTCCCGTTCCACCTCGATGCCCTGGCGGGCAAGGTCGTACAGCCGGACGCCGTCCATTTTCAGCGCCGACATCATCGGCGGGATCTGCCGGATCGCCCCCCGGAAGGCGGGCAGCGCCTCCTCCACCGCCCGGCGGGAGGGCGCCGCCCCTCCCGTCGGCGTCACGGCGCCCCAGACATCCTGCGTGTCGCTGATAAAGCCGAAGCGCAGGGTGGCCGTATAGCGCTTGCTGTGGTCGGGCAGCAGCTCCAGCGCGCGGGTAGCCCTGCCCACCAGCAGGGGGAGCACCCCTGTGGCCATCGGATCCAGCGTGCCGGCGTGGCCGATTTTCCTGACGCCCAGCAGCCGGCGGAATACCGCGCAGCAGGAAAACGACGTCATCTCCTGCGGCTTGTCCAGGCAAAGGATGCCGTCCGCCGGAGCGGCCCCGCCTCTTTCGGTCAAGTCTCCCATGGATTCTCCCTCCAAGCCCCTGAGTCAGCGGCCGCCGGCGGAAGGGGCGGACAGCGTCCGCCGCACCACGTCCAGGACCGCTTCCACCGCCCGCTCCGCCGGCCCGGCGAGAGTGCAGCCCGCGGCGCGCAGATGACCGCCGCCGCCCAGCCGGGTGCAGATGGCGGACGCGTCGGCGTGGTTGCCGGTGCGCACGCTCACTTTGAAGGAACCGTCCTTCTTTTCCCGCATGGTGACGCCGACCCACACCCCTTCGATCTGGCGGGGAATGGGCGCCAGCCCCTCCAGATCGTTTTCCCCGGCGCCGCTGCGGGCGATCATGGCGTTGGTGACCAGCATCACCGCGCAGCGGCCCTCCAGATAAAAGCGCATGCTGTCCAGCGCCTGCCGCTCCAGTTCCACCCGCGCGCGGGTCTTCACATCGAACATGGTGCGGTTGATCATTTCATTGTTGACGCCGAAATCCAGCATTTCCGCCGCCATGCGCAGGGTTTGGGCGGTGGTGTTGGAATATTTGAAGCAGCCGGTATCGGTCGCGATGCCGGTATACAGGCACTCCGCGATCCCCCGGTCCGGCTCCACGCCCAGCGCGGCGATCACCTCCCGCACCACCATGGCCGCCGCCGCGTAATCCGCGCGCAGCACCAGCTCCCGCGCATACCCGGTGTTGGAGCCGTGGTGATCGATGCACAGCGCGATCCGGCCGGCGTAGACCCCTTCCAGCGGCCCGAGCAGCCGGGCGTCCGCCACGTCCACCGCGCAGACGAACGCCGGTTCAAAGGCGGGACAGGGCACGCCTTCGGACAGATACCCGTATTTCTCCGGGATCTCGTCCGGGCATTCCACCCGCACGGTCTTGCCGAGCTTCTGCAGCGCCCGGCAGAGGGCGAAGCCGCAGCCCAGGGTATCCCCATCCGGATACTGGTGGGTCAGGAGGACGATCCGGTCGGCGCCGCGCAGGCGGTCGGCCGCCGCCGCCGCGGAAATCGGCTCACTCATCGGCCGGTCCCCCCTCGCTTGTATGGGATTCTTCCTCTTGTTCGCTTTGTTCCCTTTGTCCGCTTTGCCTGCTCTCTCCGCCCGGCCCGCGCTTTCCCGCCCGCTCCAGGTCGCTGAGCGTTTTGGCGATTCCCGCGCTGTAGGCGATCGAGTCGTCGGGGATAAACCGCAGCTCCGGCACATGCCGCAGATGCAGCGCTGTCCCCAGCGCATGACGGATATAGCCCTGCGCGCTCACCAGCCCCTTGACCGCGCTTTTCGCCGCGTCCAGCCCTTCCATGGCGCTGACGTAAACCTTGGCATAGGACATGTCGCTGGTTACCTCCACCCGCACGATGCTCAGCATCGGGCCGGCGACCCGCGGGTCCTTCACCGTGCGCAGGATCGCAGTCAGCTCCCGCAGGATATCCTCATTGGTACGGTCAATGCGAAAACTTGCCATCGGGTTCTCCCTGCCTTTCCACTCCTTGAAACGCCCGGCGGGTTTTCCGCCCTGTCCGGCGTCCGCCGGGCTTCGTTCTTAGGATGCCCGTTTTCTTTTAAAAACGGCGCGCCGTGAAACGGTGGAATCCGCCTCACAGCACGCCGTTTTCCACCGCCGGACGGGCGCCGCCCGTCAGTCGCGGTATTCCTCGATGATATAAGCCTCGAAGATATCGCCCTCGCGGATGTCGTTGTATTTCTCCAGCCCGATGCCGCATTCGTAGCCCTGGGCGACTTCCTTCACATCGTCCTTGAAGCGCTTGAGGGAGGCCATCTTGTCGTCCGCGACGATGATGCCGTCCCGCACCACCCGGATCAGGTCGCCGCGCAAGATCTTTCCGTCCACCACGTAGCAGCCGGCGACCGTTCCCACGCCGGTGATGCGGTAGACCTGGCGGACCTCCACCCGGCCGTGGAGCACCTCGCGGGTTTTGGGCGCGAGCATCCCCTTCATGGCGGCCTCGATCTCCTCAATGCAGTCGTAAATGATGCGGTACAGCCGCATTTCCACGTTTTTGGTCTCCGCCGCCGCCTGCGCGAGCGGTTCCGGGCGGACGTTGAAGCCGACGATGATCGCATTGGAAGCGTCGGCCAGCATCACGTCGCTTTCGCTGACCGCGCCGACCGCGCCGTGGATGACCCGCACCCGCACCTCGTCGTTGGAGAGCTTTTCCAGCGACTGACGGACCGCCTCCACCGAACCCTGCACGTCGGCCTTGACGATGATGTCCAGTTCCTTCATCTCGCCCTGCTGCATCTGGTCGAACAGGTTATCCAGCGTCACCTTCTGGTACTGGCTGAACTGCTCTTCCTTGGCGGCGGTCTTCCGCTGCTCCACCAGCTCCCGGGCAAGCCGCTCGTCCGACACGGCGTTGAAGACATCGCCCGAAGCCGGCACCTCGTCCAGGCCCATGATTTCCACCGGCACGGAGGGGCCGGCCGCCGTCATCCGCCGGCCGTTTTCGTCCGTCATAGCCCGCACGCGGCCCACGGCCATTCCCGCCACCAGCACGTCTCCGGGGTGCAGGGTGCCGTTCTGCACCAGCACGGTCGCGATCGGGCCGCGGCCCTTGTCCAGCCGGGCCTCGATGACGGTGCCCTTCGCGGCGCGGTCGGGGTTGGCGCGCAGCTCCTTCATTTCCGCCACCAGCAGCACGGTCTCCAGCAGCTTATCCAGCCCCTGGCCGGTCAGCGCCGACACCGGCACGCAGATAACGTCGCCGCCCCATTCCTCCGGCACCAGCTCGTATTCGGTGAGCTGCTGCAGGACCCGATCCGGGTTGGCGGCGGGCTTATCCATTTTGTTGATCGCCACGATGATCGACACCCCGGCGGCTTTCGCGTGGTTGATCGCCTCCACCGTCTGGGGCATGATGCCGTCGTCCGCCGCCACCACCAGAATGGCGATGTCGGTGACCTGCGCGCCGCGGGCGCGCATCGAAGTGAAGGCGGCGTGGCCGGGGGTATCCAGGAAGGTGATATACTGCCCGTCCACATTGACGCGGTAGGCGCCGATGTGCTGGGTAATGCCGCCGGCCTCGCCCTGGGTGACGTTGGTGCGGCGGATGGCGTCAAGGATGGAGGTCTTGCCGTGGTCGACATGGCCCATGACCACCACGACCGGGTCGCGGGGCTTCAGGTTCTGGTCGGTATCCTCGCTGTCGTCGATGATCCGCTCCTCGATGGTGACCACCACCTCGCGCTCCACCTTGGCGTGGAACTCGCTGGCCACCAGGAAGGCGGTGTCGAAGTCGATCTCCTGGTTGACGCTGGCCATCACGCCGAGGCCCATCAGTTTTTTGATTACCTCGGAGGCCGTCGCCTTCAGGCGGGTGGCGAGCTCGCCCACCGTGATGGTATCCCCCACCGTGATGGTGATGGGCTTGCTGCGGCGCTCCTGTGCGATGCGGCGAAGCCGCTCCGCCTCGGTTTCCCGGCGGCCGTGCGGCTTGCGGTACTGTTGGGAGCGCTGGTTGAGCTTCTGCTTTTTCACCGCGCCGCCGTCTCCCCGCACCCGGTTGGAGGTCTGGGCCAGCACGTCGAACTTTTCATCGTATTTATTGCCCACGTTGGCCTGTGGGGTGCGGGTGTCCACCGTCCGCCGTTCGGCGGGGCGGCGGGGCGGCGGGGCGGGCTGCTTGGGCTTGGGCTTCGGGCCGGCGGCCGGCGCCCCGCCCTGCGTTCCGGAAGCCGCCGGGGCCTTCCCGCCCTGGACGGGCGCCGGGGCCGGAGCCGGGGCGCTCTGCTTCGCCGCCGCAGCCGCCCTGGCCGCTTCCTCGGCCGCCTTCTTTTCGGCGGCGCGGGCCCGCTCCCCGATGGCGAAATATTCGTCGAAATTCTCCACCTGGGCCTCTTGGGTAAAGCGTTCGAACACGAGGTCCAGCTCGTGCTCCTCCAGCGCGGTCATGCTCTTTTTCGGGGTGTCCTCAAACTCCGCGAGGAGGCCGATGACCTCCTTGGTCGGCTTGCCGAAATCCTTGGCAACCTCGCTCACGCGGTATTTAATCATCATAATCTACGATCATCCTTTCTGCTCGCTCGTCCGTCTCAGGCCGGGGCCGCTCTCCCGCCCCGCAGGCCCTGCGCACAGCCGCCGCAAGACCTTTATCCGCCATGGCCAGCACGCCGACCGGCTTCTTCAGGCCCAGCGCGGCGCCGATCTCCTCCTTGGTCAGGGGAAGGCGGAGGATTTCGACCGGATGGTTCCGCGCGGCGAAGCGCAGCTCCTTTTGCGTTTTTTCCGACAGGTCCGCGGCGGTCATGGCCGCGGCGGCCGCCCCCTCCCCAAGCAGGGCGGCCACGGCGTCAAATCCGGTCGTCAGCTTTGCGGCGCGGCGCGCCATCCCCAACAGGCCGGCGACCCGCTGCGCCGGAACGCGTTCATTTTTCATCAGCCAGCAATTCCTCCTCCATCCGGTCGTACACCTCGGCAGGAATCTGGCAGGAAAAGGCTTTTTCCAGCCGTCTCGCTTTCCGGGCGGACTTCAGGCAGGCGGGATTCGGGCAGACGTAGGCGCCGCGCCCCGGCTTCCGGCCGGTCAGGTCCAGCGACACTTCGCCCTCCGGGCTCTTGACCACCCGAACCAACTCCTTTTTGGGTTTCATCTCCCCGCAGCCCGTGCACATGCGCAGGGGCACTTTTCTGGCGCGCGCCATCGTCCTCATCCTTTCCCGCGCGTAGTCTGCCGCCATCGCGGCGGCCTTCCCTCTATATTTTCTCCGGAACCGGGAGCGGCGGGCCGCCGCCCGCCGGACTCCGGCCGGTCAGCGGGCTTCGTCCGCGTTTTCCTCCCCGGCCGGCTCCTCCGGCAGGTCCTCGCCGTAGAAGCCGCTTTCCGGGCGGATGTCGATTTTCCAACCGGTCAGCTTGGCGGCCAGGCGGGCGTTCTGCCCCTTGTTGCCGATGGCCAGGGAAAGCTGCGCGTCCGGCACGCTGACCCGGCAGGCGTGCGCGCCCTCCGGGTCGAGGTCCACGCTGACCACCTTCGCGGGGGCGAGGGCGGCCGCGATAAACTCCTCGGGCTTTTCGCTGTATTCGATGATGTCGATTTTTTCCCCGCCGAGCTCCTCCACGATCCCGGCCACCCGCGCGCCGCGCGGGCCGATGCAGGCGCCCACCGCGTCCACGTTCTCATCGTGGCTGAGCACCGCCAGCTTGGTGCGGGAACCCGCCTCCCGCGAAACGGCCTTGATCTCGACCACGCCGTTGAAGATTTCGGGAACCTCCATCTCAAACAGGCGCTTGACCAGGCCGGGATGGGTGCGGGAAATCAGCGCGCGGGGGCCCTTGTCGCCGTCCCGCACGTCCACCACGTACACTTTCACGCGGTCCCCCTCGTGCAGCTGCTCGCCGCTGATCTGTTCGGTAAGGGGCAGCACCGCCTCGGCCTTGCCGATCTCCACCGTCGCCGCGCCGGTCTTGGGATCCACGCGGGTCACCGCGGCGGTCACCAGCTCCTGGTTGCGGCGCTGGAATTCCTGCATCTGCTGGCCGCGCTCCGCCTCCCGGATGCCCTGGCGGATGACGTGCTTGGCGGTCTGCGCCGCGATGCGGCCGAACTGCTTGGTCTCCAGCGGGATGACCACCGTATCGCCCACCACCGCCTTTTTATTATAGCGATGCGCCTCGTCCAGGGTCATCTCCTCGTCGGGGTCGGCCACCTCGTCCACCACGGTCTTGCGCAGGGACACGTCGAACTCGTTGGTGGCGGGGTCCATAATCACCGCGATGTTCTCCTTGCCGCCGAAATCCCGCTTGACCGCGATGATGATGGCGGCGCGGATCTTCTCCAGCAGGTAATCGGCCGGGATCCCCTTTTCCTTTTCCAGCAGCTTGAGCGCTTCAAAAAATTCGGCGTTTGCGTTACTCATTTTCCGTTTCTCCTTCGTTCTCATCATCGTCCCAAAGCTCGTCGTCGATCAGACGGACGGACGCCGTCTCCTTTTTGGAAAAGGCCCGCTCCCCGCCGTCCTCCGTCACAAGGCGCACCGCGCCCCCCTCATAGCCGGACAGGACGCCCGCGACCTCGCGGGTCCCGTCCTCCAGCGGGCGGATCAGCCGGACGACGACCGGCCATCCCTCGCACAGCGCAAAATGCTCGGGGCGGGTCAGTTCCCGCTCCATGCCGGGAGAGCTGACCTCCAGGCAGTAGGACTGGGGGATGGGGTCCGCCTCGTCAAGCAGCTTATCCATCCGGCGGGACATAGCCACGCAGTCGTCGATGGACACGTCCCCGTCCTCCCGGTCGATCAGGAGGCGCAGGAACCAGGTCGCGCCCTCCTTGACGAAGCGGACATCCCACAGGGACAGCCCCAGTTCCGCCGCGACGGGCTGCGCCAGGCGGAAACAGACCGCCGCCGTATTCCCGCCGGAGAAGCCGGCCTTCCCGGACGCCCGCCCGGCGTGCCGCTGCGGCCCCCCGCCGCCCGCTTTTCTGCCGTTTGCCATATCCGCCGTCCTTTCCTGTTCCGCGCTTTTCGCGCGTCCGCCGCGGGGGCCGAACAGCCGGCGGATTTTCAGACCCGCTCCGCTTCCCTCAGCCTCACAAAGATAAAAGAGCGGGTCGCCCCACTCTTTTCTACCATTCAGCGTATTAAACGTGAAGTAGTATACCACAATAATCCGGAAATTGCAAGGGGTTGTTTGGGATTCTTTTCTTTTTTCTCGCAATTTGTTTTTTCACCGCCTATTCGCCGCCTTTTCACCGCCTTTTCGGCGCCGGCCCGTACAAAAACGCAGGGAAAAAGAAGGAAGGAAAAAAGGGGAAAGAAAGGGGAAAAGCAGGGAGAAAAAGCGGACTCCCCTGTATTTTCCGCAGGAATATGCTATAATAACACAACGGCGCGGAAAAAGCGCGCGCCCGGCCGGCGCACGGGGAAGCTCCCGGCGCAAAAGGACGGCTGAGGCGCCGCGCCGGACGAAACGGAGAAAGGCGGGATGCCCGATGCAGTGGGGGCTGTTTGCACTGCTGATGCTTCTTCCCTGGGCGGCGACCTACGGCGGCTCGCTGGCCGGGGCGCACTGGAGGCTGGACTCCGCCCGGCGGCAGGGCGGCCTGCTCGGCTTTGCGGCCGGGGTGATGATCGCCGCGTCGATCTGGTCGCTGATCCTGCCCGCCTTTGACGAGGTTGGTTCCGGCCTCCGGGGAGCCGCGGTGGTGACGGCCGGCTTTGTCCTCGGCTGCGCGGGCATGCTGCTGCTCGACCGCCTGGTCCCCCATCAGCACGCCGACGAAGCCACGCCGGAGGGGCACGCGAGCCATCTCGCCCGCCCCATGCTGCTGGTGCTGGCGGTCGCGCTGCATAACATCCCGGAGGGGCTGGCCCTCGGGGTGGTGATCGCCGCGGCGATGGAGCAGTCCTCCATGACCTGGACGGGCGCGGTGATGTTCGGACTGGGGCTGGCCCTGCAGAATTTCCCGGAAGGGCTGGCGGTGGTCCTCCCGCTCCGCCAGACCGGCGCCGACCGGAAAAAATGCCGCCGGCTCGGTCTGCTCGCCAGCCTTGCGGAGCCGGGCGCGGCGCTGCTGGGGCTTCTGTTCACCTCCCTGCTCGCCTCGCTGGGCGGGGTGATTATGCCCCTGCTGCTCAGCGTGGCCGCCGGCGCAATGATCTTCATTGTGGTGGAGGAGCTGATTCCGGAATCCCAGGCCGCCCATGACGAGCACGGCCACGCCGCCACCTACGGCTTCCTGCTCGGCTTCTGGATCATGGCGCTGATGGGCGTGCTGGGCGGCTGATTCGGCCGGCGGCAGGCCGCCCGCGGTGGAAAACCCGGTGAAAATGTTTACAAAGCGCCCCGGCGGCCCGTCCTCCGGGGGGCGGCCCTCCGCCCGCGGCGGAAAGGCACAGAAAGGCACGGAAAGGAACGACCGATGGAAAAAATCGTTTTGGAAAACGGGCTTCGCATTCTGCTGCTGCGGATCGCCGGCGCCCGCTCCGCTTCGGTGGGCGTCTGGGTAGCCGCCGGCTCCCGGCATGAGGAGGCGCGGCAGCAGGGCATATCTCATTTTATCGAGCATATGCTGTTCAAGGGGACCTCCCGCCGCAGCGCGCGGGCGATCTCGGAGGAAATGGACATGCTGGGCGGAAACGTCAACGCCTATACCTCCCGGGAATATACCCGTTATTACGCCCAGTGCCTGGGGGAAAACGCCGTGCAGGCGCTGGACATCCTGTGCGACATGCTGACCTCCTCCCGCCTGGACCGGGAGGAGATGGAGCGGGAGCGGGGCGTCATCCTGGACGAGATGGCGATGTACGAGGACAGCGGCGAGGACGTGGCGCACGAGGCGCTCTGCGCCGCGGTCTGGCCCGGTTCCCCGCTGGGCCGGACTATCTGCGGGCTGCCTGAGACCGTCCGCGCGCTGACGCCGGACGACCTGCGGGGGTATATGCGCCGCCACTACACCCCCGACCGCATGGTCGCCGTGGCGGCGGGGGAATTTGACCGGGAAGGGGTGCTCCGCCTGCTGCGGGACACGCTGGGAGCCCTCCGGCGCGGCGAGGGCGCGCCCGCGCTCGACGCGCCGGCCTTCACCCCCGCGCTGGCCCTGAAGGCAAAGGAATTCGAGCAGACCAGCCTGACGCTGGCGATGCCCGGCCTGCCCGCCGGCGACGAGCGCCGGTACGCGATGAGCCTGCTGAATTTCATTGTGGGCGGCGGCGCGTCCTCCCGCCTGTTCCAGCGGCTGCGGGAGGAGCTGGGCCTGGCCTATTCGGTATACAGCGCCTCCTACGCCAGCCGGGGGGCCGGGCTGTTCACCGTCGCCGCCTCCTTCTCGGGCGGGCAGCAGGAGCAGGTGCTTTCCGAAATTCTCGCGGTGCTGCGCGGCCTGCCCGGCACGATCACCGCCGAGGAATTTGCCCGCGCCCGGGCGCAGGTAAAGGCGTCCTTCGTCCTCGGGCTGGAGACCGTGGCGGCCCAGGCCTCGTACGCCGGGCGCAACGAGCTGCTGGAGGGGCGGGAAGTGCCGGCGGAGGAGGCCGTCGCCGCGCTGGACAGGCTGACCCCGGCGGAGGTGGAGGACCTGGCCTGCATGCTGCTGCGTGACCCCCGGCGCGCCCTGTCCGTGGCGGGGGAAACCCGCGGCGCGGCGTTCTACGAGCCGTTTCTGCAGGCATAGCCGGGAAAAGCCGGCGCCATTCCCGCAGGAGGCGGCGGAAAATCCCCCGCCGGTGCTTGCGGCAACGGGAATCGCTTGGTATAATAAACCGAAACGGGCCTGCCCGGCGGGCGGCGGACAGGCGGCGGAAAATCAAAACAGGATGTGACGGACATGTCTTCGGAATCCGGCGGGAGCGCCGTGGCCCGGGCAAACCGGGTGGTTGTCAAGGTCGGCACCTCGACCCTGACGTATGAAAACGGCCGGCTGAACCTTCGGCGGATAGAAACGCTGGTGCGGGTGCTGTCGGACCTCAAGAACTCCGGGAGGGAGATCATTCTCGTGACCTCCGGCGCCATCGGCGTGGGGACGGGGCAGCTCGGGCTGAAGGAACGCCCGCGGGACACCGCCGGCAAGCAGGCCGCCGCCGCGGTGGGCCAGTGCGAGCTGATGTACAGCTACGACAAACAGTTTTCTACATACGGGCATGTGACCGCGCAGGTCCTGCTGACCAGGGACGTGATCGAGGACGGCCGCCGGAAGGAACATGTGGTGAACACCCTCTCCCGGCTGCTGGAGTACGGGGCGATCCCCATCGTCAATGAAAACGACACGGTGGCGGTGGAGGAAATCGAATTCGGGGACAACGATACCCTGTCCGCCCTGGTGGCCGTTCTGGCCGAAGCGGATGCGCTGGTGATGCTGACCGACATCGACGGGCTGTACACCGCCGACCCGCGCTCCCATGCCGACGCGCGGCTGATCCCGGTGGCGGAAGCGATCGACGACACCCTGCGCGCCGCGGCGAGCGGGGCCGGGTCCTCCCGCGGGACCGGCGGCATGATTACCAAGCTCAACGCGGCGGAAATCGCCGTGCGGGCGGGCATCCCTACCGTAATCATGAACGGCGCCAATCCCCGCCGGCTGTACGACCTGTTCGACGGCGAGCCGATCGGCACGCTGTTTCCCGCACGCAGCGCGGCCCGCTGACGGCCGGAAGGACCGGCGGCCCCCTTCGCAGCGGGGCTTCCATCAAAGCGGAACACCGCGGCGGCGCGCTCCGCCGCGTACGAAAGGACGGAATCTCTATGTCGGAACTGCTTGAACGGATGGGGGCCGGCGCCCGCGCGGCGGCCCGTTCCCTCGCTTCGGCCACGGCCGGGGAGAAGAACGCCGCGCTGGAATGCATGGCGCGGGCCCTGCTCGAAAGGGAGGAGGCGATCCTTGCCGCCAACCGGGCGGACGCCGAGGCGGCCGCCGCCGGCGGGATGACCAAGTCCCTGCTCGACCGGCTCTCCCTGTCCCCGGCGCGGGTCGCCGGGATGGCGGCGGGTATCCGCGAGGTCGCCGCCCTCGCCGACCCGGTCGGCGAGATCGTGGAAGGGGGCCGCCGCCCCAACGGGCTGCGGATTCAGAAAACCCGGGTGCCCCTCGGCGTGGTCGGCATCATTTACGAGGCGCGCCCCAACGTCACCTCCGACGCCGCCGCCCTCTGCCTGAAGGCGGGGAACGCGGTGATTCTGCGGGGCGGCAAGGAGGCGCTGCGCTCCAACGCCGCGATCGCCGACGCCCTGCGGGCGGGGCTGGAGGCGGCGGGGCAGAATCCCGACGCGGTTCAGCTCATCCCCGACACCTCCCGGGAAACCGCAAACGCCATGATGCGCCTGCACGGCGTCATCGACGTGCTGATCCCCCGCGGCGGGGCGGGGCTGATCCGCGCGGTGGTGGAAAACGCCACCGTCCCGGTGATCGAAACCGGGGTGGGGAACTGCCACATCTATGTCGACCGGGCCGCCGACCTTTCCATGGCCGCCGCCATCACGGTCAATGCCAAGGCGTCCCGCCCCTCGGTGTGCAACGCGGCGGAAACCCTGCTGGTCCACGCGGACATCGCTGCGCAGGCCCTTCCGGTGATTGCCCGGGGGCTGAAGGACGCGGGGGTGCAGCTGCGCGGGTGCGAACGCACCCGGGAAATCCTGAACGACCCCGCCGTCCTCCCGGCGACGGAGGAGGACTGGGCTGCCGAATACCTCGATTACATCATGGCGGTCCGGGTGGTCCCCTCGCTGGAGGCGGCGGTGGACCATATCGCCGCCTATGGCACCGGGCACAGCGAGTGCATCGTGACCGACAGCCACGCCGCGGCCGAGGCCTTCACCGCGCGGGTGGACGCCGCCGCGGTGTATGTCAACGCCTCCACCCGCTTCACCGACGGCGGCGAATTCGGGCTGGGGGCCGAGATCGGCATCTCCACCCAGAAGCTCCACGCCCGCGGCCCGATGGGGCTGCGGGAGCTGACCACCGTAAAATATATCGTCTACGGCGACGGACAGGTCCGGTAAAAGGAGGTTTCCCATGAGCGAATGGCAAAAGGTTGAAAACCCCGTCGGGAACGGCGCCACGCCCGCGGCCGGCGGACAAACCGCCCCGGAGGAGGCCGCCGGCCGGGAACGCGCCGTCCTGCCCGACGGCGAATACCCCCCCGTCCCCCCGCACCGTCCCCGGAAAAGGCGGAGCGACGCAGGGAAAAAACGCACACACCCGGAAGAAGGGCCCGCCGCCTCCACCGCCTCCGCCGGGCCGGCGGACGCCTGTCCCGCCCCGGAGGGCGCGGAGCAGGCCGGCGCGGACAGCCCGCCCGCGGGGGCGGCCGTCCCGGGGCCGGACGAAAAGGGGGAAGCGGTCCTGCCTCAGCCGGCGGTAGCGGCCCGGAAACGGTCCGGCGGCTGGTCCTCTCCCGCCGTAGAGGTTTCTGAAAGGCCGGCATCCGCCGGGACGGGCGCCGCGGCCTTTTCCCCCGTGCGGTACACCCGCGCCGGCCAAAGGCGGGGACAGCGGCGGTGGGCGGCCCCTCTGGGCCTGCTGATCCTCCTGCTGGCGGCCGTGGGCGTTGTCGCGCTGGTGGTGACCGGCATCCGCGCCATCCGCAATGCCCAGGACGACACCGCCCTGAAGGAGGAGCTGTACGATTTCCTCCTCCCCGTTATGCAGCAGATGCCGGGGGCGTTTGAAAGCCCGGACGACACCGAGCAGGATGCGCTGATCCTCGCCGCCATCTGGCGGGTGACCAACGCGGAGCGGATCCGCCAGCTGCAGGAAAAGGACAGCGTATCCCGCTATTCCATCGACGACAACGGCCGGATGCTGGTGCCGCTCGAGGAAATCAACGAATCCTACGCTTACCTTTTCGGGGAGGAGGCGACGCCCAAGCACCACTCCATCGGCGAAGAAGGAACGAGCTTCGCTTTTGACTACGACCCGGAGGAGGACTGCTATCACGTCCCGATCATCAGCTCTTCCTCCATCTACATACCGGTCGTGGACACCCTGAAAAAGAAAGGCGACACCATCGAAGTGCGGGTGGGGTATGTCCCAAGCTCGAAGATCGGCGTCGACGACAAA